>JAFCZJ010000092.1 GCA_019314375.1 Deltaproteobacteria bacterium | reverse complement strand
AGGCGCTTCTTCTTCTTCTTCCTGAGGCGCTTCTTCTTCTTCTTCTTCCTGAGGCGCTTCTTCTTCTTCCTCCTCCTGAGGCGCTTCTTCTTCTTCTTCCTGAGGCGCTTCTTCTTCTGAAGCCCCTCTGTCGGCGTGGGTAGGCCCGTCGTCAAAGTCGATTTGATCCGACAAGTCGCCTAAGGGGTCCTCGCCTTCATGCCCCAGCAGAAAGCTGGAGATTTCCATGGTCTGTTCGTCTTCTTCGTCCTGCTCGGTGCTCAAATCTGGCAAAATGTCATCATAGGACTGGCCCTGTTCTTCATCCCCTGAAGAGCCCTCTGACGCTCCAGCAGCGAAGGGATCCTCCAGCCCCATATCCCCATCCGCCACCTTGGGATCGGGCCCAGCAGGCTCCTCGCCATATGGGCTTTGCATCTCATCGGTCTCGACTCTAGGGTCTTGCTTTTCGCCAGCAAATGTCAGGGCTTCTTCTCGGCTGCGGGGTCCAGCCTCCATGCCCGGGCTGGAATTTGCATAAAGATCGTCGAGGCTGATCTCGGTTTCGTCAAACTCATCGGCCTGCTCTTGCGCCTCTTGCTCCTCTTCCGCAGGAGCCTCCTCACCAGGTTCAGGTGGCCGTCCAGCCAGGGTGGCGAGATGGTCAGAGCCCTCAATCACCGATAAGTCCTTCCCAAACTGCTCATCTTCGATAGACAGGTCCACGGCACAGTGGGGACATCGAGCTATTCCGCCTTTGACGAGATAATTCCGCTCAATCTTGAATCGACGTTCGCATTCCGGGCAAGTGGCGTCGACCTCATCCCGTGGCTCCTTGTCAACCCACTTCCTCCGGTAATCGGTTCGGGTCGGGTCCACTCGTGGATCACGAGTCATCTCACCCGGACTGGGACCACCGAAGTCCAGCTCCAGCAAACAGTGGGGACATTTGGCCTTGCCGCCCATGCGCAAGAAGTCTTCGCTGATATCAAACGCCCGGCTACAACCAGGGCATGTGCCTTTCATCGATTGAACTCCTTAGAAGTCCTCATCCTCTTCGCCCCACACGTCATCGGCGGGGTCTTTGCCGGGCTTGGTCGTATCTGGCTTATCCGAAGGCTTGGGTTTGTCCGGCTGGGGTTCTTTCCAGTCGTCGCCTTCGTCTTTCTTGGGCTTGGTGTCCTCTTCATCGCCTTCGTCTCGCCAGTCCTCGTCCGGGTCTTCATCCTGGCCCAACTGCTTCTTGAGCTTCTCCTGCTCTTCCATCTTTTCACGTTTCTTGGTCAGATCGCCGGTGGACTCCCAGGGGATGAGATCCTTTTTCTTTTGCTTGTCGGGGAAAAGCTTGTCACTTTTTTCAACCCCTTTGGCCCTCAGCACTTCCCAAACATAGAGATTCTTGACGAACTCTTCGACAGCCTGCTCCACCGATTCGCGGGGTCCTTCGGGCACGATCAGGAAAAACTCGCGAAAAATCGGTTGCCGTTCGAGCAGCTTGTCCAGCTCAGCCTGACTCAAACCGTCTTCGCCTTGACCCTCTTCGTCCTCGAAATCACCGCCCTCGTGAGAGCGATATTCGTAACCCACACGCATATCCCGGTCATAGCCGTCAGCGACGAAGAGCACCCCTTCCCGCTTGAGCTTCATATTGGAAATCAGCTTAACGCCATGGACGGCCAAGCGCTTCTGGATCAAGCCCTCCGCCTCAGCCTCTCCCAAATAATCGCTACGGTACCTGGCCCGCCGGGTCGGGGCCTTATAATAGCACCCCACAACCCAAGAAAAACCCAGACACAAGGTCAGGGCCATCGTGATTCGCCGCATCTTGCCCATTGGCCTCTCCTTCAAGCTTTGCGATTTCCTCCGGTAGAAAACTTATAGGCCCCATATACGTCCTCTGTCAACCGGAAGCCTCCCAAATTCGGTGAGTTGTAAGTGTTGACATGATCTCCTGTCGAGGTATCTTGTGGCCGTACGAAACACTGCGCAATGCACCGCAGCATAACGTGGCACTAACGAATCAACAATCGATTCGTAAATGCCACTAACAGGAGAGATGACCCATGGCGTTCAATTTGGCGATGGTTTTCGGATTCATCCTGGTCAGCGGCGGCATGCTCCTGGTCTTTTTGACCATGGGCCGCTTTTTGCGCATGCACAACCCGCGACCAGAAAAGCTCACAACCTACGAATGCGGCGAGCGCCCCTTCGGCTCGGCCTGGTTTAATTTCAACAACCGCTTCTACGTCATCGCTTTGGTCTTTGTCATTTTCGACGTGGAGGTGGCTCTGGCCGTACCCGTGGTGGTGGTCTTCCGTAAGCTATTGGAATCCGGTCAAGGACTATTGGCTTTTGTCGAGATCTTCTTTTTCATGACGGTGCTGTTCGTGGCCCTGATTTATGCCTGGACCCGCGGCGATCTAACCTGGATCCGGGCATTGGAAAACCGTGAGCAATGGTTGGGCCACAAGGAGCCTGGCAAATGAACGAAAAAGAAAAGTCGGTCATCATCGAACCCACCGGCGACGGCACCGTGGCCGTGGGACCCATCGACAACCTGCTCAACATGGCCCGCAAGCACTCCCTTTGGTACCTGCTCTTTGGTACTGCCTGCTGCGCCATCGAGTTGATGCAAACCGGCGGACCCCGAACCGACACGGATCGTTTCGGCATGGTCTTTCGCTCCACGCCTCGGCAAGCCGACGTCATGTTGCTGGCCGGCACCATCACCTACAAAATGGCCAGCCGCATCCGCCTGCTCTACGAGCAGATGGCGGACTACAAATACGTGATCGCCATGGGCTCCTGCGCCAACACAGGCGGCTTGTTCCAACGCAGCTACTCTGTTGTCAAAGGCGGCGACTTATTCCTTCCAGTGGATGTCTACATCCCCGGTTGCCCGCCGCGACCAGAGTCTCTGCTCGAAGGCCTGATGTTGATACAACAAAAAATCGAACGAGAGCCCTGGTTAAAAAAAGCCTGGGGCAAATTCGAGGCCAGCCCGGCCGACCCTTGGGCTAAAAAAGAAAAGGATGCTCTCGAATGAACACACAGGCCATCTTTGAACGCTTGGATCAAATCCTTGGCGACCAGGTCAAGCTCGACTGGCAAACCGAACATGCCGGCGACCCCTTCGCCCTCGTGAACCCGGAGCATTGGCACACAGCTTGCCAAGTCTTGCGAGACGATGAGGCCTTGACTTTTGACTTCCTGCGCAGCCTGACCGCGGTGGACCGTCCGGAGCAAGGACAGCTCGAACTGGTCGTGCACCTGTTTGCTTACAAACACCGGCAAGCCTTCGTGCTCAAGACCCTTTGCCCACGGGAAGAGGGCCAAATTCAAACCGTCAGCGACATCTGGCCGGCGGCAAACTGGCACGAACGAGAGGTTTTCGACCTCTTCGGCCTGGACTTTGAGGGTCACCCGGACATGCGCCGCTTGCTCATGCCGGATGACTGGGTCGGTCACCCGCTGCTCAAAGATTACCAAGAAGAAGAAAGCTACCGGGGCATCCCCACCCGCCGACCCGGCTATCCGATCGCGGGGAGCAAGAAATGAACGAACTGCTTCTTGAAAAACCGCACGAAGAGGACGAGTCCGGCCGGGAGCTGATGAAAATCAACATGGGCCCCAATCACCCCTCGACCCATGGCGTGCTGCGCTTCATCGTGCACACCGACGGCGAGATTATGCACAAGGCCGTGCCCGAGGTCGGCTACTTGCACCGGGGCCTGGAAAAAATCGCAGAAGGTCTGCCCTACGCTTCTTTCATGCCCTACACGGATCGCATCAATTACATGGAGGCCATGTTCTGCAACCAGGTCTACGCCATGGCGGTAGAGGATTTGGCCGACATTGAGGTCCCCCCCCGGGCAGAGTATCTCCGCGTCATCACCACCGAACTGAACCGCCTGGCCAACCACCATGTGACTTTGGGGGCCATGGCCATGGACGTGGGTGCGCTCACGCCCTTCGTCTACCTGCTCAGAGAACGTGAGAGCATCAACGATTTGATGGAGGCTCTCTGCGGCAACCGGCTGACCTACAACTACATGCGCATCGGCGGTGTGTCGGCCGACGTGGATGAGGCCTGGCTCAAGGCCTTGGAAACCTTCTTAGACCACTTTGAGCCCATCATCAATGAGCTGGACCGCCTGATCTCGGGCAACGAAATTCTCATCAAGCGTTTTGTCGAAGTGGCCCCCATCTGTGCCGCGGATGCCGTGGCCTACGGACTG
Organism: Deltaproteobacteria bacterium; assembly: GCA_019314375.1. Lineage (GTDB taxonomy): Bacteria > Myxococcota > B64-G9 > B64-G9 > B64-G9 > JAFCZJ01. Next base: position 19,135 of record JAFCZJ010000092.1, on the reverse strand, counting down.
GTGGGGCCCAACTTGCGAGCATCCGGCGTGGACTGGGATTTGCGTCGGGACCAGCCCTACAGCGTCTATGAGGACTTCGACTTCGAGATCCCCACAGGCGAACACCCACGAGCCATCGAGGGCGACTGTTACCGGCGCTGGGTGGTGCGAGTCGACGAAATGCGCCAGAGCTGCCGCATCTTGCGCCAGGCCATGGCCAAGTTGCCGGAAGGCGACATCCTGGGCAAAGTGCCGCGCAAGATCAAACCACCGGCGGGAGAAACCTACGTGGCCGTAGAAGGTGCCCGAGGTGAGTTGGGCGTTTATCTGGTCAGCGACGGTTCACCCAAACCTTATCGACTCAAATGGCGCTCGAGCTCTTTTGCCGCCCTGAGCATCTTCGAACACGTGACCCCGGGCCTGATGATCGCCGATCTGGTGGCGCTCATCGCAAGCTTGGACACCATTGCCCCAGAGATGGACAGGTAAGTAATGGAAGCGATCGCTCAATTCATCGCCGATCATTTCGAGCTGGGCTTTTGGGGACGGCAAATCGTCTTCACGCTGGTTATCGCCGTGGTGGCCCTGGTGGTCTTCATGGTGGCCCTGGTCATCGCCGCCCTCATCACTTACGTAGAGCGGCGAGTCGCGGGCCGAGTGCAGAGCCGAATCGGCCCCAACCGGGTGGGCCCCCTGGGGCTGCTGCAATGGCTGGCCGACGGGGCCAAGATGATCCTGAAAGAGGACGTCATCCCGGCCGAAGCCGATCGACCTCTTTTCCGGCTGGCCCCCTACCTTGTGATGACGGGCGTCTTTGGGGCCTTTGCCTCCGTGCCCTTCGGCCAATTGGTCATCGGTGCCGACCTGAACGTGGGCGTGCTCTACCTTTTGGCCATCACCTCCCTGGTGGTCGTGGGCGTGCTCATGGCCGGCTGGGCCTCCAACAACAAATGGAGTCTCTTGGGCGGCGTGCGCGCGGCAGCCCAGATCGTCAGCTACGAGATCCCCTCTGCCCTGAGCATCATGGTCGTCGTCCTTTTGTCGGGCACCTTGTCCACCCAGGGCATCATCGAAGCGCAAGGTGGCTGGCCTTGGGAATGGTACATCTTTCACAACCCCTTCACCTTCATCGCCTTCTTCATGTACTTCACCTCCGCCGTGGCCGAAGGCAACCGTACGCCCTTCGACCTGCCCGAGGCTGAAAGCGAACTGGTGGCGGGCTACAACACTGAATACTCGGGCATCCGCTTCGGTGGTTTCTTCTTGGGCGAATTCGCAAACGTCTATCTGATGAGCGCCATCGCCGCCCTGCTCTTCTTCGGTGGCTGGCAGATCCCCATGGTTAGTCCGGCCGAGCAGGCCGACTCCGTGTGGCTACAGCTTTTGGGCGTGGGCATCTTCGTAGCCAAGGCATCCTTAGGCTGCACCATCGTGGTCCTCCTGCGCTGGACCTTCCCAAGGTTGCGCGTCGACCAACTCATGAACCTTTGTTACCGCTACCTGGTGCCCATCTCCTTCTTTTGCCTCCTGGGCACGGCGGTCTACATGATGCTGGTGCCGGCAGGCTCTCTGAGTGACCAGTTGGTCCACTTTGCCACCACAGGCTTTGCGGCCTTGCTGGCTGCCATCTTCATCTGGAGGGTCTTTTTTCACATCCGCCAAGCCAAGGATCCTTTGGACTTCAACGTACTGGCCCGCGGCAAGGTCAGCCGCTATCAACCCGGTCTGCACATGCGAGCCTACGGGGCCCACCGCCGCCAAAAAGCCAAGGGGGTTCGCTGATGGGCGCCTTTCGCGACTACTTCACCGCCATCGGGCGCAGCGTGCTCAGCCTGGCCGACGGCCTGGCCGTGACCAGTTCCTATTTTTTGCGCAAACCCATCACCGTTCAGTATCCGGATCGCATCCCCAAACCCTTGGCTCAAATGCTGCCAGAACGTTCCCGAGGCTTTCTGGAAGTGGACATGGATCTGTGCACGGGCTGCCTGGCCTGCGCGAGGGCCTGTCCCATCGACTGCATTCACATCGAAGTGGTCAAGGACGAAGAACGAGGCCGACTCATCCATCGCTTTGACATCGACTTAGCCAAGTGCATGTTCTGCGGCCTTTGCGTCGAGGCCTGTCCCACCACCGCCATCCTTCATACTCGGGAGTTCGAAGGCGCCATGGGCGATGTGCGTAATCTGATGCTCTCCTTCGTGGACGAGCCTCGACCGACGGCCAAGATCAAGAAAGGCGAAGCAGTGGAACACAAACCCTCGGGCTCCATCATCCGGGATCTCATGCCCGGAGCCTGGGATACCTACCCCAAAAAGCCGTCTTCAGACGAGGGAGGCCAAGCATGAACCCGGCATTCAGCCTCGTGGATCTGATTTTTTACGGCATCGCGGCCCTGACCGTGGTCTGCGGCCTCTATGCCGTCGTCTCGCGCAACATCGTGCGCGCCGTGTTCAGCATGCTGGGCACCTTCCTTGGCGTGGCAGGCCTTTACGCCATGTTGGCAGCAGATTTTGTGGCCGTGGTGCAGCTCATGGTTTACGTGGGCGGTATTTTGGTATTGATGATCTTCGCGGTCATGCTCACCAGCCACATCGAGCAGGCCTCCCGCTCCAACCCCCTGGGCAAGCCCGTCAACCTGGTCGTGGGCCTCTTGTTGGGCGGCGTGATGATGGCCATGCTGGTCATCGTGGCCATCAAGGCCCCTTGGCTTCAATCCACCCCGGCAGATTACACACCCACCACCGCAGCCTTGGGTGAGGCACTCTTGGGCCAAGCCCTCTTGCCTTTCGAGCTGATGAGCGTTGTGCTCTTGGGCGTGGTCATTGGCTCGGTGGTCGTGGCTCGGCGCCAGGACGAAATGCCTGACGAGGAGGTGCGGCGATGATCCACGTAGGACTGCAACACTTCCTGGTGGTGTCCGCCATCCTCTTCGCTCTGGGCCTGGTCTGCGTACTGACCCGGCGAAACGCCGTGGCCCTGCTCATCGGCATCGAGCTCATGCTCAACGCCGCGGGCTTGAACCTGCTGGCCTTCAACCACTTCAACGCGAAAGGTCTCGAAGGCCAGATCTTCGTCCTGTTCATCATCGCGCTGGCCGCCGCCGAGGCGGTGGTCGGCCTGGCCCTGATCATGGCCATTCACCGACAAAAACGCTCCATCGATGTGGAGCACCACGACAGCTTGAGGGGTTGAGATGATGGTTGAAAGCAATCTTCTCTGGTTGATCCCCTTCCTGCCTCTGCTGGGTGCGGCCATCAATGGCCTCTTCGGCCTTCGCTTGCAGCGACGCTTTGGTCGCAAGGCCGTTGCCGTAGTCAGCGTCGTCTTGCCCTTGATCTCCTTCGGCCTGGCCGTCTTGGCCTTTTGGCGCCTGCCCGAAGGCGGATTGCTTTTGGACCAACTTTGGTCCTGGATAGCCGTCGGCAACATTCAGGTGGACCTTGCCTTCTCCATGGACCCGTTGAGCGCCATGATGGCGCTGATGGTCACATTCGTGGGCGGCTTGATCCACATTTACTCGATCGGCTACATGGCCGATGATGAAAGCTTCTGGCGCTTTTTCTCCTTTCTGAACCTCTTCATGTTCAGCATGCTGGTCCTTGTTTTGGGCGACAACCTCCTGCTCATGTTCGTGGGCTGGGAAGGGGTGGGCCTCTGCTCCTATCTGCTCATCGGCTTCTGGTACAAAGAAAAGGCCAACGCCAAAGCGGGCATGAAGGCCTTCGTGGTCAACCGCATCGGCGACTTCGGCTTCCTGGTGGGCATGTTCATCCTCTTTTGGAGCCTGGGCGGAACCTGGAGCGACGGCGCTTATCACGTAGACGGCCGATTCAGCCTGACCTTCCGGGAATTGCCGGCCCTGGTCGAGGCCGCGGCGCACAAAACGCTTTGGGGCGTGCCGGTCATGACTTTGGCGGGCATTTTCCTTTTCATCGGCGCCGTGGGCAAATCAGCGCAGATTCCCTTGTACGTCTGGCTGCCTGACGCGATGGCCGGCCCCACGCCGGTCAGCGCCCTCATCCACGCCGCCACCATGGTCACCGCCGGCGTGTATATGGTGGCGCGCATGAACTTCCTTTACGTACAAAGCCCCACGGCCATGACCGTGGTGGCCGTGACGGGCGCGGCCACGGCTCTCTTCGCCGCCACCATCGGCGTCTTCCAATACGACATCAAAAAAGTATTGGCATACTCCACCGTCAGCCAACTCGGCTTCATGTTCATCGGCGTGGGCGTGGGTGCCTTCTGGGCCGGCTCTTATCACTTGTTGACCCACGCTTTTTTCAAGGCCTGCTTGTTTCTGGGTGCCGGCTCGGTGATCTTGGCCATGCACCATGAACAAGACATGCGCAAAATGGGCGGGCTGGGCCACGTCATGCCGGTGACCCGCTGGACTTACTGGTTTGCCTGCGTTGCCATTTCGGGCTTTCCCATCGCCGCCGGCTTTTTCTCAAAAGACGAAATCCTTTGGCAGGCATACAACTCGGCCGGCCTGCTGGTGCCGGGCTGGAGCCTGTGGCTGGCCGGCTTTTTGGCCGCGGGCCTGACTTCTTTCTACATGTGGCGCTCTTACTTCATGACCTTCACCGGACCCACGGTAAAAGTGCATGGCCACGAGCCCACGGAACAGCCCCGAGTCATCACGATGGTCTTGGCCGCTCTGGCCCTGGGTGCCTTCGCCGCCCTCTTCATCGGCATCCCGGCCCTGTGGATGGGCACACCGCCCCGACTAGAAGAATTCTTGGCCCCGGTTTTTACCGCGGCCGAACATCTGCCCAAGGTCTACGCTCACGGGCAAGGACACGCCATGGAGTGGGGCCTGATGGGTGCCAGCGTGGGTATCGCGTTCTTGGGCCTGGGCCTGGCATGGTGGCTTTATCGAGGCAGGCGCAATGAGCTGCCGGCCCGCCTGAAAACCAAGCTGCCACGCCTGCACGCCTTGTTCTACAACAAGTACTATGTAGACGAAATCTACGATGCCACAGCCATACGAGGTTTTCTGGGCATTGGGCGCTTGAGCGCCTGGTTCGACACCGTGATCATCGATGGCCTGGTGAACGGAGTCGGCATGCTGACCCGGGCCTTTGCATGGCTGGACGGGGCCATCGACGCCTATGTGGTCGACGGTGCCGTCAACGGCCTGGGCTTGCTTGTGCGCAAGTCAGGTGCCGGCCTTCGCAACTTGCAGACGGGCCGACTGCCCACTTACCTGGCGGGACTGGTCATTGGCACAGTCCTCGTCGCCGTACTGACTCGGTTTATTTTGGACGTTTACGCTTGAGGAGCGGTTCATGGATTTTTCAACCAACTCGACGCTGCTTACCTGGATGACTTTTACGCCCTTGATAGGTCTGGGCGCCATCGGCCTGGCCCTGGCGCTCAAACCCGCGATCAAGCTGAGCCAGCAAAGCCTGGATCACTTCAGTCGCATTGTGGCCGTCTTGGCCTCGGCCGGGGTCATGGTTTTCGCGGGCATCATGTGGCTGGGATTTGATCCCTCCATGCCCGCCGCCCTGGTGGTCAAGGGCCTGCCCAACCTGCAATTCGTGCATCACGTGGTTTGGATACAGGCCTTCAACATCGAATACTTCATGGGCGTGGATGGCCTAAGCGTCACCATGATCATTCTGACCGCGCTCATCTCCTTTATCGCGGTCCTCGCGTCCCTGCCCTGGGGCATTGCCAAAGATGACAAAAAGCACTTCTCGCGCCGCGGCGTGCCGGGCTACATGGCCCTCTTGCTGCTTTTGGAATCGGCCATGCTGGGCGTTTTTTGCTCCCTGGACTTCTTTTTGTTCTACGTCTTCTGGGAGCTCATGCTGCTGCCGATGTACTTCCTGATCGGCATCTGGGGCGGCCCGCGCAAAGAATACGCGGCCATCAAGTTCTTCCTTTACACCTTGGCCGGTTCGGTCCTCATGTTGCTGGCCATGATCGCACTCTATTACGCCTCCAATGCCACCACGCTCATCGACGGCACGAGCGCCGTCCACACCTTCAACATGATCAAAATGGCAACAGAGAACGATTTCTCACAAATGGCCCTGATCTCACCCAAGCTGGTTTGGTTGGGCCTGTTCATCGCTTTTGCCATCAAGATCCCCATGTTTCCCTTCCACACCTGGTTGCCCGACGCCCACGTGGAAGCACCGACGCCCATCTCGGTCATTTTGGCCGGCGTACTCTTGAAAATGGGCGTCTACGGCATCCTGCGCGTGAATTTCGCCATCCTGCCGGACGAAACCATCTGGGCCCAGTGGGGCATCGCCATTTTCGGGGTCATCAACATCGTTTACGCAGCCTTCGTCTGCATGGCCCAAACGGACTTGAAGAAGCTCATCGCCTACAGCTCGGTCAGCCACATGGGCTTCGTGCTTTTGGGCATGGCGGCCTTCACCGACGCCGGCATATCAGGTGCGGTTTACCAAATGTTCAACCACGGCATCATCGCCCCTGCCCTCTTCCTCATCGCCGGCGTGGTCTATGATCGAGCCCATCACCGTGAAATCGCGGGTTTTGGTGGCCTGGCCAAAGTGATGCCCGAATACACGGGCCTGATGGGCCTGGCCTTCATGGCCTCCCTGGGTCTGCCGGGATTAAACGGATTTATCTCTGAAGCCCTCTGCTTCATGGGGGCCTTTTCCACCTTCACCGTCTTGACCATCATCGCCATCTCCGGCGTGGTCATCACCGCGGCTTACTATCTGTGGACCATTCAGCGCATGTTCTTGGGGCCCCTAAACGAAAAATACAAAGACATCCAAGACGTGAATTGGCGCGAGCGTCTGTCTTTGTATCCCCTGGGTGCCATCATAATCGTCTTGGGCGTCTATCCCGCGCCCATCTTGAACCTGATGAACCCGCAACTGCACGCCCTGGTGGAGCCCTTGGCCCGGGCGGTCGGGCTGTGACATGAACACAGCGATCGACAGCGTATCGAGCTTCTTGTTCGTCACGCCCGAGCTTTTGCTATGCGGCGCGGCCGTGGTCTTGTTTCTCTTATCCGCGGCCGCTCGACATCCCAGTCCTTGGCAAGGAATCGTCTTTCCTTTGCTGGCGATAGGCACGAGTCTCGCGGCTCTGGCCTGGCTGATTTGGTACGGCATGGGCTGGCAGGGACAAGGCATCTTGATCTTCGACGGTCTCGTGGCCTTGGACCCCATGGGTCTGGTCTTCAGGGCCTTGATCATGGGCGTCGTCGCGGTGGCCGTTATGCTCTCGGTGGGCAGCCCGGAGTTGCCCAAATCCCAGCGAGGCGAATACCACGGTCTGCTCATGGTCATGGCGGCGGGCATGAGTTTCTTGGTTGGTGCCAACCACCTGCTCATGATCTATGTGGCCATGGAAACGGTCAGCCTCTGCTCCTACCTTTTGGTGGGTTGGAATCAAGCCAAACCCCGTTCGGGCGAGGCGGGACTGAAATACGTACTCTATGGCGGCGTGGCTTCCGGCATCATGCTCTTCGGCATGTCTTTGCTCTTCGGTCTTTTCGGCGATCTGAGTCTGCCGGGCCTGCACAAGGCCCTGGCCGCCCCCGACGCCATCCCCGCGGGCGCGGCCAGTTGGACGGCCTGGATAGCCGTTTCTTTCGTGCTGGTGGGCTTCGGCTTCAAGGTGACCGCCGTGCCCTTCCACATGTGGAGCCCCGACGCTTACGAGGGCGCGCCCACCCCCTTCACCGCCCTTCTGAGCGTGGGACCCAAGGCGGCGGGCTTTGCCGTCATGCTGCGCTTTCTTTGGGGCATCTTTGCCGAGCCCGGCTCCTTACAAGAGACCTTGGCCGTGGACTTGCCTTGGGAAATCATCATCGGCGTCCTGGCCGCTTTGTCCATGACCCTCGGCAATCTGGTCGCACTCGTACAAAACAACCTGAAACGCATGTTGGCCTATTCGTCCATCGCCCATGCGGGTTACATACTCATGGGCGTGGTGGCCGGGGGCCATGACGGCTTCGAGTCCGTCACGCTCTACATGGGCATCTACGCCATGATGAACCTTGGTGCTTTCGCCGTGGTCGCGGCCGTGGCCCGAAGCACAGGCTCCGAGGACATGAGTGCCTATCGAGGCCTGGGCAAACGTGCGCCTTGGTTGGCCCTGGTCATGGTCATCTTCCTGCTTTCCTTGACGGGGCTGCCGCCCACGGCCGGCTTCATCGGCAAGCTCTACCTCTTTGCAGCCCTCTTGGCCCACGGCGGCACCTGGTATCTGATCTTGGCGGGCTTGGGCATCGCCAATTCGGTCATCGCGTTGTACTATTACGCCCGAGTCATGAAAGCCATGTATCTGGAACAAGGTGACCCGGACGCCAAACCCGTGCCCGCATTGAACGCCGCGGGCTTGGTGGCCGGCATGATGGCCCTGCCCACCCTGATCTTCGGCATTTTCTTCCAGCCCTTGGCCGTCTTGGCAAGTTGGTCAGCCCAGATCATTCGTTAGAAGAGGAGCTGCTTATGAACAAAACAGTGCTGGTCTTGATCATCAGCGCCCTGATGGTGTCCGGGGCCATTGTCTTTTACTACTGGGATCACGAGGTGCGCCCAGCCAAAGAAGCCCAAGCCCAAGAAGCAGCCAAAGTAGTATCCGCCTGCAACGTACACGACGCAGCCCGTGACGGCGACCTGGCGATGTTGGAAAAGCTCTACACCGCAGGCTGTTCCATGAACAAACGAGACAGCTTCGACATGAGCCCCCTGCACGTAGCATCCAACGACCGCGTCGCCACCTTCTTGCTCGCCAAAGGCGCCAACATCAACGCCAAAGACGGCCGAGGCTTCACCCCACTCAAAGTAATGAAAATGGCCGGCCGCCAGGACGTCGTCGATCTCTTAGAATCCCGCGGCGCCAGCCAATAAATGATCAACTGGGGGGATTTGATGTCGCAAGCCAAGATTGTTCTGTACCTCCTTGTTGCCCAGGTCGTAATCCTCCAACTCATGGCCTGCTCGACAACAAGCCAAACGACAAAACCGACAGTCGACTCTGCCCCGTCCTCAACCGAGGCCCGCGAGTCCGACGATGCCCTGGTGCCTGGCTCCTTTGTTTACGTCGGCAGTCGAACGCGACTCTTTGTGGTCCCCGACCTCTCGGGACGATTTTTCACAAAATCCCCCCCTGCCTTCGCCAAACAGCGGGCGCATTCCGCCGACCTCTTTCGTGTCGTCGACAAACGCGGCGAGTGGCTGACCGTGCTGCCCGTGAACATCGGGGAAGACGATGCGCCCATTTCTTGCAGCGGGTCGGGCATCGCGTTCAAAGGCCTCGCCATCCCCTTCTTTGTGCGCCAAACAGAAACCGATCCCGTGATGAGAAAAAACCGGGAGATCACTTGGCCGGACGGCACGCGGGTCGTTTTGAACAAGGGTCTTCACCTCGTGGCCATGGACAAGCCCAATCTCTTCGAGGTCCGACATGAAGGAATTTCCTTCAGCATCTTCCTGGCCCAAAACGACGTGGGCCGGTGGTTCAACGGCAAGGTGCATCACAATGCCGACGTGACCTCCGAGCGCTACCTTCCAAACAGTGAAATCGATCCGGACAAGCAAGGACCCAAAGGCGAAAAACGCTTTCGAACCACAACGCTGCGCATGCGCTACGGGGACACCGGGACCATGGTCCTATACCGACTCTCGCCCATTCTCTGGCTTGGACGTGAGGTCAAAACCGAACAAGGATTGAGGGTGTCTTGGTCCCGCAAATGCGTACAAGCCACGGTACTCGTCGATGCCGCCTGGCCGAGTGATGCATCGCTCGGTATTGGCGGGCTGGACGTGTCCAGGCACCACAATCACGGCATCAGAAAAGGCGCAACCCTCTACTGGCCCTCCTCGGACAAATCAACAGACGGCTCAAAAGCGGGTACGGTCGTCAAAGAAATCTACTTCTACCCGGCACCGACACCTGACGGCAATCGTCTTTGCTTCACTCGCTTCCTTCACCCCACCCATCAGATGAAACCAGAGGGAGGAAGCGAGAAACTCAAAGTCGCCCCAGAAGGCACCCTGGTAGTCTGCGTAGACCCCAACGACATCGCCTTGAGAAGGGTCCGTTTTTGAGACGGAAACCAGGTAGGGTGTGTCCCAAATTGGGACACGATAATGGTATATTTTACGGCTGGTTATAGAAACGAGTTTTCCGAAACCTCGCACCTATACCTACACCCCCGGGGAGGCCCAAACCGCGGATCGAACTGCTGGCGTATTCACCCTCAGAGAGCCAGCGGATTGCTGACGTTCCCTCCTCAAAGCAATCTCTGTGACCATAGCTCCTGGAGAAATTCTCCAACCGGCACGATTTCGATCTGCCCCACCCTTCTGCGCTCGGGTTCCAGGCAAACCACCATGCGCCTCTGAATTTCATAGTCGTCCTGCTCCATAATCTGGTGCAGCCCCTTGAGGTGTCGATCATGCACCGCCACCGTGCTTTTGACCTCGATGGCGACTTTTTCCGACAGCACAAAATCCACCTCCGCGCCGTGGATGTCGCGCCAGAAATTGAGTGGCTGATCGCGAGCAAAGTAGCTTTTGTATGCGGCCAGTTCCTGCCAAACAAAGTGTTCGAGGGATTTTCCGTAGGCCGTCGTGCCGGGTTGCGGGTCCATCTCGCCTGTCAAAGCCTGCATCACCCCCAGGTCGAAAAAATAGCATTTGGCATGGGATATGGCTTTGCGCTTGCCTCGGGTCTTCATCGGTTTCAGCAGCTTGCCGACGAGGGTGTCTTCCAAGACGGTGAAGTACTCGCGAACCGTTCTGGCCGGGACCTGGCTGTCGCGGCCGATGGCCTCGAAGTTGACAACCTCGCCGGCCCACAGGGCCGCCTGATGGAGAAAGCGAGAAAAGCCTTCGATGTTGCGGCTGAGAGCCTCGGCCTTGATCTCTTCTTGCAAATAAGTGCCCACGTAATTTTGAAGTTCCTCCCGCGGATCATCGGATAGGGCAATCGGCGGAAGCATCCCAAAGGCCAAGGCCCGCTTCAAATCGAAATTCGCAAACTCAGCGCTGATAAAGGGATGCAAAAAACGAACGCGCGCCCGACCCCCCATCAGAGAGGTGTGGCTGCGTTTGAGCTTCCGGGCGCTGCTGCCGGTGAGCAAGAAACGAACGCCGGATTCTTCGATCATGACGTGGACTTCATCCATCAGTTTGGGCAGCTTCTGGATTTCGTCGATGACGATGAGTTGGTCCGCGGGACCAAGCGCCTCCCGGATGGATTGGGGCCTTTGGGATAGTCTCAGAAACACGTCCGCCTTGAGCAAATCGTAGACCTTGCTTTCGGGGAGTTGATTGCGAACAAACGCGGTTTTACCGGTTCGGCGAGGACCGAGCAGCAACACGCTGTGCTTCCGAAGTTCCCGCTCCAAAGGAGCAAAGCGCTTGATATACATGCCTGAATCCCTTTCATTGTCAGTGGGTTCCCTTCTGGAGCCCCATTCGAATCCTATCAGAATACTCGATTTCCCGCAAGTCTACTGCGGAAAACAGTCATTTTTCCGCAACACAGATGCGGGAATCCCAGAGAATTGGACAGGGGGGACTATATGTCCAGGCGTATGCCGTAGGCCTCGATGTGCCTGGATCCGGAGAACTCTTTCACCATTACGTAGTAGGTACCAGGCTGGAGGTCGTGCATCACGATCCGCGAGAACAGGTTGTAGCCAGCGTCGTCATCGTAGGCGAGCTCTTGATTGGAAGAGTCGTAGAGCCATAGCAGGGTGTCTCCCTCGTTACCGAAGGTGAACAAGGTGATGTCCGACGGTGCCTCAAGGGTGAAGACCCACCAGTCCTCCTCGTTCGACGGGCAGATGGAATGCGCCTGAGGCACACTCGGCTCGAGTGTCGAGGCGTTGGACGGGTCGTCATCCGGCTCGTAGATGTCGGGCTCGCAGGTGGCCTCTGGGACGCAGCGCCCGTTGCTGGTGCACGACCACTCGTCCGGGCAGATGCCGCAGCTCTCTCCGCAGAAGGGATCCGGGCCGCACTCGCGGTTCGTGCAGTCCGGCACGCAAACCGTGGAAAGCACCAGGCTGATATTGTAGCTCTCGATGGTCCTCTGGTTGCTGTACTCGCGCACCCGGACGTAGTACGGGCCCGGGGGTAGATAGCCCGTCGAAATCCTCGAAAACAGATTGTTGCCGCCGTCGTCGTCGTATGCGATCTCCCTCATCCCCGAATCGTACAGCCACATGACGGTGTCTCCCGAAGGACCGCTGGTCTCCAAACGCAGGATCATCTCCTCTGTCAACTCGAAGGACCACCAGTCTTCATCACCCGCCGGGCAGAGGGAATGCGACTGGGGCAAAGCCGATTGCAAGAGCGAGGCCCGAGACGGATCATCGTCGGGCTCGTAGAAATCAGGCTCGCAGGTCTGACCTGAGCCGCAACGGCCCGTCATGGGATCGCAGGGTTCGCCGGGAGGACAAGGCATGGGAAAGCCCCAATCCAGGCAAGGATCCCCGTCGAACTCGCCGCATTCCTGGAAGCTGTACTCATCCATGCAAATCGACTCCCCCGGCCAGCATTCGTCATAACATCCCGCGCTGCATCGTCCGCTCATCGGGTCGCAGGTATCGCCGCCTTCACAAAACATCTGCGAACCGAACTCCAGGCAGGGGTCCTCGTCCCAGTACCCGCATTCCACGAAGCTGATCTCGTCGAGGCAGATGCTCTCACCGAACCGGCAATCGTCCAAACAGTGCGTGACGCAGCGTCCCGTTTCCGGATCGCACCACTCATCGTCGTCACAGGAAATCCGTGGCCCGAACTCCAGGCAATGATCCTCATCCCAATATCCACACTGGCTGTAGCCCATCTCGTCCATGCAGTAGCTCTCACTCTGCATGCACTCGTCCCAGCAACCCCCCGAGCAGCGTCCCTCGCTCTCGTCGCAGCCAGAGCCCTCGGGACAAAGCTGGCGCGGACCGAACTCCAGACAGCGATCATCGTCCCAGTCGCCGCATTCTTGGAAGCTGTACGCATCCATGCAGCGGCTCTCTCCCACGTCGCATTCGTCAACGCAGCCCGACACACATCGGCCGTCCGTGCAGCTCATTCCGTCCGGGCACAGGCCGCAGTCACCGCCGCAACCGTCGGGCCCGCATTCCCTTCCCTCGCAATTGGGCACGCAGGCCTGGCAAAAACCGTCCAAGCAGCGCTCACTGTCTCCGCAGGCCACCGGCGAGGACCACTCGACGCAGCCGTCACCGTCGGTATCCACACAGCTGATCACCGAATTCCCCACGCAGTACCTTTCGCCTTCAAGGCAAGCGTCCTGACACCCAGCCTCGCACCTGCCATCCGTGCTACAGTGCGTTCCGGGAGGACAGATGCCGCACTCCCCACCGCAACCGTCGGGTCCGCATTCCCTCCCCTCGCATTCGGGCACGCAGCCCTGGCAATGGCCGTCTAAGCAGCGTTCACCGTCTCCGCAAGCCACCGGCGCGGACCACTCAACGCAGCCATCACCGTCGGTATCCACGCAGCTGACCACCGAATTCCCAACGCAATTCCTTTCGCCTTCGAGACAAGCGTCCTGGCACCCTGCCTCGCACCCGCCATCCGCGGTGCAGTGCATGCCGGGGGGACAGATGCCGCACTCCCCGCCGCAGCCGTCCGGGCCACACACCCTGTCGTCGCAATCAGGGTTGCACAGGGGAACGCACAGGCCCGTGTCCGGATGACAGGCATAGCCCTCGTCGCACTTGACGTCGGCGCACAGGTCGTCGCAGAGTGCGGGCGGGTCAGTGACGCCGTCGCAGTCGTTGTCCAGGTCGTCGCCGCACAGCTCGTCGTTGCCGGGCCGCACCGCTCCGTTGTCATCGTCGCAGTCGGCACCCGCGCACTGTCCGCCGAACACGCCGTCTCCGTCGCGGTCGCAGACCAAACAGGCACCCTGATAGCAGATGTAGCCGATGGGGCAGTCGCTATCGTCAAAGCAAACTTGGGACTGGTCCTGACATTTGCCATCGACACAAATCCGCCCATGCTTGCATTCCAAATCCGATTGGCAGCCCTCTTCGTAAAGACCGCCGCCGCCGCAAGCGGCCAACAAGAAGGCCAAGCAGCCCATAAGAACAGCAGATTGCACAAGCCTCATCACCACACCTCCATGTCGTCCCATCAGTCAGCCAATAGGTCTATTTTGCAGCCTTGGAGAAAAAAAAGGCAAGTGTCGGGGACTGATCCAGAATGAACACCTGGAAGACAAGCGATTCACTCCTCTTCTACTTGGCACATCTCCAAAACCTCAGCGTTGGCCCATGTCTCAACTCGCTTCACCGACGCTTCCGCCAAGGGACGCAGGACATCGGAATCAACCTCTTCCAGGGCGCTGATCAAGGTGCCAAAGGTTCCAAAACCGTCGGCCTCCGGGTTGCGCTCGAACATGCGAAGAATGGCCTCGGCCAGCTCGGCGGTGCGGGCCTCAGAATCTTCGGAGATCCGCAAAGCCAACGGCTCCACAATCTCCATCTGTTCGTCAGCGTCATTGATCGAGGCAAGTTCTTTAACGTAACTCATATTTCCTCCGTTGTATTTGCGCAACTGACTCTGGAAGCTCTTTCAGAACAAATCGTCGAATCATGTAGCTCCTCTTCTCAATCGCTATGTAAGAATTTCAGATTTCCTGCATGGCGAAATACTACATCACAACCCGCGAAGACATGTATCGACAATTTCCTGAATTCTAGCTGTCAATTCCTCTGCAAGCGCTGTTTCCTTCTTCTTTTGGGTCCGGATGACGATTTCCACACGGTCGCGCATGGTCTTTGACTGGAATTCTCGTCTTCGGCCGCCCTTCTCATCCATCTTCAGCAGTTGAAGGCTTTCCCGAAAGGACTCGAGGCAATCCACGATTTTTTCTTCAGCCGCATCCATGACGGCCTCGTATCCCTTCTCGACCCCGGCGAAGTACTCGCCAGGAGTGGGACCCATCAATTTTCCGTCAGGGCCCATCACCGTTGCAATCGATCTCCTGATCCCCTGGCGCAACATGACCTCGGCATACAGAAACACTCTTGTAACTTGAACTTCCCCACTCATCTTCAGAACCCTCCTCATCTACCGTCCCCGGTTTAACTGGCGATCTTATAAAGCACCCATTGATTAATGCTAACACCCTCGCGATCAGCTTCCTCCGCGATTCTCTGGTGAAGCGAAGAAGGCATGCGCAGGGTCATCTTGCCTGAGTAACCATGGATTGGCTTCGGGATATAATCGCCATTTTCCCTGGCTTCTTTCAGCCACAGAGCCATGGCATCCCTTCCATTCGTGATCGCTTCCACAGGCGTCGCACCATGCGTGACGCAACCAGCAAGAGCAGGGGCATAGGCGAGATAGCAATCGTCTTCTTCCGACCACCTGACGACAATCTGGTGACCCTCGAAGCTATCTTGCTTTTTCGATGGCTTCCGCGACGACTTTTTCTTGATAGGGCTTGGCATCATCGCCTCCTTGGCCTTCTCCAGTTGTCTTTCCAGGTTTCGTATCTTCGGCGTGGCCTTCTCCAGTTGTCTTTCCAGGTTTCGTATCTTCGGCGGCATCAGATACATGGTATCATATATACCACCACTCCAACAACACCCTCCTCATTTACCGAGGCTACAAAAAACTAATAAACTAAGACCGTCCCCGGTTTTGTTGTCCCCGGTTTTGTTGAAGTGCATGGTATCACATATGCCACCACTCCGACAACACCCTCCTCCAACGAATCGGGTGGCACCTAATTCGGAACCCTCCTCATTTACCGAGGCTACAAAAAACTAATAAACTGAAACCGTCCCGGTTTTGCTGTCGTCCTAGAAGGAACGCACGGCGCGGATTCGCCAAGTCCAAGATTTTAGGCGGTAAGACAACCAATTACTGGAAAACGAGAAAAACCAAGATTCTGAGGCACTGTACTCGCTTGAGGATCCAAGACTCGACAAACCACCCAGGCCCTGGAGGTAGAGGCTGGTGTAGATAATGGACAATTCGTCTATAGAGGGCAGGAACCAATCGCTGTAGCCGTTCAGATCCAGGTTATCCGCTATCTTTGCGGCGATGTTGGCCTCGGCGCATGAAACCACGATGGCGGCCGTGTTCGTGGCCCCGGTGCCGAGGGCCGTGTCGGTCGGGATGCTCGTGCCCTGGCAGCCAAAGGGATAGCTTCCAAGATCCGTTGGGGTGACGACCAGCCCATGCGCTTCCGTGCCATCGATGTAAAAAACGATACCGCCGGCGTGGTTTTGTCCGATGTAGGGCGTGGGCGGCTCGGCTGTAACGAAGACCTCCTGCGATCCGTAGCCCGTGCCCACGCTGTTGGTGGCATAGGCCCTGACGTAATAGGTCCTGTAACCCATTAGGCCCGTGATGTTCGAAATGAAATCTTCGCTTCCGGGTCCCTCGGTTGTGTGCGGGTTGGCGAGGGTCGCTCCAGCAGACTCCTTTCTCGCTGATTGGGCAGCCGCCGTCGTCGGGGATGGTGCCTCCTGAGACGGCATCGTAGTAGTCGATGTCCGTGACCGCCGCGGTGGTTATCGTGGGCAGAAGGCCCGTGCTCACCGAGTTCTGGTTGCCGTAACCTGTGCCTGTGCTGTTGATGGCGTAGGCTCTCACGAAATACACGACCCCGCAGCCGCCCAGACCGGTGATGTCGCTTGTGAAGAAGCCCAGGCCGGTGCCGTCCGTCGAACAGATGTCGGCCGTGGTCGGGTTGCCGGTCGTGTTCCAGCAGACGCCGCGCGTTGTCACCTCCGACCCGCCGTCATTGCTCACGTAGCCGCCGCTGGACGCCGTGGTGCTGCCGGTGATGATCGAGGACGAGGTGCCCACTATGGGGACCGTGGGGCCGGGGTTGATGGTGTCGGTGGTCGAAAAGCTGAGTTCGTTGCCGTAGGCGGTGCCGAGGGCGTTGGTCGCGTAGGCGCGAACGTAGTACAGGGTCAGAGCCTCGAGTCCGGTCATGGTGCTGTTGTAACTGGCCGAGCCCGTGCCGTCGGTGGTTATGTTGTTTGCGAGGGTCGGGCTGGGGTTCAGGCTCCAGCACACGCCCTTGGCCGTGATGGCCGAACCCCCGTCCGTGCTGATGTCGCCCCCCGAGCCCGCGAGATAGGAAGAAATGCCGCTTATGGCTCGGGTCGTCAGCACCGGTGCCGAGGAGGGCAAGGTCGAAAAGCTCAGCTCGTTGCCGTAGGAGATGCCCCCGCCGTTTTCCGCGAAGGCCCGGACGTAGTAAGTCGTGCCGGTGGCGAGGCCGGTCATGGGGGCGAAAAAGACCCCGAGCCCGCCGAATTCGGCGTAGTGGTCGCCTGCCGTGGTCGGTGCTGTGGTGGTCGACCAGCAGATGCCCCGGCTGCTCACCGGGGAGCCGTTGTCGCCCGATACGTTGCCGCCCCCCGTGGCCGTGGTGTACGAGATGGCACTCGCGGCAGTCGTCGTGACCGTGGCCAAGGGCAGCACTTCGGTGGTGAAAGAGCGGTCCTCTCCGTAGGCCGTACCCTGAGCGTTTTCGGCGTAGGCCCGCAGGTGGTAAGTCGTGTCCGCGGCAAGCCCGGTCGCCAAGGCGATATAACTTCCGTCCCCCAGCCCTTCGGATGCGCAATCGTCTGCCATCGTGGGGTCCGGGTCCAAAGACCAGCAGATGCCTCGCCCAAGAATCGGCG
The DNA here is from genome assembly GCA_019314375.1 of Deltaproteobacteria bacterium. Classification (GTDB taxonomy): domain Bacteria; phylum Myxococcota; class B64-G9; order B64-G9; family B64-G9; genus JAFCZJ01. The sequence goes on along the minus strand of JAFCZJ010000092.1, from coordinate 1,524 downwards.
TGCCGCCGTCATCCGTGATGTTGCCTCCGGAAAGGACCGTGCTGCTGGTGATGTTGGAGACCAGCTCGGTGGAAAGAGTCGGGACGGTCAAAGCCAGCGTGTTGAAGAAGAGCTCGTTGCCGAAACTCGTGCCGAGGGGATTCGTGGCAAAGGCGCGGACATAGTAGGTCGCGTCCGGCTCCAGCATGTCGCAAAAAGTGGCGAAGCCGCCCGAGCCCGTCCCGGAAAAATAGACGCTGTCGTGCAGGTTCGGCGTGGCATGCATGGCGAGGCAGACACCCCGCACCATGATCATCTCGCTCCCGTCGTCCGTGACCTCGGCCTCGACGACCGCATCATAGTACCGCGTGTCGGTCACGCTCACCGTCGTCACGCTGGGCAAGGAGGTCCCAGGCAGCGCCCCGTTGCAGATATACGTGGGTTCCCCGGTGCCCACCTGCAGCATCACGCCGCCGTGAACGCAGTTTTCCCCTGGCGGCTCGGGGGTCATGACGACGCTCTGGCCGTCTTGACCATCCGTACCCGGCACCCCATTGCAGACGTAGACCGGGGTGTCCGTGCCCACCTGAAGTCGCTGTCCGCCGTACTCGCAGTTGTCCCCCGCTGCTTCGGGGGTCACGGCGACGCTCTGGCCGTCTTGACCATCCGTGCCCGGCACCCCATTGCAGACGTATACCGGGCTGTCCGTGCCCACCTGGAGCTTCACCCCACCGTAGGCACAAAAGTCCCCAGCGGGCTCTGGGGTCAGGGTCACGCTCTGGCCGTCCGAACCGACCTCGCCCGGTGTTCCGCTGCAAAGGTAAACGGGCGCCTGCTCACCCACGACCACCTTCACGCCGCCTTCGGCGCAGTTAGGCCCGGGTTCCTCGATATCAGTCTGCACACTGAGCCCATCCGTACCATTGCAAACGAAGGCCGTGAAATCGACCTCGTCGTCGCCGAGCATGCCGTCCCCGTCGTCGTCGGTCCCCAGATCGATCTGCTGGCCACCACTCGAGCATTGTTCGCCCGCCGCGACATCGATCATCCGCGTCACCAGGTTCTTTCCGGCGACGCCGGGCAGTCCTTGCTCCCCGGAGCAAGCGCCGCCTTCGACCACCAGAACCACCGTCAAGAAAAACAAAATCGTCGCATTCAGGAAACCCGCACCAGAGATCCGCCTCATGTGCATCCCTCCATCGAGTGGTCGTCGTCCTGACAGAATTTGTTTGGCGGCCATCGAAAATTTGGCGCTCGATTGCGCTAATGAAATTAATATACGCCCGAGGTGTTCGCGGCTGCAAGTCAGCAAAACGCCAAACCCAGTCCGAAAATCGGGTGGCCGATCTGGGGACCGAAGCCTAGCGTCGAATTCCTTCGGAATCCGACACAAGAGTCTCTACTGATTTACGGGCTGCTCTCAAACTTGATTCATTTGTAAAGATCGTTCCGACTCAAGAGACACTAGCATCGGATTCCTTCGGAATCCGACACAAGAGTCTCTACTGATTTACGGGCTGCTCTCCAAATTGACTCATTTGTAAA
>JAFCZJ010000337.1 GCA_019314375.1 Deltaproteobacteria bacterium | reverse complement strand
AGACGGGGGTTGAAGCAGTAAGTCAAGATTACGGTGTAGTCGGAGGCGTTGCGGCTATGTCAGACTCGTTCCCCGAACGCACGCCCCGGGTGATAGTGATCCTTCCTTGTTTTTACGGTCCCCAACTATGCAATTTTCTTACTTTTCTTATGTTCGACAGGTTGCACGTACTCCGGGCTGGAGTGTAGTTGATTCGAAAGTTGGAGAAAGGGCGGCAAGTCCATCGACTAGCTATTGCCTTATGAGTCAATATCGAAACGAAGTGCTTCCGATGGGAGCATACCAAAAAAGGCTCGGTAATCTTTTGCAAATTGGCCCAGATGTTCAAAACCTATGGACCGGGCAATATCTTTAACGCAATCGACGTGGGGATCCGCTCGATGGAGCAAGCGATGAACATTGTTAAGTCGAATATTTTTACGATACGCTCCAGGAGTGAGTCCAATTTCTTTTTTGAAAACGGTATCTAAGGTGCGGCGGCTTACGCCAAACCGACGCGACAACGTATGAATAGGTATTTGTCCCAAGTGGTCCGAGCGAAGCACTTCTACTGCTTGAACCAGGGCCAGGTCACGCTTACGGATGTTGTTGGGCATTTTGACACCCAAAGCACCGGCAAGGGACTGAGCCAGCAATTTCAGGGGATTGGGCAGCGACACTTCTTTATTTTCCAACCAACCCGGGATATTCGTGATCAATTGTAGGCGGCGACGGAACGGCAGCATGTCCGATGGGTCGATTTGCAAGACTTCCGCCTGATCCAGAATATCGTCCGGCAGGGCAACTCCCAAGCCCCGAAACTGGGCTGCCAGTTCCTCTTGACGGAAGGACAAAGTGAGGACGCGAAAATCCTTGTAACCAACCGCATCGAGTTCCCTGTTACTGGGAAAGATCATCATCTCGTTGCCACCAATACGGTGGTTGCGCCAAAACAACGTACAGGCTTGAGTGCCTGCAATGACAACGGTCCGCATGCCCGCTGGAGACAGCCCATTTTGGCCCGTTGCCTGGGAAAACTCCGCGCGACCTGCGATCCAGCCGTCTCTTGCGACTTGGGCAATCAAGCCTCTGAACGATCCACCTTCAAGCTGGTGGATCTCCAGATCCCAGGTTCGAATGGTCTCGCCAAGAACGTCGACATCTTCAAAAACCAGCTTATTTGTAAACTCAAGGGGCATGTCGATCTTTCGTGCCGAATGGCCCTGTGGGGGTATTGTGAATCCGGATCTAGTGTGATTGGTTTCGCCACAATGATAGCTATAAACTCGGCAGACGCCAAACCCCGGGCCGGCTAACCCGGATTATTCATGAAGCATACACCTGAGGCTGCGGAGTGCACGATTTCTCCTCGCTGGGCCCCGGCGACGGTGGTGTCGGCACTGAACCGGTGGATTCTACCACGCTGAAGACGAACGGACACGCCTGAGCCGCATTTCCGGACACACCGGTCCGCCGCTTCGTCTGCCGGCCATGGGTTGTTTTGGGATAAGAGCCGCCGACTACGGCACTGCAGCGCCCCAAGCCCGAGCCGCCTGCTGCCACTGGTGAGCCCATGGGTGCGCAGCCGCCAGATGGATCACATATCGCCGCACCGACCGGGTGACTCGGCCACCGATTTTCAACAGCCGCAGACGCAGAGTCTGGACCTGGGCTGCAGCCAAGCCGACCCTGGCCAGGCGAAGACGAAGCGACTGCATCAGCACGAACGCCGCCGCCGACAGCAGCAGCCGCAACTGGTTCGCCCAGAACCCGTGGCAACTGAGCCGCCCCAGATCCAGTTCGCCCTTTAGCTCCTTGATCCGGTTCTCGCTGTCCCCGCGCCGGCGATAAATGTCATAGACCTCTCTCGGCGTCCGGCCCATGTTCGTCACCACGAACCGCAGATTGTTCCGCGGCTTGCGACCAGGCAGGTCGACCACCTCAGCCTTGTGGATCACGCGCCGCTCCCGGTCCCAGGTCTGGGCCGCGTACCACTGCTCGCCGTACACCGGGACGGTCTTGCCGGCGATGGCGAAGCACTCCGCGGCCAAGGCGACATCGGATGCCGCCATTTCTTGAAGAACGCTGTTTTTGCCCATGCCAACGAGGTATTCGATGCTCTGGCCGTCCAGATAGTCCAGTACCTCGGGACAGGCAAAGCCGCCGTCCAGCCGCACGCGGACGACCGCAAACGGGAAGGCCTTCTTGATCGCCGGGATCAGCCTCTTCAGCAACGGGTGGGCGGTCCCCGGCCGCAGCACGGCGGCAAGCAGATGCTGGTCGCTCTCGTCGTTGAACGTGGCGAACGCCAACATCGGCAGGTAGCACCAGCTGTCGTAGTGGCCGTTGAACAGGGACAACTGCTGCTGACCGTGGACCGGGTCGTCGGTGGGGTCCAGATCAAGGGTCACCAGCTTGCACTTGCGGCCACCGAGCCGCCGACGGTGGCTCTTGATGACCGTCTCGGCAAGAGCCTCGCCCAGGCGGTACAGATCAACCCGACGGCGGTCGTTCTCGAAGCGACTCAATGTCGGCTGACTGGCCAGATCACAGCCATCGATGGGGTCTCGGTCCAGCAGGAGCTTGTGCATGGGATCGGCGCCAATCCGGGCGACATCGTTGGTGTCGCCGTAGCCGCAGCAGATGCCGAAAATGCGTTGGCGAAGCATATCACAGAGGCTGTGGCGGACCTTGCCGGGCTCGCGGGGATCGGCCAGGGAGCTGGCCAGACGACAGGTCAGACCGAGCTTCTCATCTTTGTAGGATGGGTCATACGAAAGCCTTCTGTAGCGGTGAAACTGTTTGTGGTAAAACAACTTTACGCGCTCGGTAGGCTTTCGTCATTTAAGATTCATGAATAATCCGGGCTAGACCGACGAGAAGCCGTGAGGTGTCTGGTGGCCGATGAGAAGTTGTCCGTTCGTTGCGCCTGCAACCTGGCAGGCCTATCGCGATCTGCGTGGTACAACGGCCCTGGTGACCGTCTGGCGCGTGATGGTGAAGTGATCTACGCCCTGCAGGCGTTAGCAGAGAAGCACCCTCGCTGGGGCTTCTGGAAGTGCTTCCACCGCCTTCGCCTGGACGGTCGACCGTGGAATCACAAACGTGTGTATCGGATCTACAAGGAGCTCGGTTTGAATCACAAGCGACGGACGAAGAAGCGGCTGCCTCGGCGCCCGCGGGTGCCCCTGGAAGTGCCGGCCCGCCCCAATGCAGTCTGGTCGGTGGACTTCGTGCAAGACACGTTCTACTCGGGCCGCCGGTTCCGGACGTTCAATGTGATAGACGAGGGTGTGCGCGAGGTGCTGGGGATCGAGGGATTCGAATCCGATCACGTTCCCCAGGCACCCACTCTCCTCCAGAAGCTCCATGAGCTCCAGATCTCGAGTCATGTCGATGGAGGCCTGGGAGACCCATCTGATCTTCAAGGGAATCAGCTCCCGCAAGAAGAGCTTGGCTGACTTGTGATCGGACAGGAAGTTGTCATCGACGAAGAAGATGAACTTCCGATCTTGGTTCTCGATCTCTGCCAACACCTCGTGCGTCCTCCGCACGAATTGTGTGCGGTTGAAGTACACGCTAATGGCACAGAAGTCACAGGCGAATCGGCAGCCGCGACCGAACTGCATGAGCGTGATGGGCAGGTAGCCCTTCCCCTTGAACAGATCTCGCCGCGGCTGAACTCCGCAGGGCTGCGGGACTCCTACTGCGGCGCGGTAGACCCTGCGAAGCTCGCCATTCTTCGTGTCATCGACGACCTGGAGCCAGCGGAACTCCGCGTCCCCGATATAGACGGAGTCGGCATGCTCCAGACATTCCTCAGGCGCCAAGCTGGGATGAAAGCCCCCCATGATGA
>JAFCZJ010000221.1 GCA_019314375.1 Deltaproteobacteria bacterium | reverse complement strand
CACCGAGCGTGTTTCAATATGGCGGGACTCGCCGGAGACCTCCCGGTAAGCCGCAACCATCCGATCCGCCAGTTCCGAGATGGCCAATTCGTTGCCCGGATGCCCGATGTTGATGATCTGACCCCGGCAGGGCTCCGGTCGCTTCAAAACCTGAATGATGGCCTCGGTGAAGTCATCCACGGAAATAAAGGAACGCCGATGCGCACCGCCTTCGACCAACTGCAAGGGCTCCCCCCTCAGCAAGGCGTTGATGAAGCAAGCCAAGACCCGGGGAATCCCCTCTCCGTCCACGCCCGGGATGAAGTCCATGCGCGGTCCAATGACGTTGAATGGGCGGATGATGGTGAAATCCAGGTCGTGATGAACACCGCAAGCCCAAATGTATCGCTCTAAGAGCTGTTTGGCGCTGGCGTAGCTCCATCGCTCATGGGAGACAGGGCCGAGCACCAATTGGGTCTCCTCCTCGCGCATGGGCGCCCCCGGCCCAGGCCCCTCCGACGGCGGATTGCCGTAGACTTCACAAGTGGAGAAATGAACAAGTCGACGATGCCGACGGGTGCATAGATCCACCAGGGGTAACAGATGGGTGAAGTTGGCGTGAATCACCTCCACCGGGCGGGTGTTGTACAAAGAGGGGTTGCACATCGCCGTGGTCGACACAATGACTTCATGCCGGTCCACGACGGATTCTATGACACCCTTTTCGGTGATGTCGGCCTGTTTGCAAACAAGCCGAGGGGATGAGACCGACAAGCGTTCAAATGAGGTATCGATGACTTCCAAATGGAAGTCAGTCTCCTCTAAGAGTTCCTCCACCAGGCGAGATCCCAAAAATCCGCCCCCCCCCAGGATGCAAATCCCAGATTGTTTCTCGGGCCCTTTCATTTTTTTCCTTTTCGTTCAGAACCAAGAGGTCTGAACCCCCAACCCCACCGTCCAGCTATCCATACGCTGAAACGAAAAGGGGGAGGAGGCCGATATCATGACGGCGATGTAATCCGATGACCACTCAAGCCCCAGGGTGGGGCTGATCGTGAACATCTCGGGCGGGGTCATCACCTCCACGTTGCGCTCCCGATCGCTCATGAAACGACCGGTGAAGGTCACGCCGGCCGAGGGCACCAGCGGCCCCAGCAGGTATCCAAGATGCATGTAACCGGAAGCGCTCGGTGCCCGGAAATCACCCACACTGTTTTCCCAACCGCCGTAGCCCAGGGTGCCCCCGAAAATCATCAAACCCCAGTCAAAATCCATGGTGTACTCGGTGGTCAGAGACAATCCCATCACCCCCGAACCGAGCTGTTGGCGCTGCGGCAAGATGACGCCTTTTCTCACCGCATCATGGGCCCCAAGGGGGGCCGTGAACGCCAAAGTCAAGCTGTAGGCATTGGTGATACCCAGTTTCCGGGTCGCTTCCAGGCTCAGGTCGCCAAAGCCGGGCAGGTGGGCTTCGTGGTCCACACCAAAAGCATCCACCGTCTCGACATTGTAAAGAAAGGGCATCGTGGCCGCCACCGACCACTTGTATCCCAGGTTGGTGGCCAGGCGCGTGCTGAAAGACAGCGAGTTGCTTCCGTCCAGATAGGTGTTCCGACTGGCCATCATCTGCACATCGACCAGCCCCCCGGTCACACCACGACCCACCCACTTGAATCCACCGCCCGTGGCCGTGGCACCGCTCACCCCGCATCCACCCACGCTTGTCCAACTGGCAAGACCCGGTCCGGACTCACGGACCTTCAACAACCAATCCGGAGCAGAAGCCTCGCGGGATGCAGGCCCCTTCGAAGAGACCCGGTCCAAGAGGTTCTCCGTCTCTTGAGCCAATTCTTCCGATTCGCTCCGCGCCACGAAGTCGTCCAGCACCGGCAGCATCAAGACCGCCGTGACGACCAGCAGCGAGAGCAAAACCACCAGCCTGGGCAATTGTATCCATATGCTTGTTCGCGGGCGATTTCCGGGTGGAGATGTCATCCATTCTCTCCGTTTTCCTGCGGGCACCGTGTCGCTTAGCGACACGGCACAAGACGTTCTACCCTTGGACGGCTTGCTTTTGCTATTTAACTTACGGGGCAAGATCAGACCTCCATTAGAACGTCTAGTCAATTGCCTGTCAAAAACAAATGCGGCCAGCGATCGTTGCCCGAATGAAAGGTCAAACGAGTGGCTTCCTCTGCCGGCCGGCCGATTTCCCAAATAAAGATATCGTAGTCGGCCACGTCGTGGTCATGACCACGCCGGGTGGCCGCCCAGACCAACCACTTGCCGTCCGAAGTCATCTGGGGGAAGTACTCGTGGGATTGGCGGCCAGGAATATCGATGAACTTCATTTCCTCGTACTCGTATTCTTTGGCGGGCTTGCAACCAGACACCGGGATGCTGAAAGCCTCACTTCCGCCGTTGCCCGATGGGTTGATCCAATAGATTCGCTTGCCGTCCGGATGCCAATTGATCTGACATCCCTGGCCGGTCGGCACCCATGACTTGTTCTCCAAATCAAACAGGCCAGTCGCACGGCGAGCGCCACGCAGGGTGATGGCCAAGCACTTGCCGTCGGGGGAAAGCTGCGGTTGCTGCAAGTCGGCTCCGCCCAGGCTTTCTTCCTTCTTGCTGTCCAAGATGAGGGTCTCTTCATCTCCTCCCAAGTCTTTTTCAAAGACCTGGGTTCCCCGGTTGAACATGATCTTGTTCTCGCCTACCCAGGTTCCCCAACAGGCATCCTTGGCCACCATCTTCAGGTCCTTGCCCTCCGGATCGATGGTGAAAAGATTCCACTTGAAGTGCCGGTTGGCGTCCCTTTCATAAACCCATCCCTTCTTGGATCGGCAAAAGAGAATCCGCTTGCCGTCAGGGGAAAAACGGGAGAACCAATCAACGGTCTCGCCCTGGGTGATCATTTTGATGTTCGAGCCGTCCGGATTCATCACGACCAGGTTGTGGTTGCCCGCCCGAGAACTCGACCATACGATTTTGCCCTGCACCTTCTCGCCGATCCGGGTCATGGCGGCCCGGTCGGCCTCGCCGATGTCCTCTTGGCTTCCGGTACTCGGTCGGCCGCTGATTGCCGCGCAAGACCCCAAGGCCAAGCACATAATGCACGAAAGAAGTTGGGTCACTTTGCTCATGATTCAAATCTCCTAAGACGCGATCGTTAGGGGGAAGCACCTCGAGAAACCTTCACGCACCCCGACGGGATTATATCCGAGATCCCGCCGGGCAGTCGAACAATCCAGATTGGCGTCCTGGGTAATCCCGGCGATGGCACTGAGGGTCAGAGGTGGGGTCCGGGTAAACAAGCTGAATCCGTGTGCAATCAACTTGCACCAGGCCACCGGCAGGTGAACGAATGGCTTATCCATTCCCTTGTGCTTAAGCATCAGATGCGACAGCTCCCGCATGGAAATTTCTTCGCCACCACAAAAATCGTAGGTCTTGTCGTGAGCCGCCTGGCAGCCGGCCAACCGGAGTAAGCCATCCATCAGGTCATCGGCGTGCACTGGATTCTTCAGGGCCCGACCATCCCCGATGAAGGGCACGAGGGGAAACTTTTTGAGGTAATCCAAAAACAGCAAGAATTCCTGCCCGCCGTCTTTTTCGTATACCAAGGTGGGGCGCACAATGGTGTAACTCATGCGGTCCCTGCTTGAAACCATGCTTTCACATGCCCGTTTGGAGCGCGAATAGGGAGTGCTGTGGGGATAGACCACGGAGGCCGAGGACACATAAACAAAATGCCCAACACCCGCCCTTTCCGCGCCCTCCAGCATGTGCCGTGTACCCTGAACGTTGACCCGCACAAAGACCGCGGGATCATGACTCAAGATCACCGCGGCCAAGTGGTAAACGGTATCCATCCCGTCGAAGACCCCGGCCAAAGAATCCTTCTGCGTGATGTCGCCCTCGACGACGTCACAGTCCACCCCATCGAGACGCGATCGCAGGAGGTCGCCCGGCAGGATCAAGGCGCGCACCCGATGGCCCTTTTCGACAAGCCCGCGGACCAGCCGGCTTCCAACTGTTCCCGCGCCACCGGATACCAAAATCTTCATGCCTCTCCCAAGTTTCCCAAGCTTCGATCTGCCGGAAAGTCCTGAGTTTTGTACCACATCTTCAAAAGTCGCTTCAAGAAGGGCTTGTTCGGCCCCCGGGGGTGTTCGCGTTCAGAAACCGCTTGGACAAAGCCCGAAGAACAGCTCGGAGGCATTGTTGGTCTCATCACATTCGATGCTCATCGACTCCGGCTCCGCCGGCGGATTAACCATGGCCCGGAAAGGGAACCACAGATCCATACTATTGGCCGGTAGGGTAAAGTCCAAATACACCCGCTGGGATTCCCCGGGTGCCAGAGGCATCGTGGTCCAGCCCAGGCCGATCTCTTCGGCCGGGGCGGCGTCGGGCAGGTGGTAGAAAAACACGGGCATGTCGGCGGGCGCAAGGGCAGCGCCCTGATTTTGCACCCGTACAGACAAGGACAGTGCGACAGGACACAGGCCTCCTTCAGCCTGGCTATCGACTGCCAGGAGATCGGGGGCATCGAAGATGCCCTCTGAGGTCAGTAAACGATTTGAGCGGAAGCTGTTCAACTCCGGGTCCAGCCAATTTGGGCTCTGCACCAACGGAATGCCGCCGTCCTCGGTCACGTTGGTCACGTGATAGGCGAACTGGTTCCAGATGGTCCGGGTGGCCACCCACTGGTTTTGCGAATCCCCGAAAACCCGGACGCCCTGATGCTGGCCGGTCATGTGAGCGTTTTCCGAGACCACCACGATCTCGGCGTGATGGTCGCGATCCACATCCACCACCAGTGGGTATTCCCAGAGCGTCCCGGAAGAACGTTCGTCCTCATAGATGACGGTACCGTCATCACCGCGATAAATCCGCAAGAAAGCCTGGTCGGCATAGACCACTTCGCTGACCCCGTCCCCCTCAAAGTCGAAAGCCGATGGGTTGGCATAACCAGAGCCGTCGTCGGTGGTCGAAGTCCACAGAATCATATCGGTCCTGCCCGAAAGGCAATCGGCAGGCACCCCGGAGGGCAGACAATCCAGGTCATAAACCGAGAAGGAACTGTGGCCGGGCAGGACGATCTCAGCCTTGCCGTCCCCGTCGAAATCAGCGATGGCGGCGGCAAAAGCATAGGTCGAATCCCCACCCCCCTCGATGGCCCTGGCCGGAACCACGGGGGTGCCGTTCTCGGCATTGAGCACGTAAAGCTGGTCGGAGCCCACCACGATTTCCGGCGAACCGTCCTGATCCAGGTCGGCCACCGCCGGGTGACCTTCGGACACCGCGGCGTTCTCCCAGATGAGAGTGCATTGGGCGTCCATGGCGCGTTTGCCGCCCACCACCTCGAGGACATTATCCCCGTTGATATCCAAAGGCACGGTCATGGAGTTCACCGTCTCCAAGCCCGGACCCGAACAGCGGAAGACGCCCCCGGAAATGATGGTGTAGTCGGTGATGATCTCCACCACCCCGTCTCCCTCCAGGTCGGCGATGGACGGGGATGAGTAGACGTATCCATATACTTGTCCGGTACAGCCCTCATCGATGGTCCACTTGAGCGTCCCATCGTGCTCCAGGACGTAAAGACCACCTCCGAAACGACAGGCGGCGATTTCGGGCAAGCCGTCACCGTCCACGTCGCCCACAGCCAGACCGGTCCCGGCGGCCAAATCGAGACCAGCCACCGTGAAGGCAAGCTCGCCGCTGTCGCCATGCAGGACGGTCAGCGTACCCGCAGAATAGACGCTGTCCTCAAAAGTGGTCACTAGCACATCCGGGATATCCAGAGCATCGATGGCTCCATCGCCGTTGTCGTCGGTCAGGTTAGCCACCACGGGGGGCATCATGATATCGCCACCGGTCCACTCCCATTCCAGCACCGGCTGGTTGAACTCGCCGGCGATCTGCCCTGGGTAATACTCGCAGGGATAGGTGCGCACCAGCGGCAGGCACTGACCCAAATCCAAATCGCAAAACATCCCATCCGGGCATTCCGCATTCGATGCGCAGGCATCCCCTGGAATAGTACACAAGCCCAGGTGGCAGACCTCGCCGGCCCCACAACAGATCTGGTCCTGGCCACAAGGCGCGGACTCACCACAGTCCCGCAGGCAATGCCCCTGTTCGCAAACCTGATCGGCGGCGCAACAAGCGTCAGCACACACCTGGGATCCAGGACAGCACAATCCGTCCAGGCAAGCCTCCCCTGCCCCACAGCAAGAATCCCCACACACCTGAGCTGTAAGACAGCAAGCCCCGGAGACACATGAATCCCCGGCATCACAACAAACGTCACCGCACACCTGCTCGCTCGCACAACAAGCCCCGGACACACAGGAATCCCCAGCGTTACAACAAACACCGCCGCAGACCTGGTCGCTTGCACAACAAGCCCCGGACACACAGGAATCCTCAGCGTTGCAACAAGCACCGCCACAGACCTGCTCGCTTGCACAACAGGCCCCGGACACGCATGAATCCTCGACGTTGCAACAAACACCGCCGCAGACCTGCTCGCCAGCACAACAAGCCCCGGACACACAGGAATCCTCGACGTTGCAGCAGTCTTCACCACAAACCTGGTCGCCGGCACAACAAGCCCCGGACACACAGGAATCCCCCACGCCGCAGCAGTCTTCACCACAAACCTGGTCGCCGGCACAACAAGCCCCGGACACACAGGAATCCCCCGAGCCGCAGCAGTCTTCACCACAAACCTGCTCGCCGGCACAACAAGCCCCGGACACACAGGAATCCCCCACGCCACAACAAACGTCGCCGCAAACCTGGTCGCTCACACAACAGGCCCCGGAGACGCAATCGCTCCCGACATCACAGCACACATCCCCGCAGACATTCCCCGGGCAGCTTTGAACAGCACTGTCCGAGCATCCGATCCCAAAACCGATGAGGCAGGAAAACACCATGAGAATTATATTTTTCATAACCAAGGTCCTCCACACAAAAAGAAAACAGTTTTCAGCCACCGAATGGCTATTTTTTTCAAAACGCTCTTTTGTATCCACAATGGCTCAATCTGCCAGGAATCGAATCTAAAATCCATTCATTCCTCCCCCCCTGCTTGCCCTAACACCCTATCTAGGCAATCATCTTTCCCAAAAGGAATGCCCAGGTTAGACTGCCCTTCGAGGAAACGAAAGGGACAAGGCATGCGAATCAATTTGCTTAGCTGGATAGTCGTCGCGCTGTTGGGCATGCTCCCGAGTACCTTCGCCCGAGCAGAAGATCACCCCAAGAACCTGGGCCCCCGCCTGAGCCGAATTCTTTCCGGCGAACGGAACCCAGGCGGTCCCATTTGGTTGCGGGTGGTCACGCGCAAAGGCGCAAAGGCCACTGTCCCCATGAATCGAGTGAAAGCCTTCTTGTCGCCGAAAGCCCCTCATGCATCCTGCGATGATGCCAGCGGACGCGGTCATCTTTGGCTCCGGGTGGCACCTGAGGAAATTGAGGGGACCGTAAACCGACTACTGGCCGGCCCCGAGGTCATCTGGGTCGCCGAACAGCCTGAACTGGAGTTCAAAAACGACAACTCATCCTGGCTTATTCAGTCAGGCTCGGTAGACAC
>JAFCZJ010000220.1 GCA_019314375.1 Deltaproteobacteria bacterium | reverse complement strand
GGCAGAAGAGTGGAGACAGCGCTTGGAAGCCGAGGGTGAATCGAATGTTTTGGTTGGCACGGGCCATGCTCTGGCCCTGGAGTTCGTTCGCAAGCATCTTGAAGAACTCGAATTGGCTCCTGTGATTGAGATCGCCGACGACGACCAGCTTTGAGGACCTGATCCTCATGGCCATTGATTTGCTGGATTCCAGTCCTGAGTTGCTCGCGGAACAACAGGGCCAGGTGGGGCATCTTTTGATCGACGAGGCGCAAGATCTGGATTCAAAGCAGCTTCGTTTGTTGGGGATGTTGCTGGGGCCTGATAGCACGCTTTTTGCCATCGGGGATCCGGACCAGTCCATCTATGCGTTTCGTGGGGCCTCGGCCGAGTTGTTCGAGCGATTTGAAGTCGACTATCCGACGGGCAAGCGCCATCGTCTGCATCGAAACTATCGTTCGGGCCGATGCATCGTCGACGGCGCCAGGCAGGTGATCGAAGCAGGAAGCGCCGGCGAGCGAAAGCTGGTGTCCCAGTTGATCGAGCAGCAAAGAATCCGTTTGCACGAGGCGGTCTCCGAAAAGGCAGAGGCCGAGTTCGTGGTGGCGAGCGTCGAGGCCTTGCTCGGTGGCCACAGTTTTTTCTCCTTGGACAGCGGTCGAGGCCAGGAAGGGCCGGTCACGTCCCTCTCTTTTTCCGATATCGCGATCCTCGTACGTACCTCGGCCCAGTTGGACGCGCTAGACGAGGCCTTCGAGCGTTCCGGTCTGCCCTTTCAGCGCTCCGATCTCGAGCGAAGCCTCAACCCCGAATCCAGCCAGGACGCATTTGATCCGAGAGCCGAACGCATCGCTCTGATGACCTTGCATGCCTCCAAGGGTCTCGAATTCGAAGTCGTGTTCATCTGCGGCTGCGAAGACGGCATTCTCCCTTTGCGTTTCGGTCCGGTGGAGGCAGCAGAAGAAGCCGAAGAGCGTCGCCTCTTCTACGTCGGCATGACCCGAGCCCGCAGCCTCCTTTTCCTCACACAAGCCCGAAGGCGCCTGGTCTCAGGCAAAATGCGCGAGACAAAAGCCTCACCTTTCCTCGAGGTCATTCGAGAAACCCTGACAGAGAAAGGAAAGGCGCTTTCGAAAACGAGGAGGAGCAAGCATACGCAGTTGTCGCTCTTGTAGGTTCGAGTTGATCCTTTTTGTCTTTTTGTTGTACGGTTTGTGTATGCATGACGACGCGATTGAAAAAGGGGCCGAGGAAAATTCGGACGATGAGGAGGCGAGGTCTTCGGAGCGGGTTCCCTTGCAGGGCATGGTGACCTATCGCTTGGACGGTCAGGAATATGGCAACCTGGCGGCTGATGTGTCGCCGGATGGGATGTTCATTCGTACCTTCATGCCGCCTCCGGTGGGCACCCGATTGGACCTGACTTTGGATCTGCCCAAGGAGTTGGGGGGCTTTCGTTTGGAGTTGGAAGGGCGAGTGGCCCGGGTGGTTAAGGGTGATGATCCCAGGCAGAACGGCATGGGCATACAGTTTCTAGCCGTGCACGCCACCGCCATCGAGAGCGTTCACAAGATCGTCTCGTTGATTTTTCGGGTGGGATCTTAGAAATTTTGGTGATTTGATTATTTGTAGGTGCTGGCCAGGAAGTCATCGACTTCCGGGATGCCGCCTTGCAGGATGATGTATCCGTTGGGCGGTTCGCGTTCCGTGCATTCTTCGTTGACCACATGGAGCATGAGACGGCGCACTTCTTCGGGGTCTTCGCTCATGCCCAAGGCCCATCCCAATTTCATGTAGGCCACTTCCGGCAACATGTTGCCCAGGGGAACGATTCCCCGATCCAGCAAGTCTCGACCCGTATCGTAGACGTACATTTGGGCGTAACCCCAAAGGGTTTGCACCGTCATATAGACGCTCACGCCCGCGTCATGGGCCCGCTTCAGGGGTTCATAAAGTGGGCGGTTTACATGGCCCAGGCCCGTGCCCGCGATGACGATGCCTCGGTAACCCCGATCGACCAGGCTGTCTACAACATCCGCCTTCATGCTGGGCACATAGTAGACCAGGGCCACCCGATCATCCCAGACGTCATAGAGCTTCAGCTTGCGATTAGGGTCCCGTTTTCTGATTTTCTTGTGGATCAAGTCGAGTTTGTCGTCTCCGACCATGGCCAAGGGGGTGTCGCCCAGGGTTCGGAAAGTCGAACGATAGGAAGAGTGCATTTTGCGCACTCGTGTGCCCCGGTGGAGAAGCCCGTAAGTGTCCGAGGTCGGTCCGAACATGCAGACCATGACTTCGGCCAAAGGACTGTGGCCGGCTGTCCAGCAAGCGTGAATCAGATTCAATGCCGCATCCGAGCTGGGTCGATCGCTTGAGCGTTGCGAGCCCACGATGACCACGGGGACAGGCAAGTCTTGCAGCATGAAAGTCAGGACCGCGGCCGTGTGGTGCATGGTGTCCGTGCCATGACCGATGACCACGCCGTCGACGCCTGACTCGATGGCCCGGGCTGTTTCCCGTGCCAGGATCAGCCATTGCTCGCGGCCCATGTTTTCTGAGAAAATGCCGAAGAGTTTTTCGGTCTCCAGGTTGCAAACGTCCGCCAAGTCCGGCACCGCGCCGTAGAGCTCGCCCGGGGAAAAGGCCGGGATGACCGCGCCGGTTCGATAGTCGAGGCGACTTGCGATGGTGCCCCCGGTACCCAAGAGCAGCACATTGGGTTTGGCTGGGTCCTTGGGGAAGGTGCCCTCGGGGATTTTGTACTGGGCTTCCTTGTGCGCGACCACCAGGGCTTTTTCAATGGCATCGGTGCGCACACCCACGTTGTAGCCATTGTGTAGCTTCAGCACCACATGCTGATCGTCGGCGTTTTCGCTTCTGGGCAGAATGATGCCGTGAAAATGTCCTCGGCTGGTGTCCAGTTTTACGTCATCCCAGACCCGAAGCCCCAGTTCTTCAAGGCGCTGGCGGGCCTGGCCCTTGTATCCCTTGATCGGATCTTTAGCGGCAGCCATGGATCAGCTGTCCTTTCTTTCGATTTCTTGTTCTGTCTCTGTTGGGGCCACCGGCGGGGCCACCGCTTGGACCGGCGCTTGGACTACCGGCGCTTGGACCGGCGCTTGGGCTGGCGCTTGGACCGGCGCTTGGACCGGCGCTTGGATCGGCGCTTGGACCGGCGCTTGGACCGGCGCTTGGACTGGCGCTTGGACCGGCGCTTGGACCGGCGCTTGGACCGGCGCTTGGATTGGTGCTTGGACTGGTGCCTGGTCCGGCGCTTGGACCGGCGCTTGGACCGGCGCTTGGACCGGCGCTTGGACCGGCGCTTGGACCGGCGCTTGGACCGGCGCTTGGACCGGCGCTTGGACCGGCGCTTGGACTGGCGCTTGGACCGGCGCTTGGACCGGCGCTTGGACTGGCGCTTGGACCGGCGCTTGGACCGGCGCTTGGACTGGTGCCTGGACCGGTGCTTGGATTGGTGCTTGGACTGGTGCCTGGACTGGTGCCTGGGGCATGGGCTGAGGTGTCGGGTGTCCGATTGGTGGTGGTGGCGTCGCTTGAGTCGGCGCGTCGCTGTCGTTCTTCTGCCAGGGGTACTCGACGCGCACGTGAAATTGGGACTCGAGATAGCGAATCAAGCTGTGCCCCATGGCCTTGAGATCCCGTGAACTCAGACCCGAATCATCCAGATAGCCTCGCAGGAGTTTGCCGAACATGATGGTACGCACAAGCTGCTCGATCTTCTCATTGCTGGGTTCTTTGATGGTTCGCGAAGCGGCCTCCACGCTGTCGGCGATCATCAGCACCGCCGTCTCCCGGGAGGTGGGATTGCGCCCCAGATAGGAAAACCGTTTTGGATCGGGAGCCCGGCCAGTGGTCTGTCGCTCCTTCTCCATGAAAAAATCGATGGTGCTTGCGCCGTGGTGTTCGATCACGAAGTCGACGATGCGCTCCGGCAGATTGGCACCACGAGCGATTGTTACGCCAAGCTCCACGTGCCCTCGCAGTTTTTCAACGCTGGCCGCCGGGCTGAGCATGTCATGGGGATTTTTGCCTTGTTGGTTTTCCGCGAAGTACTCTGGGCCTCGCATTTTACCGATGTCATGGTAGTAGGCCCCGATGCGCACCAATAGGCCATCGGCACCGATGTCGTAGGCGACCTTTTCCGCAAGATTGGCGACGGCCTGCGTGTGCTGGAACGTGCCAGGGGCTTTCTCCGCGAGGTCGCGGAGGACGGGATGTTCCAAGTCCCCCAAGGCGGTGAGTTTGCCTTTGGGTACGCCGCCGAACATGAGCGTGAAGGGGTAGTGTAAGAGGGCTGCCATCAGGCCGGCACCCAGCATGCCCATCGCCAATCCCGCCAGATCGCCGTCGAGTTGAAGTGCAAAGCTGAAGTCGTCGGTGGTGAACAGGCTCATGCCCGCCATGACCACCGCACCGCCGACCGCCGCGGCGGCCCCAGCCAGCAATTTCCAAAAGGGGCCGCGACCGGGTTTGAGCAAGAAGAGGCCCATCCATCCGGCAGCCAGGGGAATGAGGGTCATGCCTGGCGTGAAGCCGATCATGGGGCCCACCATGGCCACGGCCAGCAGGTGTAAGGCAAAGGCCATGGTCTGGCCCAAAAGAGGCGCGAAGAGAAAAGCACTCAGGGCCAACGGGGCGATGTAGGGGCTCAGGGCGGTGTTGTTGAAAAGGATGCGCGTCATCAAGGCCGTAAACAGCAGGATCAGAAAGACCGACCCCAAAGCGCGGAAACGCACAAAGAGATGTTGTCCGGAACGCCTCAAAACCAGCATGAAAAAGGTCAAGGCCAGAAAATAGAAGGCCCACACCCCGAAGACGCGAATCGGATCGACTTGCAGCCGCTCGGGGAGCAGCCGCTTCATCAAATCCAGGTCGTTTTGATCAAGCACGTCACCGCGGCGCACGATGAAGCGGGAGTCCTGCTGGGCATCCTTGTCCAGAATGGTCAGGAGCTCGTCCACGGCACTGCGGCCGGCCAAGGGGGCCCGCTGGCTGATGGGTGCCACCTGCCCTGGCTCCCAATCGGCCGCTGGATAAACGAATACGTCCAGCAGGGCCACAAACGTCAGCAGACCTGCCATCAATAGGTTGACAAGGCTTGAAGGTCCGATTCGGGTGAAAAAAGCTATGGTTTGCATAGGCCGCCCAAGGTGAGGCGGGGATGAGCAGGAGTTACCACCTAGTCTGGTATGCTACGGTGGCACCGTTCTCCAGGGGAGTAATGGCCACGTTCCACTTGTTCAGATCGTCGTTCATGCGTTGAGATTCGACAACCGCATCATAAATCGAGAACAAATGCAGACCCAAAGCCACGGCAATAAGGGCTTGGGACTCGATTCTAAATTGGAAGCGTGTACCCTCAGTAAAGGCACCAGCATACGCGAAGGCGCTCATGTAGAGCGCGATCTCACCAGCCATCCACAACCCGCCGACAAAATACTGGCCGTTGTATATTTGGCCTGCGCCGGGCAGCACCAAAGAAAGCCCACCGGACAGCCAAGGACTTTTGGCGCTGTATGGCAAGGTGCTGACCTTGGGTTTGCTGGCGTCACCGCCGCCGGCGTCATCGGCCACCAACACGAGATTGGTGTTCAGACTGGCCCGCATGTCATCGAAGTTCATGTCGGCCATGGCGCTGCCTGCCGCTGTCGGTATCACGACACATAAGAAGGCGATTGTTGACAGCAAGCTCACGAATTTTCTCATGTCGGCTCCTGGCGATGAATTCATCGGTTCGAGTCAGGAAGATACCAGCGCCCCCCAAAGCTGTCAAAGGAAAAGTCGCTAAAATCCTTAGCTTTTGGCCCCTTCCGAGAAGGATGCAAGTTGGGTGCGTCGGCGAAGCAGCCATAGAAGCCATCCGACAAACAGCAGCCCCGCGGCCGAGTCCGGGCTCTCCGTGCCACAGCCACATCCTCCGCCGGGTTCATCGATCGGGGTCGTGCCGCCGTCTTCGGGATCGCCTCCATCGGGCCAGCCGCCTAAGGGCATGTGCTCCAGCGCGTGGGGCGAGATGGCAGCCTCGCCTGTTTCCCTTTGCTGAAAGTACCGTCCAAGCCAATAAGCCGTCAGCAGATCGCCCCCCGGATTCAGCCGGAGGCCGCCGCCGCCGTTGACCCGGAAGGGATTGGAGCGGGCGTCGAAATTGGAGGGCGGTCGAATGGAGGGATCCAGGGCTTCCGTTGCCATCCAGCGTCCTTTGTCGTCCTGGTTGGCCAGGTGCAGGATGGTTTGGCCGTCGATGGCCAGGCATTGACGGGCCGCGATCTCGTCATCGTCGCAGTTGATGCGTTGGGGATTCCAGTAGGGGCCCAAGTCGAAGGCTTCCAGCAATTGCCTGAGTTCTTCAATCAGGGTCGGGTCCGAACCTTGCTCGGTGAGCGCCAGGTAGAAGGCATGCCATAAGGGTTGCTTGCAGAGCCGGGCCGTGTGGCTTTCTTCCGGGCGCTGCCACCAGCCTGCTTCGAAATATTGAAGAAGTTCAGTTCGGTAGCTCGGATCGGTCTCCAAGTACAGGCTCAAAAACATGGCCACCGAGACCATGTCCGGGTTGTCGAAGTTGGTGTTGCCGCCCATGTAGATGTAGTCCGCCGCCTTGGATTCCTGGCCGTTGATCTTGTCCAGATAGTCTCGCTTGACGAGCATCTCATCGTAGAGAAAGGCCTCAAGCTCAGAATCCCCCGAAACATGATGCAAGCCCTTGATGACCCCGAGGGCCAAGAGCAAATTGAAGCGGTTGAAGGAGCCCTCCGGATCCATGTAAATTTTTTCGATGGAGGCCGGATTCAGGCCGTGGTGGAAAGTGGGCCGCCCGTCCGCGTCCATGATGATCAGATCGTATTCACCGGAGCCGAAAGGACCTTCCATCTCGCTGATTTCATGCTGGGTCATCAGCATTTGCCCCACCTTGCGGGCGTCTTCGGCAAGCCGGGTCACCAAGGCCTGGTCGATATCCGGATCGTCTTTCATGGCCTCGTAAAGGCTGACCAAGCCCAGGACCTGACCCGTCAGCTGATCTTTGGAGCAGGAGTCTTCCCAAATCCAGGTATTCGTGGGCAGGGCACCGGCCGAGAGCTCGTCCCGCCAGGTGCCGTTGTCCTTGGGCTGGGGCAGAGGGTCTCCGTTTTCATCGGCCAGGGGCACGATTTCAACTGTGGGGTTGGGCAGGGCCGGGTCGGCCGGATCTTCGGGTCCCAGGCGCATGATGCCCCGAGCCACCAGTCCCTCGCCGCCGGTGACCGCATAGAACACATGCCAGGCCTCGGCCGCCCGAACCACCTTCTGTCTGGCGGCAGCCAGTTCGACTTCCGGCGCGCCTTCCCGCTTCAGGGCCAAATAGCGAAAAGCAGTACCCACCACGGCCACCCCGCCAAAAAAGCCCAAATCCCCATGCTCGCCATAGCTGCGGAGCAGTTCATATACGTGCTGACCAGTGACCGCCTCAAAGTCGTCGGATGCGCCCTGCGCCAAAAACTGATCGATCATCACCACCGCCGCCTCATCGGCCGGATGCACATCCAAAGACAGCCCGAAGGGCAAGGCGTTCAAGAAATAGAATTGTCGCTCGTGCTGGGCCATCTTGGCGTCCAAATCGGGATAGCAGCCGGTGGGCAAAATGGATTCGGCCAGTGTCGGGCCAGAGGTCAGCAACACGCAGGCAAAAGCCAGGCTCATCAGGCTCTTCATCTTCGGAGGTCAGCAACACGCAGGCAAAAGCCAGGCTCATCAGGCTCTTCATCTTCGCTCCCGTCTTTGTTTGATGAGCCAATTCTCAGGCTTGCCGGGATTTGAGTCAAGCCGGCCCTATTCTCTGCATTTTGTCTAAGGTTTTGACAGAATGCATATCATTTCGTCAAA
This sequence comes from Deltaproteobacteria bacterium, assembly GCA_019314375.1. Classification (GTDB taxonomy): domain Bacteria; phylum Myxococcota; class B64-G9; order B64-G9; family B64-G9; genus JAFCZJ01. The sequence goes on along the minus strand of JAFCZJ010000220.1, from coordinate 351 downwards.
TCATTTTACAAAAAGCCAGTCATAGAGGCTAGCCAAGGAGAGGGGGACGTTGTTGCGTTATTCTCGTTAATTCACTTGGGCCGGCTTCTACTGTTTGGGTGGGACTTGTACGCCAGCCTTGTGGGTCCAAAAGACAGGCTAAGAGATGACCGTGATCATGCACTCCAGGGCAGCCGCTGCGATGCGGGGCCAGACTTTTGGATCGCTGATGTCCAGATTCAGCAGGGCTTTCAAGTGGCCCATCGGTGCCCGATCATTCAAGACGATGTTTTCCGTGCCGGCCTGTCTGCCTTGCCAAATGATACCCACGGGGACCGCATGATCAAGGTAGAAGGCGCGCGCCCACTTCTG
>JAFCZJ010000022.1 GCA_019314375.1 Deltaproteobacteria bacterium | reverse complement strand
GCACAAAGCCACAGGCGCCAATCGCCACGAACTCATCAAGCTGCTGGAAAAGGGATTGGACGATGGCATACTGGAAACCCGCCCCGGGGCCGCCGGCACCTATTATCTAATGCGTGAATTGACGGTCGAACCCGTAGCCCGACACGATTCCGATCACGAATAGGGTCTTGGTTGCTGCAAGCACCCAGGACATTGGCTACTTTGCCTGGGTGAGCTTGGTGACCACGGATTTCATCGATTTGGCGAGTTCTTCCTCGCTACAGCCGCCTTCCTGGCTCGCTCCGCCTTCGGAGGCGGCGGTTTTGAGATCGAAGATTCGGAGGCGGCGGTTTTGAGATCGAAGATTACCGCCGTCACCATGCAGCTCGCGCCGAGCTTGATGACCTGGGTGGAGAGCGACTTCTCGGCGGCCAGCTCCTTGCCCATCTCGATCTGGCATTTCTGGTCGTAGCAGGCCTTGTACGACTCGGTCTTTTGCTGGCCGAGCCTTTCTTTGAGCTGCGCACGCGGGATGACCTTGTATCTACCCGAGGCCGCGATGGTGGAGGCCAGGTACTCGCTCAGCTGCTCCTTCACGTTCGCTTCGAGTTGGGCCCCGCGATCTTCGATGGCGAACACCACCATGAGGAATGTCTCGCTGGGCGCGGGCACAAGCGCGATCTTTTTGGCCTGGGCCTCGCGCTCCCGGGCTGCCGTCTCCTCGAAGCGGGCCGCGGTCTGGGAAAGCCCGCCGACGACGACTTCGAGTTGTTCACGGAGTTTGAAGTAGAGGAAGGGGTCGCCATCGGAGCAGCTCGACAGACCATTTCCGATCGTCAGGTTTTTTTCCCAGAGCGCCTTCCCGCCGGGCGAAAAGAGCGTGAGCTCCATGGTCACGTCGCAGGTGCCTAAACAGATGGGCACAGACCAGGCAAGCCCAAGCAAGGGCGGCAGCAATAGGCCGCCCATCATGGCCATCTTCAACCCGCCATGCGAGGAACGGTAGTTGTCCACCACCACCTTGGTCGTCATGCGGTAGGCCCCTTCGGCGGGCCGGTCGATGCAGCGGCCTAAGACCTCTCTGCTATCACACAGGTACAGGCTCAACCACTGGCGTAGCGAGAGTGCGAAGGTCTCTGCAATCGGGGTGAAGTCTTGCTCCTCGTCCTTGTCTTGCACCTCGGGTTTTTCGAAGAAGACCGTGATCGGGGCTGTCTGGATTGGATTCTCCGCGCTCACATTCCGGAGATATCCGGCGCTGACCCTGAGCGGACGGATCTCGCCATTGAAGCCCGCGCAGCCTGGCGCAAAGACCACGGCCACAATGAAGAGGCAGGTCGCTTTGCCGCCGCGACCAAGAGAAAACAAGTTACCGGGGCAGGCTGAAATTCGTGTTCGCATGGATCCTCCAGTGATCCAATTGGTTCCGCAAAGCTACATTCGAGTGGTTTCAATTTAGCAGCCATTTCGTTTTTTATCATTATTTGCACGGGATGGGTTGTCACGCCCTGGACTTGAGGTGGACACATGCGCTCCTCGCTGCACCTGTACTCAGCGCCGTCCGCTGTGTTAGATTGGGGCATGGACTGAAATTTTGAGGAGGGTGCGGCATGGGACGCAGAATGAATGGAGCGCTTTTGCTGGGGATGGGTCTGGTGGTCCTGATCCCGGCCTGCCTGTTTTTTGACGACTCCTTATCGGATGATCGCTACGACATGTTCGAGGTGATGTGGATTTTTCCCGAGCGCCTGTGGTTCCAGGTGGACCACGAGGTGGATCCGTCCTTCTCCATGGGTGGCTCCCATACGGAATCCACCGATGTCTACCTGTGGGAGCCGGGCGAGGAAAAGCGCAAAGTTTTTCACGCCGATGGCGCCTGGATGGATCTCCCCTTCGCCAATTATCGCCTTTCGGAGACGGGGGACGTTCTGTGGGTGATCCAGCCGGACGGCGACTTGCTGCGCTGGGAATACGGGCAAGATCGGCCGGACAAAGTTTGCGAGGACGCAGATGACAGCGGTTTTCGCAGGACGGACGACGGGGCGCGGGTGTGGTTTCGTAGGCCCACGGACGACCTGGAGCACCGCCACCTCTACACCTGGCGCTTGGGCGACGAGGAGCCGGGCTTGGTGGATACCGACGTCAGCCATCGGATCTGGCTGCCTGAGGGGAGTGAGCGCATATACTACTTCAAGACGGATCTCATTTGGAATGATTTGGGCACCCTGCAGACCTGGAAGCCGGACGGGGCGTTGGCCCGCACCCTGGGCTACCTGGTGGAAGACAGCCTGAAGACCTGTTCCGGCGGCGGGCGGATCTGGTACGCGGCGGAGGGGAGCCTGTGGGTCTAGGACGAGTCCCTGGCCGATCCCCTGCCCATCTCGCGGAGCCTGGAGGGTCGCTGGTTCAAGGTCTCCCAGGACTGCTGTCGGGTCTGGTTCGTCGAGTCGAGCGAGAATGGCCCCCTGCTGCGGGCCTGGGACTTTGAAAGCGGTGCCGGGCAGGATGCGCCCTTGGAAATGACCCCCACCAACCCCCCAAGCCTGGGCCTGAAGCATCTCTCAGACGACGGGCAGATGGTCTTTTTCACCCTAAGCCGGGATGAGGGCGATTGCGCCTACTACGCCTGGCGTCTGGGCTGGGCCGAGCCCATCCTGGTGCACGAGGCCCTGGCCGACGCCAAGATATTCAACACGGAAGGCGGCTCCAGGGTTTGGTTCGGCGCAGGCGATCCGCCACTGTTCATGACCTGGGCTGAAGACGACCCAGTGCTCCGTGAGTTCGGGATGCTGGTCGGCTACTTCGCCCACGCGCAGAGTCGACGCGTCCTCTTCATCCGAAGAAAGGACGAGCACGGCCCCTCCATGGAGACCATGGGTGCCCTGTACACCTGGACCGTGGACGGGGGCGATGTCGAGCTTGTGGACGATCCGGTGCCGCTTTGGTTGCGCCCCACCCCCGACGGCAGGAAGGTTTTCTATCATCGCTACCTGGAGACCACTGGCCCGTCGGGCTACTTGGAGATGGAGATCGTGGAATACAACATGCATGACGGCAGCCGGACCACCATCGAAACGGGCAGTTTTTTAGAGCCCGTCACCGATGACGGCATAATTTACCAGACGCGCACCGAATCCGAGCGAGCCTACTGGTATTGGAATGGACAAGGATCGGAGTTGCTCCACCGGTTGGGGGGCTAAGGATTACCACCTCGTCTTGCCAATTGCAGCAGTCGAAAATAGTGAAGGATTTAGATTCTTGAGAAAGCAGTTGACCAAGTTGCTCAACTGTACTAATGTTCAGCATATGAATGATGGTGGTCTAAGAGCATTCGGGCAGAAGTTACGTGAAGCGCGCGTGGACGCTGGATTGTCGATGAGCGTTGTGGCCAAGCGGCTGGGGGTTACAGTTGCCTATGTAAGCCATCTGGAAGCGGGTCGCACTCGACCGTCGGCAGCCAGTGCAATGAAATTGGCCGAATTATGTGGAGCTGATCCGGATGAGTTTTGCATCCTGTCTGGGCATATTCCTGAAGATGTTAAAAGGATTCTCTATTCACATCCAAAGGCCTCTTTCCTGACTCTTAGGGAGCAGTTCTCACCTTACGGTGCAGGCGACCAGAAGGATGAGTTCTAATGCCGATGCACCAAGCCCAGCCTTCTTCCTCGGAGTTTCTTTGCCGCGTTGATGTTGCAAGGAAAGAAGCCACGACGAGGCTGATTCCCACCGAGAGAGGACAGAAGGGTCAGTTTTTCACCCCGCAAAACGTAGCCTCTCTGATGGCGTCCATGTTTGAGGTGCCACCCAAGGATATTCGGCTGCTTGATCCAGGTGCTGGCATTGGTTCTCTGACCGCAGCTTTTGTTGAAAAGGTTTTGCGTCACCGATCCAAGCCATCAAGCATAAGTGTGACGGCTTATGAAGTAGATGGTGCGTTGTTGGATGAGCTGTCAAATACCTTGCTGTTGTGTAGAAATGCTTGTGAAGAGCATGGGGTTTCCTTTTCTTCCAAAGTGATTCATGCGGACTTCATTGAAGAAGCAGTTATGTGCGTTGAGCCGAGCCTGTTTCAAAAGGCCGGGCCAGTGACAGCGACATACAACTGCTCAATCATGAATCCGCCTTACAAGAAGATTCGCTCCAGCTCAGACACCCGGAAACAACTGCGCCGGGTCCAGGTCGAGACAAGTAACCTCTATACCGCATTTGTTGCGCTGGCCTTGTCCCTTATGGAGCCAGATGGTGAACTCGTGGCGATCACGCCGCGAAGTTTCTGTAATGGTCCATACTTCCTGCCGTTCAGAAAGATCTTGATGGAGAAGGCATCCTTCTCTCAGATACATGTGTTTGAGTCCCGAAAAAAAGCATTCAGTGATGATGCTGTTTTGCAAGAAAATGTGATTTATCGCGTGGTGAAGGGGCGTAAATTCAAATCAGTAATTTTGTCTTCCAGCCTTGGGCCAGAAGACTTGCCTACAATCAAAAAAATTCCATACAGCAAGGTTGTGCGCCCGGATGACAAGGAAATGTTCATTCGTCTGACCTTGTCGCAGCAGGACGAGCACGCGACATTGAAGATGGCCTCTCTTCGATCTTCGCTCAAAGATCTTGATATCCAGGTTTCTACAGGACGAGTGGTTGACTTCCGCGCACGAGAGCATTTACGAGATGACCCTCTAGAAAATACGGTCCCATTGATCTACCCCTGTCATTTCAGCGACGGATATGTCACATGGCCAATCATTGAGGCTCGAAAGCCGAATGCCATAGTTGCCCGTGAAGAGACGAAAAAGCTCATGGTGCCGGAGGGCGTGTACGTACTGACAAAGCGGTTTACCTCAAAAGAGGAAAGACGCCGCGTGGTCGCCGCCATCTATGATCCGGCAAGAGTGACAAGGGGAGATGTTGGGTTTGAAAACCATTTGAATTACTTCCATCGCAATGGCCAGGGGCTGCCGCCAGATGTCGCGATTGGGTTGTGGTGTTATTTGAACTCAACCTTGGTCGATCAGTACTTCCGTCAGTTTAGTGGGCACACGCAGGTGAATGCGACGGACCTGCGAAGTCTCGGGTATCCAACCCTGAATCAGCTAAAGAGCATTGCCCGAGGAATTGGCGACCAGCCGTTCAAGCAGCAGGCATTTGACGATGTTGTGGAAATGGTTATTTCTGATTCTCAACTATTCCATTGAACGCTTCTGCTCTGAAGTGCTTGGATGAATCTTCGGCAATCCACAAAAATGTTCCTGGCTCGATATTTTTATTTTTGCCTTGGCGTGCAGCAGCTACTTTCCACGTAGGATAGGCTGTTGTGAATCCAACTTCATTTTTACCGCAACGTTTGGCCAGCCTTTGGATCTGGTCCACCTTGTGATGATCAACCTCGCCGTCACTTGTAACCGCTTCGATAACCCAAAGAGCATCTGTGTCTTTATTCCACAACAAGACATCAGGCATGGCGTCGCCAAGCTCGATGGAAATGCCTGCTTCGTTGAGCTTGAGTTCGTCTTCATCGGTGATGCGATCACCGTCGCTATCGTCGGTATAGATAGCCTGATACCCACATAGGAATTTTGGGACATATTGCTCAATGCATAACTGGATGAGTCCGGCATGTCCACTGCCTACAAGGGCGGCAGCTTTCTTGATCGTCTCGGCCTGATGCTGAGCGCGCACCCTCCTGTTGTCTTTCAGTGACCAGCCCTCCAGCCTTGAGGGCCAATCAGACCTGCTTGCCTTTAGGATTTCGACGAAATCGTCAGCGAGCTTGTATCCACAATTTGGTGACTTTGCCTTGAGGTGTCCTGGTAGGAATTTCACGGAATCTGGGTCCAAATAAACTTTCTCGATCGCGCCAATATCTTGAAGTGGCTTAAGCCAGTAGTCACGGCCTTCTCGATCCAGCTTTGAATTCCCCTTGCGCTGAAGAATGCCAACGTGGGCTCCAATGTGCGCAGTAGTTGCGCCATCACAAAAACAAGCATCGGTTGGAGGTTTGGCAAAGAGACTTTCTCTCTTGTCAAGCAGTGCGTACACGGTGTCAACCATATCCAGGCTATCGAGATCAAGCATCTTAAGAACTGCCCTGACCCTCTTTTTGGTAATGCCCTGAAGCTTTGAAGGGAATGGTGCCTTTGTCTTCATGGCTCGAACGCGTGACTGTAGATCCAATTTGGCCATTGGCAATACCTCGGTCTCGCGGTTGAAGGGACGCGAGAGTTGACGATGCAGTATTCATCCAGTGCCGAGAAGGTTTCCTGTTTGGATTTGTTTTCCACATCCATTCGGAAAATGCAAGGCAATGCGATTAAGCAAAAAAGCCGCACCCGGTTGACCGAGTGCGGCTTGATCTGAAATTTGCTCAGCTTAGTCTACGAGTTCGATTGCTTCTTCCGGGCAGGCGTCTTCGCAGGCACCGCAGTCGATGCATTCTTCAGGGTGCACGACTTTTGCTTTTTTTTCTTTGATCTCGAACACGTTGGGTTCGGCGGGGCAGACTTCGACGCACTCTCCGCAACCGGTGCATTTGGCTTCATCGACGACTGGATGCATGGCTCTCTCCTTGAAAGTTGATCCATAACCCTCATGGGGCAGTTTTGATCATTCAGATCGGGTGCAAATCTAGGAAAGAGCGGGGCTCACGTCAAGCCCTAAAGCATAAATCCGAGAAGGGGGAGGTCAGGCACCCAAAAGGGCCTTCATGTCCTCTTCCACCGTGCCGATGGGTGCGATGCCGAAGGCGTCCACCAGGATACCCAAGGCCGCCGGGGTCACGAAGGCGGGAAGCGTGGGGCCCAGGCGGATGTTTTTGATGCCCAGGTGAAGCAGGCTCAAAAGGATGGTGACGGCTTTTTGCTCGTACCAGCTCAGGACGAAGGACAGGGGCAGGCCGTTGACGTCCGTGTCGAAGGCCTTGGCCAGGGCGACGGCGATTTGCACGGCCGAGTGGGCGTCGTTGCATTGGCCGATGTCCAACAGCCTGGGGATGCCGCCGATGTCGCCGAAGTCCAGCTTGTTGAAGCGGTACTTGCCACAGGCCAAAGTCATGATGATGCAGTCTTTGGGCACGGCCTTGGCGAAATCGGTGTAGTAGTTACGGCCCGATTTGGCACCGTCGCAGCCGCCCACCAGGAAGAAGTGTTTGATTTGACCGGCCTTGACTGCCTCGATGACTTTGTCGGCCACGCCCAAGACAGCGTGATGGCCGAAACCGATGGTGATGGTCTTGTCCGCGCCGTCTTCGGTGAAGCCCTCGGCGGCCAGGGCCGCATCGATCACCGGGCCGAAGTTCTGATCGGTCACGTGGGTCACGCCAGGCCAGGCCACCAAGCCGGTGGTGAAGATGCGAGCCTTGTACTCTTCTTTTGGTTTTTGGATGCAGTTGGTGGTCATCAGAATGGAGCCGGGGAAGGCGTCGAACTCTTTGCGCTGATCTTGCCAGGCACCACCGTAGTTGCCGGCCAGGTGAGCATGCTTTTTCAACTCGGGATAGGCCAAAGCAGGCAGCATTTCGCCGTGGGTATAGATGTTGATGCCCTTGCCTTCCGTCTGTTCGAGCAGGGCCTTGAGATCCTTTAGATCATGGCCCGAGATGAGGATGGCTTTGCCCTTTTTTCCTTCGATGGTGACGTTGGTGGGCTCGGGGTGGCCGTAAGCCTCGGTGTTGGCCAGGTCCAAAAGCTCCATGGCCTTGAGGTTGATGGCACCCACGGCCAGGGCCTTGCCCAAAAGCGCTTCGATGTCGTTGTCTCGGGTGAGGAAGTCCATGGTTTCATGGATTTCTGCGTAGATGGTCGGATCTTCCTTGCCCAAAATCTGGGCGTGATCAACATAGGCAGCCAGGCCCTTGAGGCCATAGGTGATGAGTTCTTCCAGGCCTGTGATGTCGTCGCCCTTGGTCTCGGCCCGTTTGTCGATGCCCAGAAGTACGCCTTGAACCAAGAGGTCCTTGGCTTCGAAAAGGGCCGCGCCGGAGAGCACTTCGGTTTCTTTGCCCGCGTCGGCGCATGCTTTTTCGTACAGGGCCTTGGCGGTCTTTTTGAGTTCGGCGCCTTTCAGGATCAGGGTCTCTAAGCGAGCCGGGTCGAAGTTTACGTTGGTCACGGTGGTGAACAGGGCCTCGACCACAAAGAGGTCCACGTCGTGATCCTGGACGCCGAGCTTGGCCGCACGGTGGGCGTACATGCTGATGCCTTCGGCTACGTGGACCAGTACGTCTTGCAGGATGGCGGTGTCTGAGTCCTTGCCGCAGACGCCCTTGACGGTGCAGCCGGTTCCCTTGGCGGTTTGTTCGCACTGATAGCAAAACATGTGTTTTCTCCTGGCCCCTGTTTGGGGCATCGGTTTGGTGTTTTCCTAGCTCGTGGCTTGGGCCTTATTGGCTTCAGGGCGGTCATCGAACTGGATGTCGCCCTTGAGGCTTATCTGGATTCGATAGAAGGGAATTTCCTGGCCGGATGCGGCCAGGGCCTGTTCGGCCAAGCGCAAATAGGCGTGGCAGCAAGGTACTTCCATGTGCACCACGGTCAGGGAGCGCAGACCGCCCTGGGCGAAGATGGCCCTCAAGCGGCTGAAGGACGCCGTGGGATCGTCGAACTTGGGGCAACCGATGATCACGGCCCGACCGGGCAAGAGATCTTCGTGCAGGCCGGCGAAGGAAAAACCGGCGCAGTCGGCGGCCAAGAGGACATCCGCATCTTTCAGAAAAGGCGCGGTGGGTGGTACCAGTTGCAGCTTGACGGGCCAATGCTCCAGACCGCTGCTGCGTGAGGCCGCGGAAGATGTTGTTTTGGGCGCGGGGGCAGCCGGTTTGGGACCAAAGCTCATCAAGCGTGCCGAGGGGCAGCCGCCGCCCTGGCTTGGCGCAAGCGGGAGCATGGTCGGCTGTTTGCTTAGCTTGGCCTCAACCGCGGCTTCGTCGAAGTTTTCGGCCTCCCGTTCCACGATGGTCAAGGCACCCTGCGGACAGTCGCCCAGGCAATCGCCCAATCCATCGCAGTACTTGTCGCTGACCAGGCGCGCCTTACCCTCAATGATCTGGATGGCACCTTCGGCACAGGCAGGTACGCAGAGGCCGCAACCGTCACATTTTTCTTCGTCGATTTGAATGATTTTTCGCGTGGCCATGCGAGATCTCCTAGAGGCACTTGAGTTGGTGCGTCATTTACAATTGAGTCCAGTTTGCGAGATTACAGTCATCTCTGTAGTGCCTCTTGTGCCGTGTCGCAAAGCGACATGGCGCTATTGACTCCATTTTTTGAAGCTTGGGCACATGTCGGCCAGGTGGGTGCTCTCGAGGTGTTTGTGGATTTGACCGTGAACGCTTTGCAGTAGGTCGCCAAAAATGCAGCAGGATCCTTCGCAAACCGGTTTGTTAAGAAGGCAGCCTTGTTCGACAAAGGGCCCTTCGATGGCTTCGTAGATCTGCAGCAGGGATAGCTCAGCTGCCGGTCGGTTCAGCTCAAATCCGCCAGCGGGGCCCCGACGGGAGACCATCAGGCCGGCTCGAACCAGGCGCTGAAGCACCTTGGCCATGTGATTCTCGCTGACGTCTAAATATCGAGCCATCTCGCCCGCCGAGCGGGGGGCCTCGGCGGAGGCCAAGAGAGCGCTGGCGTGAAAGGCCAAGTTGACGGCGTCTGATACTTTCAGCATCTTGTCTCCATACAGAACAGGCTAATAAGTACCCGAATACCTGAATAGGGAATGGCTGTCAACAGAAAAAGACAAAGACTGTCATTTTTTCCTTGCTTTTGTTTAATAGTTTCGCAATTCATTAACCGCTGAACAGATGGTGTTCCCTTGGGCGAGGATTCGATGGAACAAAAAGACGACATGATTATCGACATGCAGGTGGAGTTGTTGAAGGTGCTGGCCAGCCACGTGCGGCTGAAGATCCTTTACTTACTCGAGGCCGACGAGCCCATGCCCGTGTCTGAGCTTCGTCGGATTCTGGATGTCTCCAAAGCCAACTTGTCCCAACACCTGTCGGTCATGAAAAAGGCCGGCATCGTAACCACTGAGCATAAAGGGCGCAACACGGAAGTCATTCTGACCTTCGACGCCCTCAAGCAAGCTTGCGCCTTCGTAAGCCAGGTCATCACCGATCGCAGTCTGGTGCAGGCCAAGGATTTGATCCGCAGCATGAGTAAAAAGCCCGCCAAGAAAAAAGGGGAAAAACCATGAGAGCGCTTAAGGTGTTGAACCTCTTCGTGCTGAGCTTCGTTTTGTATTTGGCCCTGGTCGGCTCTTTGCACTGGCACGAGTTGCTGGCCGGTGCTGGAGTGGCTCTGTTGTCGGCCCTCCTGGTTGCGCCCATGCTTGCAAGCGTGCCCTGGGTTATCGACCCGCGTCGCTGGTTGGCTTTTTTGATCTATTTGCCTGTGTTTTTGTGGGCCTTGATCAAGGCCAATTTTCATATCGCATACCTGGTCTTGCACCCGCGTTTGCCCATTTTCCCATCCATCCGCCGGGTGAAAAGCACCCTGGAGGGACCTCTGGCCAGGGCCATGCTGGCCAACTCGATCACGCTGACGCCGGGTACGCTGACCGTGGAAGTGGAAGGCCAGGACCTTTACGTTCACTGTGTTGACGCCAAGTTCGCTGATGACAAGGAAGCCTGTGCGAAAATATTGGCCCCCTTCGAGAAGCACATCCGGAGGATTTCGAAATGACTCTCTACCTCGTTTGGTTCGGCCTTCTGACTTTGGGCGTGGCTTTGTCTTTGCTTCGGGCTCTGCGTGGTCCTTCGGTCGTGGACCGGGTGGTGGCCGTGGATGTGGTGACCACCACCGTCTCGGCCTTCATGATCATTTTGGCCGCGCAAGTCGACAACGTCCTGCTCCTGGACGTGTCCTTGGTATACGGCGTGTTGTCATTTCTGGCCGTTCTTTATGTGGGTCGCCATTTGGAAGAGGGGTTCTGAGATGGCCATCGTCGCGCAGGTTTTTATGGGGATTGGTGTCTTCTTCGTGGTCTTGGGCGCTCTGGGTGTTTTGCGCATGCCCGATGTTTACAATCGCTTGCAGGCCGGAACCAAGGCCACCACTTTGGGCTTCTTGTCGGTGCTGCTGGGGGTGGCCGTGCTGCATCCATTGTGGATCCCCAAGCTTTCAATCATCGGCCTGTTTCTCCTGTTGACCGCGCCCATCTCCAGCCACAACTTGGCACGGGCTGCCCACAGGCTGAAGGTTCCTTGCTTCATCGCCTGCGTGGACCAACTGGCAGAGTCCAGGCGGGAGGACTCATGACATCCTATGAAGTCATTCTGTCGGTTCTTGCCCTTTTGATGGTGGCCGGCGGCATCGGCGTCATCACCGCCAAAAGCCTGATTTCAGCGGTCATCTTGGAGGGTGTGGTTTCCTTGTTGGCCGCCTTGCTGTTTTTTGCAATGGCGGCTCCGGATGTGGCCATCACCCAGGCGGTCATCGGGGCTGGGCTCACCACGGCCATCTTTCTGTGGACCCTGCGTCGGCTGCAGGAACTTCGCGAGCAGGAGGCCGGCCATGAATAGACTGGCAGCCCTGTTGCTTGTGGCGGCGGTGGGTTACAGCGCCTATGCCGTGCTCATGGATGACGGTCCCGGCCTTGGCCTGCTTGATAGGCAAGGGCCTTCGATCATCGGGCGGGCCTATCTGGGCAAGACGGTTTCGGCCCAGACCGGACGCCCGACACAAGAGCCGGAGAATGCATCGGCCAATGTGGTCGAGGCGGTGGTGGTGGATTATCGGGGTTTCGACACCCTGGGCGAGATGACTGCACTTTTTGCGGCGGTTGCGGGTTTGGGTTTGTTGCTGCGCCGAAGACGGCGCAAGGTGCGTACGGCCGCAAGCCCCGTACTTGCCTCGACCTCGCCATGGTTACTGCTGTTCATCCTGGTGACCGCTTTTTATATCCTTCTTCACGGAGAACAAAGCCCAGGCGGAGCCTTTCCTGGTGGTGCCATGCTGGCTGCGGGATTTGTCTTGCTGCTGGTAGGGGGTCGACCGCGCGTGCATCCATGGCTCTTGAAGTCTTTGGCCTCGCTGGCCGGTTTATCCCTGGTGGGCGTGGGCCTCGTGGGCTTGTATGCACGCGGGTATTTCCTGGCTAGTTTTGGGGGGAGCTTTGAATTCTTTACCCTGTTTGCCGGGGGTCTCATCGCCCTTGTCCTGTCGTCGGCCGTCGAGCAATTGGATGCCGATGAGGATGGTGTCGGAGGTGAGGCATGAGCGCCCAGTTCTATTCCGTGTTTTATGCTGCCGGATTCGGTTTGTTGTTGGTGGGGCTCTACGCCATTTTGACCCAGAAAAACCTGATTCGAATCATTCTGGCCTTGGGATTGATGGAGGCCGGGGTGAATCTGCTCATCGTGGCCTCGGGGGCTGGTGCCGGCGCCGAGGCACCCATCCTGTCTTCTTTGACCAAGGCAGGTGATCTGGGCCGCTTTGCCGACCCCTTGCCCCATGCCTTGGTTTTGACCTCCATCGTCATTGGCTTGGCCGTCACTGCCCTGGCTCTGGTTTTGGCGATTCGATACCAGGAGGGCCATGGCAGCCTGGACTTGGCTACGGTCGGCGAGGGGAAAGAAGAGGTGAGCGAATGAATCAGCCCGTGCTCATGTTGGCGATTCCTTTGGGCGTCGCCTTTTCCATTCCTATTTTGGGCAAGCTCTCAGCAGCTTTGGTCAAGGGTTTGACTCTGTTGGTCCTGGCCGGTGGCACTGTCATGGCGACCTGGTTGCTGAGCGGTCTGGGCGATGCGCCGCTCATGATCATCATGGGCGGCTGGGCACCGCCCTTCGGCATCCATTTGCATTTCGATCACCTGAGCCTGCTTTTTGCTCTGGTGACGAGCCTTCTTAGTTTGGGCGCGGTCTGGTTTCAGATGGCCCGTGGGACGGACAAGCCGCCTGCTTTTTACATGCTGCTTCTGTTTTGGTACGTGGGCGTTTTGGGCATTTTGTTTACCGGCGACTTATTCAACCTTTTCGTTTTTATCGAGATCGCCGGCATTTCCAGCTACGCCCTGGTGGCATCCGGTAACGGGCGGGTGGGGGTGCGAGGTGCCGCCAAGTTGCTGGTCTTGGGCACGGTGGCCTCGGTGCTGTATCTGGTGGGCGTGGCCTTCATCTATCGCAGCCTGGGTACTTTGAACATCGCCGCGGTGGCTGCCGGATTCCAGAGGCTCAAGCCGGCCGTGGCCGCATTCGCGGGCCTGTGTCTTTTGGCCCCTTTGCTCTTCGAGGCCAAGATTTTTCCTTTCAACGCTTGGGTGCCCGAGGTTTACCGAGGCGCGCCTTCCTCCGTTGGCGCTCTCTTGTCGGGCGGCATGGCCCTGGCGGGTGTTTATGCGCTGCTGCGCATCAACGGCACTGTGTTGGCTTCCGGCCAGGGCCTGGCCCTTTCTCAAGCCCTCTTCGTTCTGGGCGTGATCACGGTGGTGGTGGGCGAGTTGTCCGCTTTGGCTTCTGATGACGCCAAGAAACTTCTGGGGTTTTCGTCCGCGGCTCAGATGGGACTGGTCTTGATCGCCTTTTCCTTGGGGACGGAGGCGGCCATCTATGGCGGTCTGTTCATCGCCATCAGTCATGGGCTGGTCAAGCTCCTGCTGTTCATGGTGGTGGGTGTCTTGGTGTCGAGCACAAAGACCTCCAGGTGGAAAGAATGGACCGGCATGGGGCGACGTAACCCCATGCTGGGCGTGGCTTTCATCATCGGCAGCCTGGGGATTATCGGGGTGCCATTTTTCTCCGGCTTCTGGGGAAAGTTCGCCGTTGTGGGCGCGGCGGCCCGGGCTGGTGAGTTTTACTTGATTGGCATTTACGTGATCCTGGGTGCAACAGTGGTCGAAGCGGCCTACTTTTTCCGTCTGGCCCACCGGCTTTTTGAGTCTTCCGAGAGAGAAACCAAGCCCGTGTCCTATGGTCTGGCCTTTGGGTCCGTGGCCTTGATCTCAGCGATTTTGATCCTGCTCTTGGGGGTTTGGCCCGGCCTCTTGGACAAAACGCTTGCGAAGATTCCCGGCCAACTGGGCACTGCGTACATCAGCTCGGTTCAGCAATTGGCGGGGAGGTAAATCATGGACGCCTTGATGCTTCCCCTCTTAATCGCCGTGCCGGTGGCCTTGGGTCTTTTGGCCTTTGCCTTGCCCAAGCGTTTGGCCTGGGGTTTGTTTTTCCTGGTCAACCTGGGTGTATTGGTCGTGGTGGCCATGTTGCATGATGGGATTGGCCTGAGTTGGTCCTTTTTGGGCTTGCAATACCAACCCGTGGGTGAGGTGGCCCTGGGTTTGAAGCTGAGCCAGCTTTCCTGGTTCTTCTTGGCCATCTCGGCGGTTGCGTCGATGCTCTTCGCTCTTTTCTCCTTGGGGTTTAACGATCACAAGCACGCGACAAGGGTGGCACCGCTCTGGCTCATGTTGCTTGGTGCCTCGAACGGCATTTTCTTGTCGGCTTCCTGGTTGGTCTTTTTTGCTCTTTGGGAACTCATGGCTTGGACTTCTCTGTTCATCATCGGCCACGGCAAGAATCAAAGTTTCAAAGCGGGTTTGTTTTACTATCTGCTGAGTTTGGCTGGTACCTTGGCCATGATGGTGGGGCTGTGGTTCATCTACGCGCGGACCGGTTCTTTCGACATCGCGACTTCGGTGACCGTCTTGGCCGCGGACCTGGGCAGCAACCCGGCTTTTGCCTGCCCGGTCATCTTCCTTTTTGGTGCTGCTTTCTTGGCCAAGTCGGCTCTCTTTCCTTTCCACATGTGGCCGGCCATGGCCCACGCCGAGGCGCCGGACGATTTCTCGGCTTATCTCTCAGGCGTCATGATCAAGTACGGCCTTTATGGATTCTTGGTCTTCGTCGTCCCTGTCTTCGTCGCCGCCTCAAGCGGTGGTTCGAGCGTAACCACCGTGGCCGGTCTGCCTTGGCCCATGTATTTGCTTGCATGGATCGGGGCCATCACCGCCGTGGTGGGCACCTTGATGGCCATTTTCTCCAACGACATGAAGCGCCTGATGGCCCATTCCACGGTGGCAAACGTAGGCTACATCGCAACGGCCTTGGCCACGGGCAGTTCTTTGGGCTATGCCGCGGCTTTGTTCCACACGGCCAACCACATGTTTTTTAAAGGCGCCATCTTCGCCTCTTTGGCAGCGGTCAAGCATCGTACAGGCGAGCGGGAGATGCACAAATTGGGTGGTCTGGCCTACGTCATGCCGGTGAGTTTTTTCACTTTCCTTTTGGGTATCATCGCCGCGGCAGGCATTCCGCCCTTGAGCGGTTTTAACTCCAAGTGGCTTATTTTCCAGGCCCTCTTCGACAAGGATCTGGTTTTCTTGGCCACGGCCCTGTTCTTTGCCTCCACCGGCGCGTTTTTGTATTTGTTCCGCGCCTTGCACAGCGTCTTTTTGGGTCAGCTCTCCGATCGGCACGCCAAGTTGCGCGAGGCACCCTGGCCCATGTCCCTGGCCATGATAATCTTGATGGGCGTGATGATGCTGGGCGGCGTGGCCCCTGGCGTTTTCACCGGGCCCATCAATGAGGTTCTTTCCGCACAGGGCATGCAGGCCTTACAGGCCGATCTCTTCTCCATCACCGGTGCCACGGCAAGCATCGAAGCCGGCGGCATTGCCGTGGCTTTCGGTCTTGCTGTCCTGGTCGTTTTTGTTCTTTTTCTCCTGGGTGCCGGCCGTCGCAAGGTGGGGATGATGGACAATTACACCAGCGGTGAGGAGCCGGCGGATTGGAAAATGCGTCCCGAGGATTATCACTACGGGCATTCCTTTTATCTGCCCATCCGCGTTCTGTTCCGCTGGGTGCCCCTGGGTGCCGTGGAGCGGGCCTACCGACAAATGGCTCGGTCTCTGCACCGTGCTGGTGGTTTTTTGGCCGGCCTGTGGACGGAAGGCCGCTCCCTGGTCTGGTCCTTTGGTCTGGGCTTGGGCCTGCTGTGGTTGCTGGGGGTGCTCCGATGAACTTTGGCGCATGGAAATTTGCCGAACTGGTGGGATTGGCCTTTTTCTCCATGGCCGTCGGGCTGCTTTTCATGGGCTTGGGGCGCAAGGTGACGGCTCGCATTCAGAGCCGCTACGGGCCGCCTTTTTACCAGTCATTTATCGATGTCATTAAGTGCTTCACGAAACGCTCCATCACCCACAACTATGTGATGGACTTGGGCATCATCATGGCACTGGGCGGTCTCATTGCGACGGCCTTCTATATCCCCTTGGCCGGTGTCTCGGTCATGGGGGGTAGCCCCATCGTCGTCATTCTCTATTTGATGACCATCGGCTACCTGGGCATGGCCATGGGTGTGTCCGCCTCCGGTAACCCCAATGCCACCATCGGCATCTCCCGGGCCTTGGCCCTGATGCTGGGTTACAAGATTCCTTTGGTCATGGTCATCATGGCGATGATGTTGGTCTATGGTAGCTCGGATCTGGGTGTGCTGGCCGCAGCCCAGCAAGGCGGCGTGGAAAACTGGAACATCCTGCGCATGCCCATCGGGTTTTTGGCGGTGGAGTTGGCCTTTCAGGCCATGGTGGGCGAGAAGCCCTACGACCACATGATAGCCCCCTCAGAGATTGCCTCCGGACCCATGGTCGAGCTCTCGGGTAAGTATTTGGGCATGGGCTTTCTGATGCATGCGGTGCAGCTCTATGTAGAGACCGGCCTGATCGTAAACCTATTTCTCGGTGGTGCCGAGACCTGGTACGCCTTCATGGCCAAGCAGTTCGTCGTTTATTTCACCACCATGTGTGTCAACGCAGTCATGGCGCGTTACCGGATCGAGCAGGGCATCAGGCACCTGTGGATCTGGGCGGGCTCGTTGGCTCTGATCCAACTCGTGCTGACTCGGTTTGCGGGGTGACGCAGATGGAACAAAGAGAAGAACTTTTGGTCCTCAATAGCGCTGAGGAGAGCAAAAACGGGTGGCAGACCATCTTGAACTATTTCCGCAAGCGCTCCATGTGGATGCTTTACTACTGCACGGGCTGTGGGGCGGTGGAGCTGCCGCCCACCATGACCTCACGCTATGACATGGAACGCTTCGGCCTGGGGCCCATGGCCACGCCGCGTCAGGCGGACCTTTTGCTCATCACGGGTTACCTTTCGGCCAAGACCCTCAAAAGGGTCATCTATACCTACGAGCAGATGCAGGATCCCAGCTACGTCGTGGGTTTTGGCTCTTGCCCGATCAACGGCGGCATTTACTGGGATTCCTATCCGGTCATCAACCAACTGGAAATGTTCATGCCGGTGGACATGTCCATCGCAGGCTGCATGCCCCGGCCTCAGGCCGTCATCGATTCTTTCAATAAGTTGATGGACCAGATTCAGGCGGGCAAGGCCGTGGGCTACCGGCGCTACCGGGAGAACCACGACTGGTACAAGCGCAACCAGGATGCCGTCCTCAAGCGCTCCACGCCGGTGCTCAAGGCATGGGAAGATCCTTTCGCCAACCGTCCCACGGTCGAGCAACTCATGGCCGAGGAGGTGAAGTCATGACCGCCTCGGATATCATGGCCGATCTGGACCGGGCAATGGGAGAGCGTGTTCAGTGCACAGACAAGCCGGGCATCGTGTTTGAGGTCAAGACAGAGCGGGATAACCTGCTGTCGGTTTTGAACTGGCTCAAGCAGCAGGACTTCGCCCATTTGTCGTTTATTTCTTGCGTGGACTGGATAGCCGACGGAGAGCTGGAGTTGGTCTACCACCTTGGGTCCTACAAGCATAAGCTTCACGCTCTTGTTAAGATCCGCATCGCTCGGGATCGGCCCTGGGCCCACACGGTACACGAACTCTGGGGTCAAGCTCAGGTTTACGAGCAAGAAATTCACGAGTTCTTCGGCACCTATTTCCCCGGCAACCCGGACCTGTCGCCCTTGTTTTTGCACAACTGGCAAGACATACCGCCTTTGCGAAAGGATTTCGATGCCACCGCGTACTCCATGAAGGCATACACCCTGAAAGGCTTGGGCTTTGAGGAAGGGGAGGTGGAGTGATGCACTTGTCCGACGGCTACACCACCTTGCAAAAGATTGCGGAAAACGATGAGTACGCCACCTACGATTTGTTTTTTGGCCCCAATCATCCAGGCATGCACGGCAACTTCGGCTATGTGCTGGACATGGTGGGACCCGAGATCGTCAAAGTTCGCACCAACGCCGGCATGCTGCACCGGGGCTTCGAAAAGTCCATGGAAAAGAAAGCCTGGGCGGCCAACCTGTCTCTGATTCCCCGGGTCTGTGTGGTGGACCCGGACCCCAACGAGGTGGCTTATTGCCAGGCCGTGGAGACCCTCCTGGGCGTTGAAGTACCGCGCCGGGCCCGTTACCTTCGCTCGATCACCTTGGAGATGTCGAGATTGACTTCATTGTTGATGGGCATGGGTGCTTTGGGCGGTTCCTTGGGCCACTACACGCCCATGTATTTGATGATGTTGGACAGGGACTGGTTGTTGGATCTTTTCGAGGCACTGACCGGCGCTCGCGTCTACCACATCTACAACGTCCCAGGCGGCGTGCGTCGTGATTTGCCTCTTGGGTGGCTGGATAGCTTGCTCAAGCTGGTGGATACCCTGGAGGAGCGCCTGCTTACCTGGGATCGCTTGCTGTTTGAGAACCGGGTCGTGCACAGTCGTTTGAGCGGCTTGGGGTATATCTCGGCCGAAGACGCTGTGGCATCGGGTATCGTGGGGCCAAGCCTCAGGGCCACGGGCGTAGTCGCCGATGTTCGGGTGGATGCGCCTTATGCGGCCTATGACGAGGTGGAGGTGAAGGTGGCCTGTTCGGGTGGAGGCGATGCCCTGGCTCGCGCGGTGCAGGTGCGTATGGATTACCATGAATCCCTGCGGATCATCCGGCGCCTGGCCGCCCAGATTCCCGATGGCCCAGTGCGCCTCAACATGGGCAACTTGATGAAATTGCGCGTGCCCGCTGGTGACGCATACTCCAAGGTGGAGTCGTCCAAAGGCGAGTTCGGCTATTACGTGGTCAGCGACGGTGGTTTGACGCCTTATCGGGTCGCCGTGCGCGGACCATCTCTTCCGGCCGGCATGTATTTATGCCACAAGCATTTGCCGGGCATGAAGATCGACGATGTGGCGGCCTGGATGATGTCTTTCAGCGTCTGTCCGCCGGACATCGATCGCTGACAGGCGAGGAGAGCGAATCATGGCCCTCGGAGAAAAATCATTTTTCGCCCCTTTTGCGGTTTTGGCCAACTTGTTCCGCAAACCCATGACCATCCGCTACCCGGCGGAAGACCTGGAGGTCCACGAGAAAAAGGGTGCCTCCATGATCTATCGCGGGATGCATACCAACGACCAAGAGGTCTGCATCGGTTGCGGCACCTGTTCAACCGTGTGCCCTACGGCGGCCATCAACATGAAGGTGCCAGCGCGCGCCGAAGGAGAAGAAGCGCCCGAAGCGGCGGAGGGCACCAACCCGGAACGGCCCGTTGTGGACTATGGCCGCTGCTGCTTCTGTGCTTTCTGCGTAGACGTTTGCCCCACGGGCTC
Organism: Deltaproteobacteria bacterium; assembly: GCA_019314375.1. Classification (GTDB taxonomy): domain Bacteria; phylum Myxococcota; class B64-G9; order B64-G9; family B64-G9; genus JAFCZJ01. The sequence continues at coordinate 38,934 of JAFCZJ010000022.1, read as the reverse complement.
TTTGTCCATGAGTCGGAACTACATTTACACAAAGGCCTCGATCAAAGAGGATCCCTTAGAGGAGCTGCGCTGGAAACAAGCTGCCTTCACCATCCAGCCGGATCAGACCCATGCCGGGGAGAAAAGCTGGCAGGCTGAGCCGGCTTTGTCCTGGCTGGATTTTACGCGGCGTCCCATGGAGATGATGGAGGCGGATGTCCGCATCGGCAGTTTCGTGGAGTTCGTCAAGGGCTTCTCGGCCCGGGCCGCGATGGAAGAAGCCCAGCGCTGCGTCGAATGCGGTCTTTGCACCGATACATGCCCTGCCCACATGAACATTCCCGAATATATCCGCGGCATTTTTGATGGCGACTTGCCCGAATCGGTGCGACAGATTTACCGCACCAATCCTCTGCCCTCGGTTTGCGGTCGAATTTGTACCCACAATTGCGAATCGGTTTGTGCTCTTTCTCACAGGGGCGAAGCCGTGGCCATTCGCTGGCTCAAGCGTTACGCCATTGATGCCCTGCCCGCCGAGCAGGTGAGCGAAATATCCAAGAGTCTTGATCCGGATTCGGAAGAAGCGAAAAAAGCCGTCATCAAACCCAGCGGCAAGAAGGTGGCCATCGTGGGCGCCGGGCCGGCAGGTTTGGCCGCAGCATACTATTTGGCCCACATGGGGCATCAGATCACGATCTTCGAGCGCATGCCCAAGGCGGGCGGCACCATGCGATACGGCATCCCGGCTTACCGTCTGCCCGACGAGGCCATCGACAGGGACGTAGCGGCCATTGTCGCCATGGGGGTGGAAATTCGTTGTGATAGCAAAGTGGACGATCCCGCGGCCTGGACAAAGCTCAAAGACGAGCACGATGCCGTGATCATCGCCGTGGGTTTTCCTGGTGGACGCAGTACCCGAATCGAGAACCACGATCACAAAGACGTGCAGCGGGCCATTTTGTTGCTCAATGATATTCGCTTGGGCAAAGAGGTCCCTCTTCACGAAAAAATCGTGGTCATCGGCGGTGGCAACGTGGCCATGGACATCGTCCGCAGCCTGGCCAGACTGCAAAAGCAGCGCTTCGGCAAGGTGGATATGCTGCTCACGAGTCTGGAATGCGAAGAAGAGATGCCGGCGGACGTCGAGGAGATCGAGGAGAGCCGAGAGGAGGGCGTGATCATCGAGCCGGGCTGGGCCCCCAAGCGCATCCGGCTGGATGATGCGGGAAAAGTGGAGGGGCTGGAGGTGGCTCGTTGTCTGCAAGTCTTCGATGAGGAGGGGCGTTTTAACCCCAAGATCGACGAGGATGATAAGGCCTTCTATGCCGGCAGTCAGGTCATCGAGGCCATCGGCCAGGCGCCGGGCTACGGCTTTCTAAGCGAAGAAGATCAGGAAAAACTGGGTATCACCCGGGGACGCTTCGCCCGCAACGACACGGGTGCCACGCCTCAGCCGAAAATCTTCGTTGCCGGCGACATCATCCACGGACCGGATGTGATTTCGGCCATTCGGGATGGCCACAACGCGGCCCGGGCCATCGATGAACTTTTGACCGACCCTGGACCTGAGCGAGGAACTTGATATGTCGAATGCAGCCCCTGAACTGAGCCTGGAAGGCATCGTTCAGTTCGCGATTCGTATCGAAGAAGAATCCAAGACCTTTTATGAAGAGGCTCATAAACGGCAACTCTCGCTTGACGAAGCCGAGCAGGATGCAGAGGTGATCGCGTTGTTGGCCAAGCTGATTCAAGACGAAGTCAGCCACCGCGATCGCTTGATGAAGCGATATGAGATCCTGCCTGAAAAGACGGGTCTCATCGATGATGCGAATCTGAAAGAGGCGGTCGAGCGTATCGTCCATGCCCCGGACCTGCCTGAGGCATCGGATGCGGCCGGTGTCTTGCAGGTGGCCCACCGACGCGAAATCGCTACCCGGGATCTTTACAACACTCTCTTGTCCCTGAGCCAGTTGTCAGATTTGTATGAGCTTTTTGATGAATTGGCCAAGCAGGAACAAGGCCACGCCAATCGAATTCGATCCCTGCTGAAGAGGCTTGAAGCTATCTGAGCCCCCCGTTGGTTTGACCCCCTCTTATCTCTAGTGTTAAAATGAAGAGTTGGAACTGAGCTGAATAGACGCTGCACGCGAGGTGTTAAGGGACCATGTCCGAGAACCGGCCAGGCAGAAATTTCAAACCATTGCTGGTGGCCTTGCTCATCGCGCTCCTGGTCCATGCTGAGCTGATTTTTACCGGTTTGCTGCCCGGTATGTATGACTGGTTCGCCGATTTGGTGCCGAAGCCCAAGGTGGAGGAGAATACGGAAGTCACGCTGCTGGCCATGAGCCCCCGGGACTTTGAGGCCAATCGACAAATTTTGCCCGAAGTGAAAGTGGAAGAGAATAAGGAAAAACTGCCCCCAGAGCCCGAAGTCCCCGAAGAAGAGAAAAAGAAGGAAGAAGAGGATCCCGAGGGGCAAGTGGTGGACTTGGCGCCCACCCCCGACAAGAAGCCGCCCGAAGATGCCCGTTTTTTATCCGAGCACAACACCCAGGTGGAAAAAGAGAGCATCAGCCGGCATCGGCGGTCGGATTACGGGGTGGCCCAACCCAGGCCCACCATCGCCGAGTCAACTCGCCGCCGTCCTGAGCCCCAGCAGGACGAAGGATTAGACGATGTGGCCCTCTTGACCCGCAAGCAGGGCGATCAGCAGCAGGCGACCGAGTACAAGATGCCCGCTTTCGAAGTGCCCGATTTGAAGAAGAGAGATGCGCTTCACTTGAAATTGGATTTGCAGATGGGCGAGATGGCCGCTTACGACGCCAGCGAAGCCATGAGTGGCAATTCGGACAAGCTCAGGTTGCAGAAAGGAGACGGCAGTGAACGGGCCAGCGAGCAGACAGGAGAGCAGGGGCAGCACGAGAGCACGGTAGCCATGTTCAGACGCCCCAGTCTCGACCAATTGGATATGGTCACAGGGGCTCCCGCCAACGATCACGTTGAAGACGTGGACGAGGGCGAAGCCACGCTGCTCAACAGCAAGGAATTCAAGTACGCCACCTTTTTCAACAGGGTGAAACGGGGTGTGAGTCAGTATTGGTCGCCCAAGGTGGGCGCTGAGTACATTCGCCGCGATCCCTACGGCAATATTTATGGGGTCAAGGACCGCTATACACTGCTTAACGTTTCTTTGGAAAAGAGCGGGGCCCTAAGCCAGGTCTTCGTGGTTACTTCTTCCGGGGTGAAGTTCTTTGACGAGGTGGCCGTGCGTTCTTTCCATGACGCCGCGCCCTTCGCAAACCCGCCGGCGGGTTTGGCCGACGCCGATGGAATCATCCGCTTTCAGTTCGGGTTTTTCTTCGAGATTGGTGACCGCGGTCGAATCCGCGCTTTCCGTTTCGACCGCCGGTAGAACTTACGCGTCAGGTTTGTAGCGCAGCATGGGTTCGCGAGCGGCCTTGGTTTCGTCCAGGCGTCCGACCACTGTGCGCGTGGGGGCTGCTTTGGCTACCTCGGGGTTGGTCTTGGCCTCGTCACTGATTGCCTTCATGATGTCGATGAAGCTATCCAAGGTTTCTTTGGACTCGGTTTCGGTGGGTTCGATCATGATGGCCCCATGCACGACCAATGGAAAGTAGACCGTGGGCGGATGCACACCGTGATCCAGAAGCCGTTTGGCCACGTCCAGGGTGGTCACGCCGGTTTCCTCCAGGTGCTTGTCCGAAAAGACCACCTCGTGCATGGAGGGTGTTTTGTAGGGTAGGTCGTAGGTGGACTCCAGTCCGGCTCGCACGTAGTTGGCATTGAGCACGGCCATTTGGCTGGCTTGCTTCAGACCGGCTGCGCCCATCTCGCGGATGTATGCATAGGCCCGGACCATGACGGCGAAGTTGCCATAGAAAGACTTGACCCGGCCGATGCTCTGGGGCCGATCGTAGTCCCATCGATACACGCCATTTTTCTCGTTGATGATGGGCGTGGGAAGAAAGGGGGCCAATTTGTCGTGGACGCCCACCGGGCCGGATCCGGGTCCGCCGCCGCCGTGGGGCGTGGAGAAGGTCTTGTGCAGGTTGAAGTGCATTACATCGATGCCCATGTCCCCCGGTCTGGATACGCCCATGATGGAGTTCAAGTTGGCGCCGTCGCAGTAAACCAGGCCGCCCTTGGCGTGCACGATTTCAGCGATTTCGCAGATGTGCTCTTCGAAGAGGCCCAAGGTGTTGGGGTTGGTGACCATCAGGCCGGCAACATTTTCATCCATGAGCTTTTCCACGGATTCAGGCAAGAGCACACCGTCCGGGCCGCTTTTGACTTCCACGGCTTTGTAACCCGAGTTCTTGCAAGATGCCGGGTTGGTTCCGTGGGCCGTGTCGGGGACGAGTATTTTTTTGCGCGGATTGCCCTGGGCCTTGTGGTAGGCCCGGATCAGTTTGATGCCCACGAGTTCGCCGTGGGCACCCGCCGCTGGTTGCAGGGTGACTTGGGTAAAGCCGGCGATTTCCGCCAAGTCCCGACCCAACTCATAAATCAGACGCATGGCACCCTGGGTGTGGGCTTCGGGTGCGTAAGGGTGCAGCAGACCGAAACCCTCCAGGCGGACGGCCTTTTCGTTGACGCGCGGGTTGTACTTCATGGTGCAGGAACCCAGCGGGTAGAAACCCGAGTCAATGCTGTGATTCCAGACGCTCAGGCGAGTGTAGTGACGTACCACGGTGGGCTCGTCGACCTCGGGCAGCTCAGCGGCTTCTTTGCGGCGCAAGCCCTCGGGAATGGCGGCTTCGGCGTTTTCTGTGTCACCGAAGGCCTTGGGTAAGCTGTAGCCGATGCGGCCGGGCACCGAGCGGGTGAAAATGGGTGCCTCGGCGTGGACCAGGCCATTTTTTCCGGAACTTTGATTCGTCATGGCTTGGCTCCTTTCAGGCTTTTAGGGCTTCTGCGTAGCGTTCTACTTGCTCGGCGTCGTTGAGCTCGGTGACGCAGAGAAGCAGGTGATCGTCTAGTTCGGGATAGAATCGCTTGAGCGCAAGGCCGCCAACGATGCCGGCTTGGTCCAGGCGCGTCAGTGCGGCGTCCACGCCGCCGGGTACCTTCAGGACGAACTCGTTAAAATAGGGGGCGGCGAAGGCCATCTCCACGCCATTGACTTGGACCAGGCGCTCCGCGGTAGTGTGAGCGTTGGCTGCGTTGATACGTGCCAATTCGGTCAGGCCTTGCTTGCCGAGTAGTGACAGGTGGATGACTGCCGCCAACATGCACAATCCCTCGTTGGTGCAAATGTTGGAGGTGGCCCGGCCTCGGCGGATATGTTGCTCGCGGCTGGCCATGGTCAGCACGTAGCCTGTTTGCCCTCGATCGTCCGTGGTCTCTCCCACCAGACGACCCGGCATTTGCCAGACCTGCTTTTCGGTTGTGCCAAAGAGCCCGAGTCCGGGACCGCCGTAGTTCAGGCCGGTCCCGAAGGCCGAGCCCTCCCCCGTGACGATGTCGGCACCCAGGTGGCCCGGGGCCTCCAGCATCCCCAGGCTCACGGGTTCCAAGACCACGGCGATCAGCAAGGCACCGGCGGCGTGAACCATTTCGGCTATCTGCGCCAAGGGTTCTATGCAGCCCAAAGCATTCGGGCTTTGTATGACCACCGCCGCCACACCCTCACCCAGGGTTTTCTTCAGGGCGTCCAAATCCGTGGTGCCCTGGGGGCCGAAGGGGATGGTCTCCGTGCTTTCGTCGTGTTCACTCAAATAGCTATTGCAGGTCTCGGCCACCTCGGGATGCAGCGATCTCGCCAGCAGCAGGCGTTTGCGTTTTCGCGCGACCCGAAGCGCCATGAGCAGCGCCTCTGCCGTGGCCGAGGCTCCGTCGTACATGGAGGCGTTGACCAGCTCGGTGCCCAAAAGCGAAGCCATCATGGATTGGTACTCGAAGATGGCTTGCAGGGTGCCCTGACTAACCTCTGCCTGATACGGCGTGTAGGCCGTGAAGAACTCGCCGCGTTGCAGCAGCATGTCCACGGCGGCAGGTACATGGTGAGCATAGGCACCGGCACCCAAAAACTGAGCCATGCGGTCGCCGGAACCCGTGTTGGCGGTTGCCAGCTTGCGCATGAGTGCGCAAAGAGCGGATTCGTCCAGGGGCTCGGGCAGGTTCAATGCCCGGTCCAATAGAAGTTTTTTGGGAATGCTGGCGAAGAGGTCTTCGACTGTTGCGACCCCCACGGCCTCAAGCATCCTCCGGACATCGTCTTCGGTGTGGGGGATGTAGCGCACGAGAACACCGCCTTTCAAGTGATTACTTGGACTCCTCTTGGACGTATGCCTGGTAAGCGTTCGCGTCCATCAGCTCTTCCAGTTCATCCAAGTTGGATAGCTCGATCTTGACCATCCACCCCTCTTCATAGGGGTCATCGTTGATGGTTTCGGGGGCATCCATCAGGGGATCGTTGATTTCGAGGATTTTTCCGCTCACCGGTGTGAAGATCTCGCTGGAGGCTTTCACCGATTCCACGGCCCCGATGGAGTCCTCTTTTTCGTACACTTCGCCTTCGTCGGGAAGCTCCACGTTGACGATATCGCCGAGTTCCATCTGGGCGTAATCACTGATGCCGAGGGTGACCACCTTGTCTTCCACCTTTAACCACTCGTGATCCTTTGTGTACTTTAGTTCCGCTGGTATGTTCATGGCCTGTGCCTCCTGAGCACATCAGTGATTGGGTTTGCTGCTTTGTATTGCGATAAACTACCCCATCGCGCCAAGTCGTCAAGGAAAATCCCATTAAGTCGTTCTTTCTTGCCTTTTCAGGTTTTGGGGCCTATTTTGCTTGGGTCGGAATGTCTTTGGTTCCGGCCCTTTGGGGGGCACGGAGTGAGCACTGTGTCCGAGGCGGTACGCAAACTGGCAGCATTGAACCAGGCCGCCAGAGCCATGAATTCCATCCTGGATCCGGATCAATTATTGGATACCATTTTGTCCTTGGTGGAGGACGTATTCCGCCTGGACACCTGCGCTCTCCTTCTTTTTGATTCGGAAGAGGGTGTGTTGACCATTCGGGCGGCCAGAGGTTATCGACCCGAGGTGGTGGCCGGCTTCAAAGCCTCCATTGGTGTGGGCATCACGGGCGAAGCTTTCCGCTCTGGTGACCCCGTGATTGTCAACGACGTGCGCCAGTACGAGGGTTACATCCAGGGGGTCCAGGGCGCTCGTAGCGAGATGGCCGTGCCGCTACGCATTGACGACGAGATCATCGGTGTACTGGATGCCGAGAGCCGCAAGCCCGGTGCTTTCCATCTGGATGACTTGGACTTGTTCCGTATTTTCGCCAACCAGGCGGCCACGGCCATCAACAATGCTCGCTTGGTTGCCTCGATCAAGGATCGAAGTCAGCGCTTGGAACGCCGCGTGCAGGATCTTGAGCTGTTGGGTCGCCTTGGGCGACAGGTCAGTTCCAGCCTGTCTTTGGATGAGCTCTTGGACGAGATTCTGTCCTTGGGCAAGAAGGCCCTTCATTTTGACAACTGCGCCCTGCTTGAGAGGGTGGGCGACGACCTGGTGGTGCGGGCAGCCCTTGGGTACAAGGACGAAGTGCACGCCGGCATGCGCATCCCGACGGGACGGGGCATCACGGGTCGCGTGTTGGCCACGGGCAAGGCTGTCTTGGTGCCGGACGTACAGATAAACGGGGGTTACATCGAGGGTGTGGCTGGTGGTCGCTGTGAGATGGCCACGCCGCTCATCGTGCGCGACGAGGTGGTGGGCGTCCTGGACGCCGAGGCCAAGGAGCCTGATGCCTTCAGCGAGCAAGATTTGAGGCTTTTTTCCACCTTCGCCTCCTGGGCGGCTCAGGCTTTGCATAACGCGGACATCCACTCTCGTCTTGAGAAAAAACAGGCTCAGCTTGCCGAGCATGTGCGCGAGATCGATCGCATGAACGAAGAGCTGAAGGACCACGCCAAGCGCATCAAAAAGGCCAACGTCAATTTGGAAAAACGGGTGCGTGAGTTGGAGACATTGCAGAAGGCTTCACGCACCATTACTTCGTCGCTGGATTTGGATAGAACCCTGGATGCCATCGTCGGCATGACGAAAGAGATAGTGGACTCTTCATCCTGCGCCATCCGGCTCTTGGACCAGGAAAGTTTGGGCAACGAGGAGCTGCTTGCAAAATCTCCCGAGGCCGCTCCGGAAACCAAGCCGGCTGGCGTCGCCTGGCTGAAAAATGGAGAGCAGGCGAAGCTGGCGGTGCCCCTAAAGATAGGTGACCGCATTATCGGCTATTTTGAGCTCAGCACCGGTCGGGACGAGGCTTTCAGCAAGGACGACGAGCGGGTATTGCAGGTTTTGGCCAGTCAGGCGGCCATCGCCATCGAAAACGCCCGGCTTTTCGAGTCCACCCAGCAAACTTATCTGGAAACCATGAAGAGCCTGGCCCAGGCCCTCGAGGCTCGGGACACCTATACCAAGGGTCATTCCGAGCGGGTGACGCGTTACGCCGTCGCCATCGCCAAGAAGATGGATTTGGACGCCCGAACGCAAAGGGTCATCCATTATGCAGGCATGTTGCACGACATCGGCAAGATCGGAATATCGGACGCCATTTTACAAAAGCGCGTGAAGCTCTCTGAGGATGAGTGGGAAACCATCCGCAATCACCCTTTGCTTGGTGACAACATTTTGGGCCCCATCAAGTTCTTGAGCGACGCCCAGAAGGTGGTGCTGCGCCATCATGAGCGCTACGACGGCTCGGGTTATCCGGGGCGTCTTAAGGGCGAGGAAATTCCCTTGGAGGCCCGTATCATTGCAGTGGCCGACTCTTTTGACGCCATGACTTCCGACCGACCCTATCGCAAGGCACTCAGCCGGGATGTGGCGGTCGCCGAAATCAAAAACACTTCAGGTAGCCAGTTTGACCCCAGGGTGGTTGAGGCTTTTTTAGCCATCGTTGAAGACGTATTTGCAGCAACTTGACTCAGCGCGGCAATTCCCCTTAGTATTCAGCCGTTCGACAACCATTTTTATTAATTCGGAGGCCCTCTCAAAGAGGGCGATGAGGAGGCGTCATGCTAAAGAAGATTCTATTGGGTTTGGCCTTGTCGAGTCTCGTCTTTGCCGTAGCTTGTGGCGGCGGCGACGACTGTAATGCCACCACCGAGATTTGTGATGGCCTGGACAACGACTGCAACGGTTTCATCGACGATGGCTTGCAGCGTGTTTGTCAGACGGCCTGCGGTGTGGGCGTGGAGACATGCGAGGCTGGCAGTTGGATCGGTTGTGACGCTCGGCAGCCGACAGAAGAGACCTGCAACGGCAAAGACGACAACTGCAACGGCTGCTTTGATGAAAAGGCCGGTGCCGATTGTCAGCCCATGGAACGTCAATGCACCACCGCCTGCGGCAACGGTGTTGAGTTTTGCTACAACGGCAGCTGGATGAACTGTGATGCCCAGGTGCCCGTGGCCGAGACCTGCAACAACCTCGACGACGATTGTGACAACTTGACCGATGAGGACTTGGACGTGGACGGCGATTCCGATGGTCACTACAGCGTCGACTCTTGCTCCACCCCCAACGATGACTGCAACGACAACGACAACACTATTTATGGTGGTGCCGAAGAACTCTGCGACGGCAAGGACAACAACTGCGATTTGCGGATCGACGAAGGTTGCGCCTGCACCCCCAACGACACCCAGGCTTGCGGCGCGAACATCGGTGAATGCGCCGTGGGCAATCAGACCTGCGTTGGCGGCGCTTGGGGCCCCTGTTTGGACGGTGGTGGCAACGAAGTGGCCATGGTTGGTCAGAATTCCGAACTCTGCAACGGCCTGGATGACGACTGCGACGGCAGCACCGACGAAAATAACCCCGAAGGCGGGGCTCAGTGTGGAACCGACGAAGGTCAGTGCAGTTTCGGCATCATGATGTGCATCGATGACGGTGGTGTGAAAACCTTGGCTTGTGGTGGCCCAAATTTTACGGGTGCCGAAGACGAGGACTGCGATGGTCTGGACAACGATTGCGATGGCGAGACCGATGAAGATTTGAATGAGGGTGGGTTGGATTATGACGGCGTGGCCAACGACTCCTGTGGCACCATTCAGCTTCTGGCCGATATGCTTGAGAGTACGCCTTTGTCCATGGAGAGAACCTTGTACCCGATGGGTGATCAGGATTGGTATCACATCACCGCCACCGAGGATGTGAACCACGGGATCTACATAGGTACCCAGTGTTTTACTCAATGGGTGTTGCTGTATTTGCCGCCGGGCGCAAGCCCTGCTGATTGGGAGCTGTGCATCGAGCCAGCGGAGAATTGTTCGAGTTTCGAGGCCAGCGCCTGGTGTACCGATCCCGCCGTGGACTACGTGGAGTTTACTGACGGCAGTTCGGCCTACCTGATGGGGTATTATTTTGAGGGCCTGGCACCCCTTGAGGATTACACCGAGTTGAACGTGGTGGTTCGTTCGGTGAACGACAGCGTGGAAGAATGCATGCCTTATCGTTTGGAAATGTACATGCAGTGGGAAGACAACTCAGGCTGTGACTGAGTTTGATTTTGAATAATACAAAAGGGGCACCCATTGGGTGCCCCTTTTGTTGTTTCGTTGGGGTGATTAGCACCCGTTAAGAAACACTAGCACCGTGTCGCAAAGCGACACGGCATAAGATGTTCTAGCGTTTGGGGGGGTGTTTTCGTTTTTGATTTGAGGGGCGAGATTTTGGCTTGTTTAGAACATCTAACCCGTGATGGTCATCTTCAGTCTTTTGCGCAGGTTGAAGTATTCTTCGCTGATAGCGAATTGTAGCAACTCGCTGATGAGGGGGTACTTGGCGAAGAGTTCGATGATTTCGGCTGTGTTGGTGGGCCGTTTGTCTCGAAGTTCGGGCGTCTCGCGGCTTAAGTGCATGATGGCGTTGGAGAGATCGTTAGACATGCTCAAGCCGACCCGCGCCGCCGAATGCTCTACGCCCGCCAGGTAGGCCTCGTAGTCAGGGACCCGGGCCAAGGTCGGTGCCAGTTCCTTCATCAGTTCATCAAGGGCTTTGCGCTGCTTGCGTGGCAATGCCTTGGTGATTTTCTTGGATAGATCCGCCGGCAGCTCGGAGGGGTAGGTGGCCACCGGGCAGCTTGGATGGTGCGGCTGAACGGCCGCGGCGATAAGTTGGGCAAGGGTCTTGGCACCAATTTGGGTTGCCAGAAAACTGCCGTCTTGGATACGTTTCAAGGCTCGGGCCAAGGCGAAGCGTTGTTCTTTGACCACGGTGCGTTTGACCAGTCCCTCCCCCACGATGATTGATGGAGGCGAAGTGTTCTCGATGGCCACCAGGTGGGTGGGCTGGCTGGAGCGATAAAGTTCATATTCCACGCCGCCTAAGTTTTGGGCCAACTGCGCGGTCAGGGTTCGCAAGGGATCGTCGGGCCTGGCTTTGTCTTGTTTGCCAACACCATGTCTGGACAGATCCGCGGGGTAAAGCTTGTTCAAATGAGGCCCAATGACCTGCAGAATGCTGCGTGTGGCACCACGCTCGTTCGGGTGTACCAGATGGCGGCCGGTCTCTTCGGTGGTGAGTTTTTCGGCGGACTTGTCCGGGGCCTTGTTGTTGTTTTCTCCGTAGAAGAACTCTTCATTTTGGTCGGTGGCCCGGAGGTAGTGGAGCACGGAACAAGAGCAAAAGACCTTATCGAAGGCTCGTTGCTCTTCAAAGATCCGCCGGAGTTGGTGGTAAGAGTCGATGCGGAAGGGATAGAGGGCAAGAAGCTTGCGGTGTTCTTCGATGGCATTGGCATAGTAAAGGCCGGTGCGACCGTATAGTTCGGCGAGTGCCTCGTGGGCGCCCAAATGCTCGGGCTCGATCTCGATGGCCCGCTTGTATTCCAAGATAGCCTTGTCCAGGTTGTTGAGTTTTTTGTCGTAGAGACCACCCATCTTCAGGTGCAGTGGGATGGCCTGGTCGGCATCGTCGCCGGGCAGGAGGCCAATAAAAGCTTGGTAAGCATCGACCAGCTCGGCCCAACGTTCCAGCCGTTCGTAGAGTTCACCCAATCGTTGCACCACGGCTACGTTGTTGGGCTCGAGTTGTTGGATTTGTATATAAGCCTCCACTGCCTGATCGGGCAGGTTCTTGGCTTTGTCCAGTAGCTGGGCTTGTTCCAGCAGGTGGCTGATACGATTGTTTTCATCGGCCTGTACCAGAGAGCCCAGCACTTCGATGGCGGCGTCAATTTCCTGCCGCTCGGTATGCAATACTTTGAGCCGGGTCAGGGCCTCCACATCACCAGGGCGCAGCTCTAAGGTGCGGCGCAAATGGACGATGGCTTGTTCCCCATCGGGCATCTTCTCCAAAAAGATTTGAGCCAGGCGAAAGTTGGCCTCTGCCAGCGCTTGTGCATCGGTCACCAACTCAAGGATACGGCGGGTCAATTGCAAACACTCGTCCCACTTCTCCAACTCGAAGCAGAGTTCGGCCTGGGCCACCAGGGCTTGGGGATGGGATGGGTTGATCTGCAAGACCTGGCGATAGGCATCGGCGGCTTCATTGGGTTTGTTAAGATTGGAGCGCAACAGGTCGCCCATTTTGTTGTGCAGGTCGGCCAGTGCTCGGCTGTCTTCGGTGACGGTAACCCTCTGGCTGTACAGCGCTACCAACTGCTCGTGGGCCTGCATGTCCAGCAGCAGAATTTCGGCTTGATTGCTGGCCTGAGTTTCCCGGGGATCTCTTTCCAGTACCTTGAAGAAGCAATTGACTGATCGCTGGGGATCGTTGAATTTGTCTCGGTACAGGGCACCCACTTCCAGCAAGGTGGCGATGGCTTGACGCGGATCCTTGGTGACTTGGCCCTCCAGATCCAGCAACTGCACCATGGCCTCTGCATCATCGGTCTGGGCGTAAAGTCTTTTAAGGCCTTTGATGGCAGGCAGATGATCGCCTTTGATCAACAAGGCCTGGCGATAATAATGGACGGCGACCTGAGGCTGGCTCAGTTGGGTCTCCGCCAAATCGCCAATGCGGGTGCAAAGGTCGAGTGCCACATCCCGGCTCTTGACGTGGGTCAGTTCCCTTTCGTGCAGTGTGCGCAATCCGCTCCAGGTGCCGAACTTGTGAAACAGGACATCCAGGGATCGCGTGGCCTCCGGATGACCCGGATCGATGGCGAGCATTCTCAGGTAATGCTCGCCGGCGTTCTTGGGGGGTTGCAGGCGGTTTTCTTTGATATCGGCCAGTTGAGATTGAAGCGAAAGTTCCAGCGGCGGGGCTTTGACGTGCTTGGACCAAGTTTCGTAGATGCGGACCAAAGCCTGGTGATTGCGCTGGGTCAAGTAGATACGTTCAAGAGCCTCCAGGCTCGGCAGATGATCATCTTGGATGGCCAAGACCTTCTCAAGCAATTCACAGGCGCTGACCAGATCATTAATTTTATGCGCCTGGATGTCTGCCATATGAAAGAGGAGGTGCACCTTTTGGCTGTCGTTTCCGGCTCGGCTGAGTTGTTGCTCGAAGATGCCGAGCAGTTCGCGCCACTGATCGCCCTTGGTGTAGAGTCGCTCTAAGGCGCGGATGCTGGGGCCGTGATTGGGGACGAGTTGCTGGATACTACAGAGGGTTTCCACGGCTCGTTCCGGTTGCTGCAGCTGGGACTCGCAAATTTCGGCCACTCGAAACAAAGCCAGGGCCTTCTGTTGTGGATCTTCGATGACACTCGCCTCTTGGGTGAGCACCTCAAGCAAGTTCTCCCAGTCTCGGTTGCGCGAGTAAATTCGGTTGAGCGCTTTTAAGGCTGGGAAATAGTCTCCCTGCAAGGCAAGCACTTCTTTGTATGCGCTGATTGCTTTCTCTGGTTGATCCAGTTTGTCTTCGAAGAGCTCTCCAATTTTGTAGAGCATGATGACCTGTTGGGATTCATTCAGGGTGACGTCGATCTCCTGGCGATACATGCCGATCAGATCGTCCCACAGGCCCTTGATGAAGTAGAGTCGACCCAGACTTTGCAGGGCCGGCAAGTAGGCCGGGGCCAAGGCCAGCACCTGCTTGTAGGTCTCGATGGCTCGATCCTTGTCATTGATCTTTTCTTCACAAATCTCGCCATTGCGGTGCAACAAGCTGATGACTTGTTTCTGATCGTTTACCAGTTGGCTCTCCAGCTCGTTGATGCGGATGATGTCTTCGTAGCGATCGGCACGCACATAGAGCTTGCCCAGGGTGCGGATGGCGGGCAGATAATTGGGAGAGATTTCCAAAATGCGCTGGTAGGTGGCGATGGCTTTGTCCACGTTGTTGAGTTTTTCTTCCCAAATGGTGCCAATTTTATCCAATAAGAAAACCTTCTGATCCTGATCGATGCTGATCTCCAGCTCGTTTTCGTACATTTGGATCAGCGATTCCGATCGATTGTATTTGTTGTAGAGCCGGCCCAATGCCTTCAAGGCCGGCAGGTAGCCCGGGCTCAATTCGAGGCTCTGTTCGAATTTCAGCATGGCGTCATCATCGCGATTCAGGCGCTCCTCTAAGATCTCCGCCAGTTTGTACATCTTGACCGCGCGCTGTTTGGGATCCTGGGTTTCGCGACATTCGACTTCATACATCTGCACCAGCTCGTCCCACTTCCCTTTGCGGTAGAACAATTTACCCAAAGCCTGCAGGGCGGGCAGGTAGTTGGGATTGAGCTCGACCACTTTTCGGTAGGCTGGGATGGCCTGGTCTTCGTTGAATAGCTTGTCCTCAAAGAGGTTGCCCAGCTTGAAATGCAAGGAAACCAGTTCTTGGCGATCGGTGATGATTTGTACTTGCCGCTCAATGACTTCGACAAGCTCTTGCCAACGCATGGAGCCTTCATGGATTTGAGCCAGCTCGGACAACAGCATGTGGTCTTCGGGGGTTAAGGCCAGTGCTTGGTTGATGGCCTCGACGGCCTTGTCCTCCGCACCGATGTGCTCTCGAAGCAAACGTGCAGCCTGGTAGTACAGTTGAGCAGCTCGAGTACCATCGGTTGTCAGGGCCGCCTCTTTTTGCAGCACCTCGAGCTGGTCTTCGTAGCGGCTGCCTCGCTCAAAGAGAGCGCGCAGGCCACGGATGGCGAGCAGGTTTTCAGGGGCGATTTCAAGAACTTGTCGGAAGTATGCTTCTGCGCCCTTGTTGTCCGAGGATTGATGTTCGATCAAATGGGCACAGCTCAAAAGTAGTTGTACCTTGACCCTGGGGTCATCCAGAAGCTCCAGGAGTCGGCCGCGTATCGTTAGGACTTTGTCCCAATCGCCAGAGCTGATGGCCAGTCGTTCTTGTTGGCGCAGGAATTCTACGTTGTTGGGGTCTTCAGCCAGGGCTGCATCATAGGATGCCCGGGCCTCTTCCATACGACCAAGTTTTTCCTCAAGCATAAGGCCGCGGACGTGCAACAGGTGCGCTTTGTGGGTTGGATCCTTGCAGACCTCGAGTTCGCTTTCCAGAATCTGCACGCTAAGATTCCAGTTGCCGACTTGGCTGGCCAAGCGTCGAGCGGCCCGGATGTTGGGCAGCAATTTTGGGTTGAGCTGGAAAGCCACGCTGTAACTTTGGTAGGCGTTTTTGGGCTGGGCCAGCTTTTCTTCCCAAATGCGCCCGGATTCGTAATGTAACAAGGCGCCCGCGGGGTCGTTGCCCATGGCTTGAAGCTCTCGTTCGTACTCTGCCAGCAATCCCTGCCAAATGGGTGCTTGCCGAGGATCGAAAGTGGCTGGTTGGCTGCCTGGGCCGCCTGGCAGGGGGAGGGGGGTGTTGTCCAGATCGGCATCTTCGGCGAGCTGCACCTCGGGCAAGGGCTCCACTTCCTCCAGCTGTTCATCTGCCTCGGATTGAGTAGCAGCCTCGGGCTGAACAGCAGCCTCGGGTTGAACAGCAGCCTCGGGCTGAACAGCGGCCTCGGGTTGAACAGCAGCCTCGGGCTGAACAGCAGCCTCGGGCTGAACAGCGGCCTCGGGCTGAACAGCGGCCTCGGGCTGAACAGCGGCCTCGGGCTGAACAGCGGCCTCGGGCTGAACAGCGGCCTCGGGCTGAACCTCAGTCTCGGGCTGAACAGCGGCCTCGGGCTGAACCTCAGCCTCGGGCTGAAGAGCAGCCTCGGGCTGAACAGCGGCCTCGGGCTGAACCTCAGCCTCGGGCTGAAGAGCAGCCTCGGGCTGAAGAGCAGCCTCGGGCTGAACAGCAGCCTCCGGCTGAACCTCAGCCTCGGGCTGAAGAGCAGCCTCGGGCTGAACAGCGGCCTCGGGCTGAACAGCAGCCTCGGGCTGAACAGCAGCCTCGGGCTGAACAGCAGCCTCGGGCTGAACCTCAGTCTCGGGCTGGATCTCAGTCTCGGGCTGGATCTCAGTCTCGGGCTGAACAGCTGCCTCAGGCTGGATCTGTTCTTCGGGAGTCTTGGGGTTCTGGTCGTCGGATGTCATATCTCCACCCTCCGCGCTGGCGGTCGCTGGGACGCCTTTTGATTATATTCGCCGTGCCGCATGGAATTATCACAGTCCTGGTGGTTTTTCCATGGATTTTCGGTGTTAGTGGCATTTACGAATCGTTTTTTGATTCGTTTAGTGCCACGTTATGCTGGCATAATCAGTGTTTTGTCCCTGCCTGCTCAGGGACTGAATGGTGTCAATGGCGGATCGGGCACGTCCTCATCTTCTTGGGCATCGAGCAGGGCCCGGCCAAGGCGCTTGGTTCGCCGTCGGCGAAGGTAGGCGGCGATGAAGACAAGGCTGGCCAAGAACCACAGGGTCGCGGTGCCCGTCAGAAAGGGAATCCAAGTGAAGCGCATTTTTAAATCACCATGCCACTCCTGCTCAAGTTTGAAGATGCCCATGTCATAGGCTTCTTCTACGCCCAGCAGGAAGGGCCAATCCTGCCCCAGGAGGCCGATGAGTTTGCGAAAGCGCTCTCGACCGAATCGATGGAGGAGGAATGCGACGAAGTCGATGCTTTGTGCGTAAGCCAGATCCACATCCGGGGGTTTGTCGGGGAAAGATTCGGTTAAGGCTTCCAGGCTGAACAATCGATTCGACAAGACCCCATGGGCCAGGGCCGTGGTTCTTCCCATAGACCATTCACCCGAATGATGGATGGCGAAGCCTTCGTGGAACCATCGCGGTAAGCGACGGAAGTTCACGGCCTGGTCCAAAGCCAGGTGGGCCAATTCGTGCACAAAAACCTTTGTGATGTCGTTTACCGCGCCCCTTCTGTTCTCAACTCGCAGCAAGATCAGGTTGCGTCGGGAAAAGGCCATGCCCGCGGCCCAAGGGGGGACTCGTGTGCCTTTCGGGGCCGCGGCCCTCATTTTCGCCAGTCCTCGAGCCACCACCACCCGTGTGTTGCCGGCGAGCGTTCGACCCAGATCGGCCTGAACCTTGCGGCGGTAGGTTTCCGCGACTTTGGATAAGGATTCAGCCAAGCCGCGCTGGGATGGCTCGACGCAGTAACGAAAGTTGTGGCTTGAGATGGAGCAATCGTTTGGAGCGCTTTGGGCTTGCGCAGGCCCATTTATAAGTAGGGTCAGTCCCAGAAGCAGGACCGCGACGGGTTTCACCGGACCTTTTCCTTGGCCTGCTCTTCTGTGTCATCGTCTTCATGACTTGTCGCTTGTTTCGTATCCCCATCCTCATCTTTGCTGGGTCGTCGAAAGACCCGCAGGCTGTTTTCTACCGGGTAGATGGAGCGATCTCGGCCTTCCGCTTCTTCTCTTGCTTCCAGTAGCTTGGAGTGGGTGTCGATGGCGCCTTGGATTCGAGACATGAGGTTGGTTTGCAGGCTGCGGAGGCGCTCGACTTCTTCACGCACGTCTTCGGTCTCTCGTTCACGTTCCAGGCCCAGCAGGCTGGCGTGGGCTTCCAATACCTCTTGCACTTCCGCGTGCAGGCGGGCCCGACGTTGCCGCAGTTCTTCAATGCCGACAAAGAGTTCGGCGCTTTTTTCTTCATGAACTTCGCGAAGCAGTTTGCGGTGGCTCTCTACCAGATTCGTCAAACCAGCTTGCAACTGATCGCGCTGTCGCTTCATTTCGTTAATGTCTTCGATGACCTTGACCAGTCGGTCGTTGGCCGCATGGATAATCTTTTCTGCCTGAATCTCCGCCCGGGAGATGATGATCTCGGCCTCTTTGCGGGCACTTTCCTTGATGTCGTCGGTGATACGCTGGGCCGTGATCATGGTTTCTTTTAAGGTGCGCTCTCGCTCGCGATGTTCTTCGACGATGCGCATGGTTCGGGCCAGCTCTTCCTTGAATCGGTTGTTCTCTCGTTGCAGGGTTTCCAGCTCGTCAGAGACCAAATTCAAGAACGAATCCACTTCTCTGCCATCCAGGCCTCGGAAACTGCGCCCAAACTGTTGCTGTCGGATGTCGATGGGGGTGATTTTCATCCGTGACCTCCCGCGATGGCATGTTGCTGTTGCCCCTGTACCGCAAAGGGCGAGTAGACGCCGACTTGCTCTAAGAGCTCAATGGTCTCACAAAGGGGCAGGCCGACAACGTTGGTATAGGATCCGCTGATGGACTTCACTAGCATGGCACCCTGGCCCTGAATGCCGTAGGCACCGGCTTTGTCGAAAGGTTCACCCGTGTCCAAGTAAGCTTCGATGAGCCGCTCGTCGAGGGTCCTGAATCGCACCTCGGTGCGCGCCAGGAGTTGGTGCTGGGTTTGGTCCGGGCCCAGGAGGGCCACAGCGCTGAAGACCTCATGTGCACGACCACTCAAGCTTTTGAGCATGGAGCGCCCGGAATCACGGTCGGCAGGCTTGCCCAGCGTTTTTCCGTCGATGACCACCACCGTGTCCGCCGCCAAAATCCAGGACCGTGGATGCTTGTCGGCCAGAGCTTGTGCCTTGGTCTGCGCCATGCGAAGGGCGTAGTCCTTCGCATCTTCAGCAAGGCCTGCGGTCTCATCCACCTCGGCGGCCTGAATCCTGTGAGGTACACCCGCTAAATTCAACAGGTCCCTTCGCCGCGGCGAGGCCGAGGCCAGGATCAAGATGCTGCTTTCTGAGCTTGGGTTCATGGAGCCCTTCTGTGAGCCAGCAAACGCCCACGGAGACACATCTTAAGGGCTGGTCCGTGTTCGGTCAAGGAGAGGGCAAGTTTTGCTACTCAGTGACGACGATTCGCTGGCGGGCGATGATGCGCTGGTTGCCGTCCGTGTCGGTGGCGCGGATTTCCAAGAGATGTTGGCAGGCGCTCAGGCCTGAGACGTTCACGTTGCCGGTAAAGCCTGCGTTGGGACAGCTCGGGTAGGCGGGCCAGACCAGGCAAACATCTGAGCGGGCGTTGCCGTGGGATAAGGCCGTTACCTGGCTGCCGTCGATGATGGCCTCCATGGCACTTATGCCTTTGTTGTCCAGGACCCAGCCGGAGACCGAAAACGAAGCGTTGACGCTTTGATCGGCCGTGGGGCCGTCGAGCCAGCCGAAGGGGGCCAGATTTTGGTCCAGCCATGCGGCCTCGGCTTCGATCGTGGTTTTGCTGCCCAGGATCAAATAAGACCGAGCGATGACTTCGCCGTATGGGGGGAGGCCGAAGGGAAAAACAGGGCGGAAGTTGTTGAAGGGCAGGCCTCTGTTTTGCCAGCCCTGGGCGTTGGGCAGGCGGTTTTCCGAATACAGGCCCACGCCGTAGTCCAGGTTGGTGTTTTGCATGCAGGACCAGCCGCCCGGGGAGCTGTAGTTTTTGTAGAAAAAGCCGTCGTTGCCCGGTACGTCGATGGCGATTTCCGTTCCTTCGGAGTTAAACAGTCGCCACAGGTCCGGACCGTTGTTTCCGTTGGCGGTGTAGACGGTGGGCATCTCCTGGGCGGTTGACCTGTGGTTCAGGTCGCCGAGGTTGGTCAGGGTGTATTGCAACTCCACCACGTGGCTGCGAACGAAGCGCATGCGCTGTTCCACCCGGACGTCCGAGCGGCGCTCGCGCAAGTTCGGATCATCGCATGCCAAGTCTGAGCAGTTCTCTAGATCCCAGTTGGGATTCCAGAACAGAGGAAGGGTCGTGACCGTCTGCACCCCGTCCTGGCTGACCACGTCCTCAACGCCGGAGCCCCTGTTGCAGCGATTGCCTCCTTGAACGGGATTCCATCCCAGGAAGGTGATGGAAAACTCGCAATTGGTGCCGGACGAGGCGCAGGATGCGTCCCAAGCACAGTCCTGCATGGCTCGGTCCGGATCATAGAACGCCACCTGCACCTCGCGTCCCGTGTCGTTGGCGTCGATGGTGTTTGTGTTGTTGCGGCCTGCCCAGTCATTGATGTTTTGACCGAAAAAAATGATGGTGCCGCCCCACTCTTGCCGGGTGCCGACCTTGAACTCATTGTTCGCGCTGTAGATGTAGTCGTCCGCAAAGCCGTTGGTGGTGGTGAACTCGCTGCGGCCGGGGTTGGTTTCACCAGGCAAAGGGGCCATGGGGACCGGTTCGGGCAGGGCGACCGGATCGCAGCCGCCGCAGATGTCGGTGCCCGAGCAGCTGCCTTCGCTGCACGTGTCGTTTTCGGTGCAGACATTGTCGTCGTCGCAGGGAAGGCTGTTCGCGGTGTTGGTGCAGGTGTTTTGCTCGTTGCAGTCGTCATCGGTGCAGAGATTGCCGTCGTCGCAATCCGAATCGTGTACGCAGGCGCAGGTGTTCTGGTGTGTGCATTCGCCGTTGTCGCAGGCGTCGTCGGTGCAAGGATCGTCGTCGTCGCAATCCACATCTTCGACGCAGGCGCAGATGCTTTGGTGTGTGCATTCGCTGTTGTCGCAGGCGTCGTCGGTGCAGGGATCGTCGTCGTCGCAATCTGAATCTTGATTACAGGAGCAAATTTCCTGGTGTGTGCATTCGCCGTTGTCGCAGGAGTCGGCGGTACAGGGATTGCCGTCGTCGCAGTTGATGGCCTGGCCCACGCAGCTGCCTGTGTCGCAGTGATCGTTTTCGGTGCAAGCGATTCCGTCGTCGCAGGCAGCCGTGTTGTAGTCGCGGGTACAGTGACCCTGTAGGCAGCTGTCGTTCGTGCATGGATTGCTGTCGTCGCAATCTGAATCTTGTTCGCAGACGCAAATTTCCTGGTGTGCGCACTGACCGCCCTCGCAGGTGTCGTAGGTGCAGGCGTCTGCATCGTCACAGTCGTCGTCGTTACGGCAGGCGCAGGTGTTTTCATGCACACACTGGCCCTCGACGCAGCTGTCAAGGGTGCAGGGGTCCTGATCGTCGCAGTCGGTGCAGGTGTTGTCTTTGGTTTCGCCGCAGGCAGTCAGCGCAAGGGTCAGGATCATGCTGACGAACAAGAATGGGAAGGTGGCTCTCATCATGGGCTCCCTGGTGTGGAGTCTGTAATCAATCGCCTGCAACATGCGACATGTGAATTGATATCTGCCAATTGGTGATGTCCAAAACCCCGTCCGCTGTTGCGCCGGAATCCGTGATGAATCTGATTTGATGACCTTGTTGAACATCCAAGATTAAGTTGATCTCGGCTGGCGTCGAGGGCGTGACCTGGACCGGGCCCATGAGGATCCGGTCATCCCGGGTGACAAGGACAAGAGATCCGCCGCCGCCGGCGTTGAGCAGGTTTGCCGAAGCCGTGATTTCAATGCGGCCATCGGCGGGTGCCCACCAGGAAAGCTCTGCTTGTTGCTGGTCCCCTGGCCGAATCCATCCCTCCCCGATGAGCACGCTTTCATCCGCGTTTTCCCATCTCCCCCAAAAACTGTCCCAAGTCAGCCAACTGCAGGCGCTGTTTGCGCAGGTCCCGTAACGCCAAAAGTTATCTCCCGGGGCGGAAGAAAAGTCGGCGGGAAAGTCCCACTGCAAGTCCGCCAGGCCGGTGTGTACGCTGTCGGCGAAGCGTCGGCCCAGCGCCAGGCTGCCAGCCGTGTTGTAGTGGGCCGGATCTTCGGCATGCCGCGGCAGGTCCGTGGTTTCCACGACGTCCATGGGGCCCAACTGTTCAGCCACGAGAATGGTGGCGTCGCGCACTTCGTCGGCTTCGGGCCAGATGGGATCATCCACGATGAGTCCAGCTGTGATGGGCATCAGATCCAGCCCCAAATCCGAGCGCAGTGCTCCGACCAGGGCGCGCAAATTATTGTAGTAGTCGCGGGCATCATCGGAGGAACATGCGTCAGACTCTCCTTGCATCCACACAAAGCCCGCGATCCGTGGACTCCATGCGATGCGCAGATCGTTCATTTGCGTGTTCACCTGATTGATGAGGGCTTGGTAAAGATATCCTGAATTGGCGGCCCAGGGCTCACTCAGCGTGGTTGCTCCCACGGCCACCTTGATGATGGCGATGGCCCGATTGGGCCAAAGTTCGTGCAGGCGGTGCCCGAATGTCAGCTCCGGTCCGAATCGGCCTGGGTCCACGCCGAAACCTGGAGCCAAATCATGCCAACTGAGGCAGTTGGAGTTGGCGTGTCCCCCCACGAAATCGCAGAACACATAGGTAGCGGGCCGCACGCTTGCGTCCGCCGCGCTTAGTTCCGCGTTGATCCCAAGACCCACCATGTTGGATTGTCCGGCCAGCACAAAGACCCAGAGGTAGGGATTGGCTTGCGGGCAAACGCCATCATCGTCGATGAGGCCGTCGCAGTCGTCGTCCAGGCCGTTGCAGGTTTCCGTGGCTCCTGGATATCGAGTCGAATCATCGGGGGCGCAGTCTGGACCCAGGCAGGTTACACCCAGGCCATAGCCATCCTCGTCCTGATCCACGCAGGTTTCAGGGTCGATATCTCCGGCCTGGTCGCCTGCATCGACGCCTGCATCGACGCCTGCATCGACGCCCGCATCGACGCCCGCATCGACGCCCGCATCGACCCCCGAATCGACCCCCGCATCGACGCCTGCATCGACGCCCGAATCGACGCCCGCATCGACGCCCGCATCGACGCCCGCATCGACGCCCGCATCGACTCCGGCGTCGACTCCGGCGTCGACTCCGGCGTCAGGCAGTCCGTGCACTTCGCAGTGCCCGGAGACGCAAATGGAGCCAGGGTCGCAATCCCGATCATTTTCGCAATTTGGATCCTGGGCGCAGGCGGAGTACAGAAAGAAGGAAGCGAGAAGCGCGAGGGTTCTGGCCGGTTTGTTCATGGGGAGCAGCCTACTGGTTTTTGGCTATGGGGATCAAGGCGTATGGTTTTCCACAGAGATCTGTGCGTTGACGGGTTCCGATGCTTTCTGCCATACTGCCGCATTGCGAAATAACCCAAGTGGAGTGGAGTCCATGGAGCACGACCGGCTGTTGGCCGACATGAAGCGCACCATCGCCGAGTTGCAGGTCTTCAACGAAATCGGCAAGGCCTTGACCTCCACTTTGGATATCAAGGAAGTACTGGGCGTCATCATGCAGAGGATCAGTGATCTGCTTAAACCCACCCATTGGTCCTTGTTGCTGATGGATGATTCGGGGCAGTTCTTGGCTTTCGAGGTGGCGGTGGGTGAAGGCTCGGAGAAGCTCAAGGATGTCAAGTTGCCCCTGTGCCCCTGGGTGAAGGCGTGGTCGGCTGGGTGGCGCGCGAAGGCAAGCCCTTGATTATTGATGACGCACACCAGGACGAGCGCTGGTGCAAGGACATGGATGAGGTGACGGATTTTCAAACCCGGGCCATCATCTGCGCTCCCCTGATGTTCAAGGACACGGTTTTGGGCGTGATCGAATTGGTCAACGAGAAGCCTGGTGCTTTTAGCGAGGCGGACATGCGTCTGCTTAACTCCCTGGCCGACTATGCGGCCATCGCAATTGAGAACGCACGCAACTATCAACAGTTGCAGGAAATTACGGTCACCGACGACGTCACCAGCCTATACAACTCCCGCTATCTGCACGAAACCCTGGCGCGGGAATTCGAGCGGGCCCAGCGATACAGCCTTCCCTTTTCCGTGATCTTTTTTGACTTGGACCACTTCAAGAACGTCAACGATGCCCACGGTCATCTCTGTGGCTCTCAGCTGCTTACCGAGATCGGCGAGCTGATCAAGAAAAATATTCGGACTCTGGATGTGCCCATCCGATACGGCGGGGATGAGTTCGTCATTGTTTTGCCGCAGACCGCCAAGGAAAAAGCCGTTCATGTGGCCCGACGCTTGCGTCTTTCGCTCAACGAGGGCGTTTTTCTTAGAGAGAAGGATCTGGCCCTTCGCGTGACGGCATCCTTCGGTGTGGCCAATTATCCCCAGGACGGATCGGACAAGGACTCCATCTTGCGCCTGGCCGACGAGGCCATGTATCGAGTCAAGGAGAGCACCAGAGACGGCATCGAGATCGCTGAGCCGCTGACGGATGGTGGAGCTGCGGTCGCTGCGGAAGACAAGTGAGTTAACCGATAACGAAGGTTTCTTTTTCTACCTCACCGCGGGCGAATCGCCCGAGATCATATTTGCTAAACCAGTTGTGATCTGTTTTTCGCAGCAGCCACTCGGCCGCCATTTTGCCCACGGCTGGTGCCATCATGAATCCGTGACCGCCGAAGCCGTGAAGCTGGATGAAGCCGTCTACTTCATCGACTCGACCGATGATGGGGTGTCCGTCGGGGGTCTCGTCATAGTATCCAGCCCACTGGCGCATCACACGCACGTGGGAGAGCTCGGGCATCAGGCGCACCATGGAGCGGCACATGCGGTTAAGGAAGCGGAAGGATGCCTTGGTCTCCATGGAGGAGGGTTCCAAGGGGTCCGAAATGCCGCCCAAAATCTCGCCCCGCATGGTTTGGCTGAAATAGGTGCCGTCGGACAGGTCGGACACCATGGGGTTCAAGAAGGGTTTGACGGGTTCGCAGACCAGGATCTCGTGCCGATAAGGCTTGTTGGGAAGTTCCACCCCCAGCATTTTGCCGATCTGTACTGACCAGGCACCGGCCGCGTTGACCACCCGGTTGGTGGCAATAGATCCGCGATCGGTGATTACCTTGACGATCTCGCGTCCCTGGCGCTCGATGTCGGTCACCCTCGTGAAGGTGTTCACCTCGACACCAAGATCCTGGGCAACCTTGGCCATACCCCAGAGGGCAGGCCAGGGAAAGAGGACGCCGTCGGTGGAGTTGTACGCACAGACCTTCACGCCATCGATGTTCAGGCCGGGTACGATCTTCTTGGCCTTGTTGGGTTGGATGAGTTTTGTGGGCACGCCGACTTTGTTTTGTACTTTGATACTGCGTTCCAGGTAGCCAGCTGTTTCCTCGTCCCGGGCCAAGAAGAGATAGCCTCCCTGTCTGAACCAAATATTGTATCCGGTCTCGGCGGCCATGGCCCGGAACATGCGCACGCTGTCTTTCATGAGGCGGATGTTTTCTTCCGTGGTCCATTGCTGCCGTACACCGCCGCCGTTGCGGCCCGAGGCACCGAAACACATGTAGCCTTGTTCCAGCACCGCTACTTCGGTGAATCCCATGCGCGCCAGGTGATAAGCCAGAGACAGGCCGATGATGCCTCCGCCGATGATGACCAGATCCGCCCGATCCCTCATGGCTTGTCCTTTCCTGTCGGCTTTTCGTCAGTCGCTCGTTCACCCGCGAAGGCAGCCGCAGGCGTTGGGTGCAACAAGGGCCTGGTGCGAGGCGGATCGGACACTTCATCGTCACCGCCTTTCAAATGCGAAAGAAAACGAGCCGCGTGGGCGGTGCAGCCTTTGCCCTGACAGAAGCCCGTGGCGAAACCGGTGTGTCGTTTGATCGATTCCAAGTCTCGCAATCCGTGCTCGAAGGCGTCGACCAAGTCCTCAAGCGAAACATCTTCGCAGCGACAGATGATGGTCTTGGGCATGCTTCCTCCTGCTAGAGGCACTTGAGTTGGTGCGATCTGAGCAAATGAGTCAAGTTTGCGAGATTGCAGTCACCTCAGTAGTGCCTCTTGTGCCGTGTCGCGAAGCGGCACGGTGCTCGACATGGGGCCCGTGGCACCTCAGCCTTGCTCGGCCAGTAGTTTGTCCAAACCTTGGCTCAGCTCGGACCGATCTTGAATGCTGATGGCGCAGGCCAGACCTGCAGCCTTGCCTTGCATCGTCGCCTGGGTCGCATCTCGCGCCCCGGCACAATGCCCTGCCGCGAAGATTTTGCGATCGGAGGTCTGCCCCCGAGCATTGCAGACCAGGGTGTGCCCAGTGGCCGAACGGAAATCAACTCGGCAACCAGCGTGGTGGCCCAACTCATAGGCCGGGGTTTCGGGCGCTTCCGCGGCCAACAGACCGCAATCGATGATCAAATCGGCGACGTCCTGGCCAGGCTTGGCCAACTCGATTCGATCCAGGACCCGAGCACCGCGGGCCTGTAAAATGCGATGTCCGGAAATGACCGAAAGGCTCATGGCTTCGAAGGCCTCGGCCAAAGCCTCGGCGGGTTTGTCGCAGATCAAGGCGGCCACCTTCACGCCGGCTTCGGCCAGGTCGATGGCCAGTTGCTGAGCTCGAAGGCTCTCTCCGGCCACCACGACCGGTTCGGCGGGTATCACTCCCCAGCCACCCAGCATTTTGTCGGCAGCCCGCAGGCTGAGGATTCCGGGCAGGTCGTTGTTGGCGAACAAGGGCAATTGTCCGTAGCCTCCATTGGCCAACAAGAGACGCTGGGGTTTGAGCAGGAAGGTCTCATGGGCACCCGTGGCCAGTACTTCCAGACCGTCATCGCCCTGATAAACAGCCATCACCGGTGTGTCGGTGTGGATTTCAATGCCATCCAGCGCTTCGATTTCCTGCGTGATTTTTTTTGCCAGCCCCCAGGTGCGTTTGTCATGGAGTCTGCAGGACATGTCCAAGAGCCTGCCGCCCAGGCGATCGGTTCGTTCCAGCAAGACGACCTGATGGCCCGCTTTGCCCAGCACCTTGGCCGCTTGAAGCCCGGCGGCACCGGCACCCACCACGACCACCTCCACGGATTTTTCAACGAGGGTGTTGGCGGGTCTAGGGTCTGCCGTGGCGGGCTGGCCGAAGCCCGCCAGCTTTCGGATGAAGGCCATGGCCATCCGGTTGATCAGAGAAGAGGCGGTGAACATGCCATGGTGATCCATGCGTTTGCCATAGGCCCAGTCCACCATGCGGAACATGTCACGACCGCTCGAAGGCCAGCCGATCTGTCGATCGACGACCATGCCGGATCGGGTCGTCGTTTCGCAGGAGCGAACATTGGGGACGCCGTCCACTCGAACCATGCAAGAGGAGCAATGGCCCTGCAAACAAGAGGGACCTCGAGGTCGATGGTATTTGATGCTGCGGCCAAAGACCTCTACGCCGTTGGCCAGAAGCGACATGGCCAAGGGTTCATCCTTGAAACCCTCCACCTTTCGGCCTTCGAACTGAAACGTGATTTTCTCACCACAGTGGTACGGATTGTCCTTGGAACGATCGATTCGTCGGGCGCGTGACATGGTTCTTTCCGGGGCTGAACTCGATTGGGAAATAGTGAATTACAACCAGCGGGAAGTGTCAAGCGGCTTCGATCTTAACTCTGTAGTCGAGTCGAGTGTCACGGCCTCGACCTCTGCTCTCAATGACCCCGAGGTGCTGCGATCGCTTCCGCAGACCGGGGCCAATTGAGACGCGTTTTTTAGACGAAGTACCGGCATGACAAATCCCTTTACAATGCTGTGAGAAATTCGGAACCTAAGGATGCACCCATTGGAGACTCCATGAAAGCCTTTGCGGTTCAGCCCGAACGCCAGGCACACAATCGATTCAATTTCGGCGACTGGCTTGCGCCTGAGAGCATGGAAAGCCCATGTTAGCCTTCCTGCGTTCCCTGAAGTGGCAATGGGGCCTGGTTCCGCTGCCGTCGTTTTTCTTCTGGTTGCCCGAGCTGTTGGCGGATCGGGGGATCGTCCTTCGCGATACCGTCACCTTTGTCTATGTGTTGAGGCGCTGGCATTGGAGACACGTCCTCGCAGATGGCTTTATTCCTCTGTGGAACGACGGAATCTTCAGCGGACTCGATCACGTCGCCGATCCTCAAATCGGGCTCTACTCCCCCTTGTCCTGGATCTACTTCATATGGGAGGGCGCCGCGGCCAACCAAGTCTACCTGCTGCTCCTGATGGCTGCGGGTGCCGTGGGCATGGCGCTGTATTTACGCGCCATTCTGAAAGACGAAGCGGTCGCTTTGGCGTTTGGTGCCTTCTATCCGCTCACCGGGATTGTCTTGTCCACCGTCGTCGCATCTCCTTTTATGGCCGGCATTTGCTTGTTTCCCTGGGTGTTGTGGGCTCACCAGCGGCTGATAAAGCAACCGAGCCCATGGCGCTTTGCCGCCCTTGTGATCTTTTTGGCCTGGCCCATTCTCGAAGGAGATCCTTTCGGCTCATTCTGGATGTCTGGTTATTTGATGGCGTCCGCGCTCTTTTCAAAAAACCGCACACGCAATGTTCTGAAGCTCATTGGCATTGGTCTTCTCGCCACCACCCTGACGGCCCCGGCCTGGCTGCCCGCCTTTGACACCCTCGGGCAGAGCACCCGGGCGGAGGGGGTCTCTTACAAAGATGCCAGCTATTTCTCCTTTACCCCCGGGCAGGTGCTCCAGAGCATTGTGCCGGCCATGTGGGGTCGATTTGACGAGGGATGCTTCTGGGGCCATGCCTGGGTTCACGAGGACATCCCCTATTCCAAACGTTTCTGGCAGGATTCCATATACAGTGGCATCCCTTTTCTCTGTCTGCTTCTCTTTGGCGCATGGCTCAGCCTCAAAGGAGGCAAACATAGACTGCTTTTGCTCTTCGGGGTGGTGTATTTGGGGATATCCTTTGGGGACAACTTTATTCTCCATCCCCTGTTTCACAAAACGCTGCCTTTCTACTCGCATCTGCGTTTTCCGGGCAAGTTCCTGAGTTACGCGCATCTGTTTTTCTATCCGCTGGCTGCGTTTGCCTTGGCGGATCTTCGAGAGCGTTCCCGCATCTCCAGCCGAGCTGTTCTCGGCATGGGCCTTTCGGTCGCAGGCGTTTTCGCCGTCTCGTCTGGCCTGTCTTTCTGGATCCGTCCTCTGTCTGCGGAAATTTCCGCCGGGGGTCTGAGCGTCGCGGAGCAGATGATGTCGCGCGGAGCGACAACAGCCCTTGCCATGAGCGGCGCGGTATTGCTCCTGGTGGTTTTCGGCTATGTTAAGAAAAACGCGAACAGAGGGAAGGTTCTTGTGTGGGGGCTTTTTGTCTTGGGGGTGCTCGACCTGCTCGTCTGGGTGCCCAAGTTGCCGACATCGCCCAACCAGGAACTGGATAGCCCAGCTGCAATCGGTCGCGCCCTGACAGGGCCTCGTGGTTTTCAACGCATGTTGCGCAATCGGCGAATCGACGGCACTGCCCCCTGGGTGAATCAGCAGGGCTCCCGACAGTCCTTGTTGCCCAATTGGGGCTTGCTGGATGGAGTCAATGACATCCTGGGATATGCACCAACACTCCCTGGCCGTTTCAAGAAGCTCAGCGGCACCCTTTTGTTCAAAGACCTCCCAACCTGGACCCGCACGATGGGAATCACCCACATCCTGACCACCTATTCACCCAGCTCCAAGTCCATGGTTCGGCTGTTGGATCAAGGTCGCCTGCAACTCGTTGAAGTCTTCGAATCCCTGAATCTGGTGGTTCTCGCGGTCCAACCCGCGCCGGGACCTTTTGAAGTCTTTGGCGATTGTCTATGTGTAGACGGATCCGAAGCGGCCATGAAGGCCATTGTCCGCTTGGGCCCTGAACGCAAGCAGGTCATCCTGGAGACCGAAGACCTGCTCTTGGAGGGGAGACGAACCGACGACAAGGGGCCTTTTCAGCTGGCCTGCAGTGAAGAAGCCGTGAACCCGCCGCGAATCAAGGTTCAGGAGCAAAGCCGCACGACCCGTGGACGTTCTTATGCGGTGCAGGCCCAAACGAAGGGCTTCCTGCTCATCCGAGACAATTTTCACCCGGGATGGAAGGCCTTCATCGATGGCAAACCCGCACACATCGCAAGAGCTGATTTTGTGAGCATGGCGATTGCACTCAAGCCCGGGGAACACCTTCTCGAGCTTCAGTTTGACCCCTTGGGCTACACAATTGGAAACTGGCTCAGCTTGAGCACCATGGGCTTGGGTTTGTTCGCTTTGTTGTTCCTGCTGTGGCGGCGAAAAGTGCAGGGCCCGGGGGAAGGGGCTTAGGGCATCAGTTCAAGCGGCGGAAGACGGCGGTTACTACGCCCAGGATGTCGGTGGGGCGGAAATCGCCCTTGGGGACCACGATGTCCGGGTAATCCGGGTTGGCGGCTTCGAAGGTGATGGCCCGGGCGGTTTGACGGAAGGTCTTGACCGTGGTCTCTCCGTCGATGAGGGCCACCACGACCTCGCCGGCCCGAGCCAGGTTTTGTTTGCGCACGAAGACCGTGTCTCCTTCGTGGATGCCCAGGCCGATCATGCTGTCGCCGGTGACGGTCAGAGCGAAAACCTGGCCCGAACCGGGCAGCAGATCCTGGCCGATGTGGAATTCACCTTCTAGATTTTCTTCGGCAAGGACGGGCAGACCCGCGGCCACGCGGCCCAGCAAGGGCACGACCCGCATATTTTCTTGTTCCGCGTGACCTGGATACAGCCGGGCAGTCAAGGCGATGGCCCGACTTTTGAGGCCCTCTTTGCGCTCCAAATACCCCTTGCGCTCCAAGGCCTTCAGATGGTCATTGACGCCGTTGGTCGAGCGAATACCCATGTGGTCGGCCATCTCTCGAATGCTGGGCGGAAAGCCATGCCCCCGCAAATGATCAGCGATATATTCCAGCAACTGTCGCTGTCGCCCGGTCAGTTCCTTCTTCATCTTGTGCCTCCCATGTTCCCCAGGGTACTGAACAATTGTACAGATGTCAATGCCTGTAATGCAAGGAGGAGCAGTAGACTGGGCCGGAGGCGTGGTCTCTCCACGTCGAGGACCCAGTCTGCTGATTCGACGAAGCAGTACAGGTGCAGCTGGGGGATCTGGGGGTTTGTCAGGTCGTTGACCTGAGCCCGACCTCATGTTAACTGTCAGCTGGGCCTTTGGGGATTTGAGATCATGAACCGAACTGTAGAACCAAGCCCAAGACGATTCGCCGCCCATCCGGGATGGCATGTCTTGGGGGCCTTGGTTGTTTTGCTTTGGTTGGCGGTGATGGCCGGGATGTTTGGTTTTTTTGGCGGGGAGGGTGAGGCCCTGGATTTGTCCGCCGAGGATTTGAAGGTCAGCCCGCCTTTGGGCGAGCGCTGGATGGGGGCGTACCAGAATGGGCGTAAGCTTGGCTGGGTGCACACCGAAAGCCTCCAGGATGCAGATGGGACTTTTCGTTTCGTGCAGCGGACTGAGCTGCTGTTCTCGGTGGGGGGCATGCGGCAGCGATTTGAATCCACCCTGCATGTTTCTTTGGGCAGGGACCAGGCCTTGGAGCATTTTGATTTTCAGATGCAGGCGGGTCCATTGAGCGTTGAGGCCGAGGGTCGCTGGACAGGCAAAGCGATTGAGATTGAGGCGGGTTTGGGGTCGCGCAAGGTAGTGCGTCGTCTGGAGATGGACCATTCGCCTGTTTTTGATTTGACCTTGCCGGCGGTCTTGGTTCGGCAGGATCTGAGCTCCGGCCAGCGCTATCGGGTGACCCTTTTTGATCCCCAGAGTCTGAGCCATAGACCGGCCATCATCGAAGTGGTCGGGCCGGAGGCTTTGAGCTTGGGGGGGGGGATGAAACCGGCGATACACTTTCGCAGGCGGGTAGCCGGCTTGCAAGTGGACAGCTGGATAGATGCCAAGGGTCGGCTGCTTAAGGAAGTGGTGGACGGGGGGCTGGAGCTCATGGCAGAGGATGAGGCCTTGGCCAAGCGGGGTCTCGATGCAAAAGGCCTGGACACAAGCGGGCTGCCTGGCTTGGACAGTTTGCGGGGATTGGGAGCGCTATGATCCAAATCGAACAATTTTCCAAACGTTACGGCTCCTTTTGGGCGGTCAAGGATTTGGACCTTCACGTCAAGCGTGGAGAAGTTTTTGGTTTCTTGGGCCCCAACGGTGCAGGCAAGACCACCACCATGAAGGTCATGGTGGGGCTGGTCCGGCCCACGGCGGGCCGAATACGGGTCGGGGGTTTGGACGTGGTTCGCGATCCCATTCGGGCCAAGCAGATTGTCGGCTACATTCCGGATCGTCCGTATCTCTATGAGAAGCTCACGGCTGAAGAATTTTTGGCTTTCACCGCGGGCATCTACGGGCTGGACTACAAGCAACAGACCAAGCGAGCCGACGAGTTGTTGCACATGTTCGGCCTGGAGGACTGGCGCGCCGAGTTGGTGGAGAGCTACTCCCATGGCATGAAGCAGCGCTTGACCATGGCCGCGGCTTTGCTCCATCGGCCCGAATTGCTTGTCGTGGACGAGCCCATGGTTGGGCTGGATCCGCAGGGCGCGGAGCTGGTCAAGGGACTGTTCCGACGGATTTCTACGGAGTTGGGCGGCACCGTGTTTCTCTCCACTCATACATTGGAGGTGGCCGAAGAACTTTGTGACAGGGTGGCCATTCTTTATAAAGGTGCCATCGTGGCCCAGGGCACCATGGACGAGCTCAGGGCGCAGGTCGGCGATGATGGCAGCGGGCACTTGCATGAGTTGTTCATGCGCCTGACCGGCGGGGATGATGCCTATCCTCGCATTGAGGATGTGAAGCTTTGACCCAGGCACTGACCGATCTTTGGACCCTCCTGGGCCCCAAGTTCCGAGGCCTGACCAGGCTGATGGGCTCGGGCGAGTTGAAGCATCCTGTGCGGATTTTGTTTTTTGCCGCCATGGGCCTGGCTTTTGCCTATGGTATCTACGCGGGATCGGCTTGGTTTTTGCGCCATGTGATGGACGTGGAGTTGGTGGGCGCGTTGATCCCGCGCAAACTTATGTCCTTGGTCCTGCTTATCTTAATCAGCATTTTGTTGGTCTCCACCACCATCAGTTCTTTTTCGGTTTTTTATCTCTCCGATGATCTTTCGTTGTTGCTCAGTGCCCCGGTGCCGGTGGGCTCGCTTTATTACGCCCGCTTGATCGAGATGATCATCTACTCTTCTTGGATGGTTTTGTTTTTCGGCTTGCCTGTGTTTTTGGCTTTCGGCAAGGTCTATGACGCTTCGGCTGCTTACTATGTGGCCCTGGCCACTCTTTTTCCTGCCCTCATCCTGATACCCGGCGCTTTGGGGGCCACGGTGGCCACCGTGCTGACCCGCTTGTTTTCGGCCCGTCGCTCCCGTGATTTGCTCATGGTTCTGGTGCTTCTGGGTTTTGTTTTTCTTTACCTTCTTTTTCGCACCATGCAGCCGGAAAAACTGTTGGATGAGGACTCCTTCGGCACCATGATGGAGTTTTTGGACATGTTCCGCGGACCGGAGTCGAGTTGGTTGCCCACCAGCTGGATGACTTCCTTCCTCTTTCCTTTGCTTCTGGGCAAGCAGGTGTCGAGCTGGCTGCCGGCCTTGGGCGTCTGGAGCACCGCGGCGGCATTGACCGTCATGGCCGGTTGGGTGGGCACGCCGCTTTATCGGCGGGCTTACGATCAGGCCCAGCAAGGGCGGGTTCATCGCAGCGAGGCCAAGCCTTTGCGCGGTCGGTGGCTGGGGCGATGGCTGGATCGTATGGTCGGGGGCCATCTGACCGGCTCTCTGCTGGTCAAAGAACTCAGGGTCTTCATGCGGGATCCGAACCAGTGGCTCCAGTTGGTGCTGCTTGGGGCTTTGGCCGCCGTCTACGTGCTCAATTTTTCATATCTCAAGCTTTCCGAGTTTAGTTGGTTCACGCTCTACATCGTGAATCATGCCATGTTGGGTCTGGTGATGGCCGGTGTGGCCGTGCGTTTCGTTTTTCCCGCGGTCAGCCTGGAAGGGCGGGCCTGGTGGATTGTGCGAACCGCGCCTGTGAGCTTGCGGGCTTTCATGCATGCCAAACTGGTGGTCTACTTTGTGCCCATGGTGTTTCTGGGTTTGAGTTTGGCCCTGGTCTCCGCCCTGGTCATCGGTGTGCCCTTGTTTTTTGTCATCCTCTCGACGGCGATTGTTTTGGTCTTGGCCCTCGTGGTGACGTCCTTGGGGGTGGGCATTGGTGCTTTGTTCCCGCGTTTTACCGTGGAAAACCCCGCGAAGATTCCCACCGGCATCGGCGGCGTGACCTTTATGATCGTCTCGATGGGCTTCGTGCTGGTGTTTTTGCTTTCCACTGTTTATCCTTCCTTCGTTCTTTATCGTTGGCCTGAGCATGCTTCGATCGGCAAGCCTTTGTGGTTTTGGTCTTCCGTGGGTGCATTGGTCTTGCTGTCGGTGGGGGGCATGTGGTTGCCTATGTTTCTTGGATACCGAAAACTGCGCCGTCGTGAAGATTGAGTCAAAGACGGCGGAGAGGAAAGGAGAGGGGATGCCCGATCGCATCGTCTTGGAGAGCCGCATTGAGCGAGTGGAGCTATACCATGCCAGCGCATTGGTGACCCGACGGGTCGAGTTTTCGCCCGCCGAGGCAGGGCGCCAGAGTTTAACTTTGGGGGCCTTGCCCTTGGGTTTGCTGGACGCCTCTGTCCGCTTGAGGATAGAGGAGGTCGATGCGGCCCGGGTGCTGAACCTTCATCTGGGTTGGCAGTTGGGAAGCCGGGATGGCGCATTGAAGACGCCTCGACAGGCCAAGCTCAACGAGCTGGCCCGCAAGCGGATTGAACTGAAACTGGAGCAGCGCCGCGAGCGGGAAGCGGTGCGATTTTTCGACTCTCTGGGTATCGAGCTGCCGCCGGCTGACGAATTGCCAGACGATCTGGCCTTCGCCCCCAGGCACCCTTTGCAGGCCTGGCTGGACCTCGCAAGTCTTGCCCGGCGAGAGATCGCCGAGGCCCGCGCCCGGGTGCGCGACTTGGGCAAAAAGTTGAGTGACTTGGCGGACACCTTGGCCTTGGCCAGGCATGAACTGGATCGCGAAAGCCATGCCGAAATCGAGGCTTTGTCGGTGTGCCGCAAGGAAGCTCAGGTTGAGTTGGAGGTGGTCGAGCCCGGCCCCTTGGGTCTGCGTTTGAGCTATCTGGTGCCGGCCGCGCGTTGGGCACCGGAATATGAGTTGCGGGTGGCCGCGAACCGGGATGAGGCCGAGTTGGTGATCAAGGCCCTGGTGGCGCAACGCTCCGGAGAAGACTGGGATGGGGTCAAGCTGGCCTTTTCCACCGCGGATTTGGAGCGATCGACCGAATTGCCCGAGCTGGATTCTTGGCGCATCGGCAAGGCGCAGCCGGCCAAGGCGAGCGGTTGGAGGCCTTTGCCGGAAGGCTTGGAGGATCTTTTTGCCGGTTACGATCGGGGACAGCGCGCTTTGCCTTCACCCCCTCAGATGGCTCTGCCCAGCCTGGCCAAGATGCCCAGGTTGGCGGGCACCGAGGAGGTGCCGGCGGCCCTGGCTTCGGCCCTGCCCGCCCCGGCGGAGAGGCTGGCCAAGGCATTGAAAGATCGCTCCAGGCCGATAAAGGCCGCGCCTCCTCCTCCCCCGGCAGCGCACACAATTGAAGAAGACTACGAAGAATCGACTTTGTACCTCGAAGAGGAATGTGAAGAGGAATATGAAGAGGAATATGAAAAGTCTGATTTGATAATGGACGAATGTGAGCCTGTCGAGGAGATGATGATCTCCAGTTCCAGGGCCCCCGAGCCAAAGAAGCGCGGTCGCAGGGTCAAGATGAAAAAGGAACGCGCCAGGCCAGCACCTCGGCGCGCAATGGCCAAGAACAAGTTCATGCCACCGCCTGCACCGAGTTCGGCCGCTATCAGCGGAGGCATGGCACGCCAAATGGTACCCCAAATGGGTAGTTTTATGGAAGGCGGCAGGGGCGGCGGTGGTTTTGGCGGGGAGGCCGAGGTGGATGCGGGGGTGACCGCCAGCGCGGGTGCTTTGGGCTTTGCCGATCTGCGTATGCGCGGCGCCGACGCGTCGCGGGCCCGAGGCCAACTGGAGGCCGTGGGTTCGGCGGAGCGGCTTCGGGAGCATCTGGACGAAGAACTCAAAGCCTTGCCCGATGGACTGCTGGCCGCTTTGGCACCCAGCGCACAGGCCTCGGTACATATGGACTTGCCGCGTTATGGTGCCTGGCCTGCCGATAGCGCAGGGCATTTCGTCGTGCGTTATACGCAGGAGGGGCAGGGGGTGGTGGCGGCTGATGGGCAGATGCATCAGTTGGCCTTGTTGCGGCGTACAGCCCCCGTGAGGCGGGTTTTTCGCTGCGTGCCGATCGAGGACGAGCAGGTCTACCAGGTGGTCGAGTTGGCCAATCCCTTGAATCTGGCTTTGTTGGCCGGTCCGGTTCGTGTGTTTCGCGGAGGCGACTTCGTGGTCACGGCGCCCCTGGAGACGACCGCGCCGGGCAAACGTTTGAGCGTCAACCTGGGCGTGGAGCCGGGCATCCGGGTGGCTCGCAACCTGAAGTTTCATGAGAGCACCGAGGGTTTGTTCAAAGGAGGGGCCGTACTGGAGCACACGGTGGAGATTGAAGTGCGCAACAACCTGAATCAGACGGCGCTGGTGGAGATTTTCGAGCGAGTACCTGTCAGCGACGATGACGATGTGAAGGTGGAGGAGATCCGTTCGGAGCCCAAGGCCCAGCCCTACGATCAAGCGGACCGCGGCCAGCTCATCCGTGGAGGTTGGCGTTTCAGCTTGGAGCTTAAGGCCGGCGAGCGCCGCAAATGTCGTTTGGAATACCGCATCGAAATCCCGAGTAAGCACATGTTGGAAGGAGGAAACCGCCGTGACTGAGCTGAGTCATGATAAGGGCCAAGATGAGGGCCGGGTTGTTGTAACCCCTGTCCATGCCGTGCTCGTGATGGAGGATCGCGCCCAGGTGACCCGCGGGGCGGAGATCGAACTCGAACCGGGCATCCATCGTCTGCGGATTGAGGACGTCACGCCCTTGTTGGCCGATCGTTCCTTGCGTTGTCGTTTGGTCAAGATCAACGGCGACCTGGACGAGGCCGCGGCTCGGGTCCTGGACTTCAGGGTGCAGCGGCAGTATCTGGTTCGCGGCACGCGCCCGGAACGCGAGCAAGAGATCACGGCGGCCATTGAGGCCCTGGCCGAAGAGTACCAGGTTGTGCGCGATGATGCCTTGGCGGCTTCTCGCGAGTTGAGTCTTTTGGGACGGTCAATGGAAGGCCTGTCGGACAAGGCAGGCCTGGGCATGGTGGTGGGCGGTCTGGATGAGGGCTGGCTTGCGCAGGTTAAAGACGTAATGCAGCGGCGGGCCGTCAGCCAGGATGAGCATTTGGCGACGGCTTTTTCGCAGGAGGAGCGCAAGATTCGGCTGAGTCGCCTGGCGCGTGAGCGTGACCTGGCCGTGCGACCGGTGAGTGAGTACAAGGCAGCGGTGGAATTGGAATGCCGCATCGAGCAGGCGGGCCCCTTCCGTTTGGAAGTGGAATATCAAGTACCCTGTGCCCTTTGGCGGCCGTCCTATATGGCTGAACTCGCGGGTGGAGACAAGCCTGAGCTCCGCTGGACATCTCTTGGGACGGTTTGGCAGGCCAGTGGCGAGGATTGGTCCCAGGTGGAACTGACCTTCTCCACCGAGCGCCCCACCCTGGGCGCGGAACTGCCGCTCCTGGAGGATGACTACCTGAGTTCTCGCGAGAAGAGCGAGCACGAGAAGACGGTGGTGGATGTCAGCAGCCGGGATCAGGTCATCGCCAAGACGGGAGACGAGCCGTCGGCCGAGCAGCACGACACGCCACCCGGTTTGGACGACGGTGGCGAGACCCGCTACTACAAAGTGGCGGAACGGGTAGACCTGCCAGGAGACGGACGTCCCCACCAGGTGGAGTTCGATCGCTGGACGGCCGAGGCAGAAAGCCAGTACCGCTGCCTGCCGGAGAAGGCGCCCTGGGTCTTTCTGCGCTCCATGCAGAAAAATGCCTCGGACCTGCCGCTTTTGGCCGGGCCCGTAAGCCTGATGCGTCATGGCGGCTTCGTGGGTCGCTCGTCCATTTCCTATGTGGCCTCCGGTGAACGCTATGGTCTGAGCTGGGGTTCGGAAGACGGCCTGGTTGTCTTGCGGGACGTTGTGCGCAAGCGGGAGGACAAGGGACTCCGCAAGCGGCAGCATCACGAGTTTAAGATCAAGATCTATCTGGCCAACTATGCCTCGGAGGCCATGTCGCTTGATCTATTGGAGCGCATCCCGGTCAGCGAACTGGAGCAGATCGAAGTAACGCTCTTGACCAAGGAAAGCAGCGAAGGCTTCTCAAAAGACGATCAGGGCCTCTTGACCTGGCCCATCGAACTCGCCCCCGGCCAAGAAAAACGCATCCGCTTAGCCTTCGAAGTGGTCATGCCCACCAACGTAAACTGGCAAGGCTGATTCAGCCGATTCAACCGGTTTGGCTGATTCAACCGGTCCAACACGTCAACCGGCCAACCTGTCGTAGGGGAGGGGTTCATCCCCTCCCGCTGGGTCTGTCATTGTACCAGCCTCGAAAATTCGGCCACACAGATGAGCCGCTCCAGGCATATTCATGCGCCTCAACAACAATTCCTGCCCGCACCGGATTCTCCCAAATGTAAAGGGCTATTCGATACACGGATTCTTCCTGTCGTAGGGCGTGATCGAAGAAGCTCCGCTGCCACAGTCTCCTGCCCGGCTCATGCCGTCTCGCCAGTGGAGTCATTCGGCCTTTGAAAAGCCGGATGAAGTCAACCACATCATCATCTTCGATGAGGAGATGGATGTGATCGGGCATGAGGCACCAGGCATACAGAATGGCACCCCTCGTCTCGGCCAAGCTCATCAGGAGTTCCACGCATTGTTCGGCAAGTGCAGGGTGAAGGGAAAACCAGGGGTGGCGTTGATGCGTGGCGATGGTGACGAAGAAGACATGGCCTTGGCGATAGAGGATCTTTGGTAGGCGGATCTTTCTGCGAATGGGGTAGTCCCGGGAGGGGGTAAACCCCTCCCCTGATATGGAACGATCTGTCAATGGCTTTGAAATCACGGCATCACAGAAAGCCTTTCTGATGGACAAAGACAGACAAAAAAGCAGCCATGAGTACACAATCGACGGT
>JAFCZJ010000091.1 GCA_019314375.1 Deltaproteobacteria bacterium | reverse complement strand
CAGAGAGTTTGGATGTGTTTGGGCCTGGTGGCCCTATTGAGCTTGGCCCTTGGGGCCTGCTCCAGACCTTCGACGGGTGATGAGGACGGAGGTCCTGGCGATGCAGATGGCCAGGTCCTGACGGACGAGGACTTGCCCGACGGCGGGGATATTGGGGCGGACGCCGTCGACGGCAACGTCACCACCGATGAGGATGGTCCGGACACCACGCCGCCTTGCTTGCTTAACGTCTTCAGCCCCGGCGAGGGCATCATCACGGCTCACTTCTCGGAGGATGTGGACGCGACTTCGGCGAACGTGGTGGGCAACTACCGTGGTCAGCCTGACTTCGGCTGCGGTGAACGGCTCCTATGTTCGCCTGCAGGTGGCCGCAGGCACCCAGTTCATCGCGGGCACGGCTTACGACATGTTGGTGCGCAACGTCACAGACCAGGCCGGTAACGTCATCGCGCCCACTTGCAGTCGCTCGGAAGAAATCAAGCGCACCTTGTTTTTTAATTTGATTTGGCATCAGCACCAGCCTCTTTACCTGGACCCGGTCAAGGATCAGCTCACGTCGCCCTGGGTGCGCAAGCACGCCACCAAGGATTACTACGACATGGCCTCCATCCTGGTGGACTACCCCAAGGTGCACTACAACGTTAACCTGACCTCGGTGCTTTTGACCCAGCTCATCACCTTCTACATCGAGCGCATGGGTCCATATATTGACATCCAGCAGAACCGGGTGGACGAGAGCGCCTTCATGGCGGCTTGGGCGGGCAAGACCGACCCATGGATCGATTTGTTGCTGAACGACACCCCCAGCCCGGAGACGGTCTCTGAGGTGGAACTGGGCCTGTTGCACAAAGAGGCCTGGAGTTGCGTCAGCACTTCCGACGCGCTGATGTTGCGCTTTCCCGAATACCGCTTGTTGCGCGATAAGGCCCGTAGCGAATACACCCAAGAAGATTTTTTGGCCCTGAAGGCCTGGTTCGAGATTGCCTGGTTCGATCCGGACTTTTTGCGTTCAGCGGTGGTCATGCCCAACGGCTGGGTGGTGGACTTGAGCGACATCGTCGAAGAGCGCGCCGACGGCACCTTCTGGCTGGCCCAGCCCATCACCGAAGATCTCTGCAATCGCCTGGTGGTCGAGGAATACAAGATCATGGCCAACGTGATCCCCATCCATCAAGAGCTGCTTTACCATGCGGATACCTACGAGGGGCAAATCGAGGTTCTGACTACGCCCTTTTACCATCCCATTTTGCCCCTGCTTGTCGACACCAACCTGGCCCACGAGAACCAGCCCTTCGACGTGCTGCCGGATCCGCCTTATCAGTTCGGTATGGATGCCTTCGATCAAGTAGCCAAGGCGGTCAAGTTTCACACCGACATCTTCGGCGAGCCGCCCTTGGGCATGTGGCCGGGTGAGGGCTCGGTGGCCGAGGCCGTCGTGCCCATGTTCGTCGATAATGGAATCCGCTGGATCGCCACCGGCCAGGGTGTTTTGGCCAATTCCACGCCCTCGGGGCAGATGCACTGGGCCCCATATAAGGTGGATGGGGATGGACAGATGGGCAGCGCCGGCTCCACCGATGACGAATTGGCCATCGTTTTTCGCGACGACGGCCTCTCGAACGCCATCGGTTTCCGTTTTCAGGGCATGACCGGCGAGGAGGCCACCAACAGCTTCATGGCCGACGTCTACGCGCAGGCTCCTTCTCTTGGTGAGCCGGACAGGCTCTTGACCGTGATTATGGATGGGGAAAATGCCTGGGAGAACTACGTCCGCGATCACGACGCCAAGGACTTCTTGCATACCCTGTATGGCACCCTGGAAGACGCCTTCGACGCCGGTGAAGTCATCACGGTCACGGGCAGCGAGTACATCATGGGCAACCCTTCTCGCAACGTGCCGGCCCATCCGGTATCCGAGATGGTCGAGCTGGAACCCCTGAGCGCCGGCAGCTGGATCGACGGCAACTTCGGTGTTTGGGTGGGCGAGCCAGAGGAGAACGTGGCATGGGGATGCCTGCTGCGAACCCGCCAGGATCTGGAGCGTTCCGGCCTGCCTCGACCCAACCCCTTGGCGGATCCGCCGGCGGACACAGGCTCGGATGCTTACAAGATATACATGGCCTGGGAGGAGATGTACGCCGCCGAGGGCAGTGACTGGTTCTGGTGGTTCGGCCAAGACATGATCACGCCGGCCAATGATGACACGCCCTTCGACCGGGGCTTTCGCGCTCACTTGGCTGGGGTGTACAACTACATGCGCCAAATCAACCCCAGCATCGAAGAGTTCATCTGCCCGGTCATCATTCAGGAGTCGGGAAAGACCCCCTCGGGGCCCTTCTCCGCCCCGCCGACCATCGACGGGCAGTTCGTGCCAACCGAGAGCGAGTGGATCGACGAAGGCGGCTTTTTTAACGACGCCGATTCGGGCGCGGTGGCCAACCCCAACGATCACATCGCGCGGGCTTATTGGGGCTACGACACCGAGGCCGTTTATTTGGCCATCGAGGGCAACATCGATTTCAACGACAGACTGGGTTCTGATTACAACCTTGAGATCTATTTAAACCACAAGCACATCATCGATGTTGCGACCGGCGAGACGACAAGCGATCCGGCCAACACGACCACTCGCAACGACACGGAGTTGATCTTCAAGGTGGGCGGTCCGGCCCGCTTGATCGATTTGGACTTTTCTTCCGGCTCGGTTGTGACGAGTCTGTCCAACGCCGACGGCGCGGGAGGCTGGACGACTGCGCCCATGGGCGGCATCCAGGTGGCCGGTCCCGGCGATGCCGGCCGCGTGGTGGAGATGCGGATTCCGTACGGCGATTTGGGTATGGCCTACGGCGATCCGGTCGAAGCCGTGATGGTGGCGGCCGGGGGCGGCCTGGATCTGGATTTG
Organism: Deltaproteobacteria bacterium; assembly: GCA_019314375.1. Classification (GTDB taxonomy): domain Bacteria; phylum Myxococcota; class B64-G9; order B64-G9; family B64-G9; genus JAFCZJ01. The sequence continues at coordinate 22,269 of JAFCZJ010000091.1, read as the reverse complement.
GCGCCCAATATGGGTTCCTTCGTTCTTTTCGAGGACGCCACCAACGTGGTCAAGGTGGTTTTGGAGGTGGACGTGAGCGGCAGTTCGGTGCCCTGGGATATGTACGGCTCTTGCTGTGAAATGCCGCCACCGCCTTCGGGCACCGGCACGGTGTACATCGCCGGCAACAACGCGCAACTCGGTGCCGAAGGTGAAGAGTGGGTGCCCAACGTGGTCAGCCTGCGGGACGACGGCGAAAGTGGCGATGAGGTTTCGAGTGATCGACATTGGACTTTGATCATCGACGCCCAACGCGGTGAGGCACTCAAGTACAAATACACCATCGGCACGCCCTCGGACGAGGGGCGTTGGTATGGCACCGAGGAGTTTCCGATTACCTATCGGGGCTTCGATGTGGTGGGTGATGATCCCGATCAAAAGCTCATCAAGATCGTGGTGCGCGATATCTTCGCCGACAAGCCCACGGGTGGCCGGGACGGCTACCCGGGCTCGATGACCACCTTCGAATACTTCTACGAGTGATCCGCGCCCTGGGTTCGCATGGATTTTTTACGAGATCTTTTGCGAGACATTTTGCGAAGGGCGGGCCAAGCGAAGCGCCAGAAGCCAGCTGCGAACCAAGCCAACAGCATGACAAGCCAAGACCACAGCGGTGGACGGCTCTCGACTGTCAGGCGCAGGTTTTTGTCTCCTGGCTGGATCTCTATTTCTAGCCAGGGCACGTCCAGATCGAAGGTCTTCCCCCCGACCGGATCACAGCCTGTGAAGTGTTCGATTCGATCGCTCCAGGTTTGAATTCGGCAAGTGGATTCAGGGTGACATCCCAGCCAGGGAATGTGCACCAATCGCAGGCGCAGGTGTGTTGGCGCATGGGGAGGTATGTCGAGATCGAAGCCGCTTTGTCTCCAGTGAAGTCTGGCGCCTTCTACCTCGCGACCCTTCCGATCCGAAAGCAGGGGTCGAGCGTTGACGAGATGGTATTGACTGAGACCGTTTTCCCTGTCGATATACTCTGCGCCCGTCAAGCCATCCAGGGCGCGGATCAGATCAGGGCTGTGGACAAGGATCCGAGCGATGCCCAGTTCCGCCAGCCGATCCAGATCAGCTTGGGAGAGCGAATCAGCGTCTTTGCACATGAGTTGACCGCGTGCGGTTTGTGCGTAGGGGTGGGTTAGGTAGCGGGTGGTCACCGCGCCGCCAAGCACAGGGCGACCCACTCGGACAGCCAGTCCGAAAACCATGTGACCGTGAGGGATCCCCCGCTTTGCGATGGCCGAGTCTTCGGCGTGGTGTAGGGGGTCTTCGACAAGCAGGTATTGGGTTGCAGGCAGCTGCTTGGCCACCTGCGCCATGCGGGTTTGCAGGCCCTCGGTGGCCTGGAGATCGGTATCGGCCATCCAGGAGAAGTTAGTCTGAGCGCCTTGTTCCAGGTTCAGAGAGAGGCCCAGGGGGAGTCCCAGGCCAAGCAGAAGCAAGGTCCATGCTGTCCCCTTCATTTTCCATGTCGCATGGTGCAAGGTTTGTAGGCCCTCTGATACCAGCAGACCCAGCCAGGCCATGAAGGCGAGGCGGGCAAAGGCCGTCAACTTGGCGAAGCCGATGGATTCCGAGAATGGCAACAGTCCACTAATGTCTTGGCCAAAGATTTTGAGGCTTGTCGGGCCACAGGCCAAAGTCCACAGACTGAAGGCCAGACAGGGAAGCCAATGGCGCACTGCGATTTCGTTTTCGAGCCGGATTGCGACCAGGGTGGTCGCCAGTACCACCAGGCACCAAAACAGCATGTGTTCAGGACTGGTCATGACGGAAGCGGCTAAGACCACCAGGGGCAAGCCCGCGCGGGATAAGGCCAGTTTGTCAAGTACACCGCGGCTCATCTGGGCCAGGCCGGGTAAGATCAATAGTGGCAAGGCCGGCACCAGGACGTCACGGACGGTGACCCATGCACCCTCCGGCACCTTCCAGCGTAGCAATGGCAGGTTGTGGTGGGTGGCTTGTAGGCTGAAAAAGGCCACAAAGAAATCAAGATACAGGAGGATCACCGCAGACATGGTGCCCAATAGACAAAGGAGAGCCCAGGGTATGCTTCGATGACCCAGCAACCAATTGCCCAGTCCATGCAAAAGGCTGAGCAGGCATAGGCAGACCGCGGTGGCGTAGCCGCTCATGAAGTGGCTGAACAGACTGGCCCCCCAGAGGGTGGCCGCGGCCAAGAGGTGCTCGGCCGTCTTGTGTCTTTGTGCGGCATCCATCGCCAGCAGGCCGCGCCAGAATCGTTCCAGCGCCAAGAGACCCAGGGCGATGCCGATACGCTGGGCCCATTGGCCTGTATAAAGCACCTGCACCGGATTGGCGTCGATCAAGCCGACGTCGGTGGGATAGACCAACCAAGTCAGGCCGCCCGCCACCAGGGCGCCGCCCACCCAGGCCGCCCGGCTTGCCTTGCGTGGAATCCAAACCCACATAGCGAGGGAAGTTGCGGACAAGACGACCAGGAGCCAGGCGACGTAGCTGCCCGCGCTGAAGTCAAACGGGGCCGTAAAGAGTCCACCTGCAAAGCTGGCCAGAGGGTTGTAGAAGACGTTGGGGGTCCAGCCAAAGAGGTGCATGGGGTCATAGCCCCACAACCGCGTGGTGAATGAAAAACTTTCCACCGCGAAGCGCAAGTTGGTCAGGTCAAAAGGATGGTCCCGCCACAAGTGCAAAGAAGAGCTGAAGTCAAAGCCGTAGAGTGCCAACAGACCCAGGCCCAAGAGCGTGAGTATACCGCCTGTGGCACCGATGATTCGCCAAGAGCAAGATGTGGCATCAACGCCAGAATTAGGTGTATCGGATGTCATTCTTGGATAAACTAGGGCACAACAAGTGATGAAGCAAGGGCTATGGTCTCCACCAAGGTTGGTTGCTAAATGAACAGGTTGGGTCGATGTTTCTTATTGGGTTGTTCACGGTCGGGGACGACTTTGCTTCAAGCCATGCTCGCTGGCAACTCCAGGGTACACACTTTTCCCGAAACTCACTTTTTTGACCGATTATTCTGGGGGAAGCGTGCCAATGTCTTTCGAGGCTTTCGGGCGCGAAGGATCTTGCAGGATGTGGCCTCCTTGATTGGTCTGGACCGTGAGTCAATGCCCGGGTTTTCTTACTCAAGAAAACCATTTATTCGTGCGTACTTTGGGTTGCTCGATGCTGTGGCCATGCAGGCGGGGAAGCAATTATGGCTCGAAAAGACTCCGCCTCATTTGCATTTTATTGATCAGATCGCAGCATACAGTCCCGAGGCCAGGTTTGTTCATTTGCTGCGTGATGGAAGGGCTGTGGTCGCGTCCTTGTTTGATATGGGGCAGAGATTTTCTTCACAATGGCCCTGGGCGCATAGCCTTGACGCCTGCATCGATAGATGGAATTGGTCGATTCGTGATTCTTTCGTTTGGCTCGATCACCCACGTCACCTGTTGTGTGCCTATGAAACATTAGTGAGCCAGCCAGAAGAATTGTTGAGGGTTATTTCGAAGTTTCTGGATATCGATTTTGAACCACAGATGCTTGCCTTTCAGCAAAATGCGGGGAAAGTGACGCAAGATTTTGAAAAGTGGAAGCGAGATGTATCGGCCCCTCTGTCACCGAAGGGCCTAGAGAAGTATGATAGATTGTTTGATGAGGGGCAGAAACAATATATCGAAAAACGTATCGAGGTGACCCCGCAAGATCCGAGATGGCCGCAGCTCCCCTAGCCTGGGCGTGTTCCCAGACGCCAAAATTCGTGAAGGCGTTGCCGCAGAAGCCTGCAGAAAAACCAAGGATTGCCAATTGCATATCGAAAAAATAGCCTGCGCGGTTCCAATTCAAACCTGTAGAGCCATTCCATGCCATTCGCAAGCATCCATCGTGGTGCTCTTGGCTGTTTGCCTGTCACAAAGTCGGCTGTCGCTCCGATACACCAGACCACGGGAGCGGAAATCGCTTCGCGGTACTTGTTGATCCATATCTCCTGAATGGGGGATCCCATGCCCAGCAAAACAATGTGAGGATTGGCGCTATTGATTTTGGAGATAATCTCATCGGAACGGGTCTCCGATTTTTTGAAGTGCCCGTGGTGGGTGCCAACGATCTTCAGTGTGGGAAATTTTTTGCAGAGCCGGGCAGCCGCAAGCGCCGCAATTTTTGGTTCGCCGCCGAGCCAAAAAAGCCGCAATTTTTCCGTAGCGCAGCGATTTGCCAAATCCCAGATGAAATCGGCACCGGTCATCCTCGGGGGCAGGTGTTTGCCCAAAAACCTGGAGGCCAAGCGTATGCCCTCTCCATCGCAGTACACCAAGTTCGCTTCATGCAGTGCTTTTCGCAGCTCGGGGTTTGTGCGAGCCAGGTTGGAAACGTGAATATTCAGGTACATCAGTGTGACGGGGCTTTGCTTCCGGACGCTAGATGTTACAAAATTCATCAAGGAAGGAAGGTCGACAAGATCAAGTCTGACTCCGAGCAGGTCTAGGGAGGGAAATGGATCCATGGTTGATGATTCTTTCCGCTTGAAAAGGTTGACAAGATGCTGGCAATATTTTTTGACTAGGTCAAGTGTTGAGGTTGGCTGGAGGTGATTTTTGATCAGAATTGCTGAAATTCGGAAGAAAGCGCAACGGAAGACGTCAAACCTATATGATACGTTTTTTACAAGACCCTTGTCGGCTTATGTGACTGCGATTTTCCTGTCTCTGGGCGTTTCTGCCAATTTTGTCAGTGTTTTGAATTTGGCCAACGGTGTTTTGGCCTGTATTCTGATCGCTTCTGGAGGTCGTACAGGGCTCTTCGTTGGCATTGGATTGATTCATCTGTACGCCGTTTTGGATTCTGTGGATGGAGAATTGGCGCGTTTTAGAGAAACAACGTCCATGGTGGGTCGCTTCCTGGAGGACTATTCTGCCTATTTCATGATTAATGGATTCAATTTGGCGGTGTCTTGGTTTTTGTTTCTCGATATCCATGTAGTTTTGCCACTGTATGTTGCCATCGGGTTGGCCTCATTCGGGAGAAATGCGATGCCATGTGCGCGTAGAGTCATTTTGATGTCCTTGCACGACTCGGGCACATTTGGATCCGCTCGCTGGCCATCAGTCGGGAAATGCGTAGACAAGGGAGTTGCACCCGGCATGATGAAAAAGTTGCTTCGTTTTTCCAATAACCACCTATTTTACCAAACCAACATGTGGGTTGTGTTGACTAGTCTGATGTTGATACAGGCCCTGACAAACTGGTCAGACGGGCTGATGTTGTATTTCGGGACCCTGTTTTATTTTTCCGGCTGGGTTCTGAAGGAGTTGGCCGTTTTGGTCGTGGTTGCTCGTGAAAGTTACTTTCGAAAGGAAGTGGAGCAGCTGTCGCCCGAGCAGAGGATGTCTTTCGCTGAGGGGCCTCTACCTAAATGATGACCAGACCAGCTTTTTCTGCCACGGTATTTACGGTTGTCGACAGGGCGATTCGGGCCGGTGGGCGTATCATTTTGTTCGGATTTGCTGCTCGCTTTTTCTCCATCGAGGATGCGGGTAATTTTGCTTACTTGATTTTTCTCGGCACCATGGTTGCTAGAGTTTCTGATTTTGGGATGACTGGTTTTCTTGTCCGGGAGATACCCGCCTGTGACTTTCTTTCTGCCCACCTGGAAAAGATGGCCATCCAAATCAGGTTGGTGGGCTTGCCGTTTGCTGTTCTAGGCAGTTGGGTGCTGGCTTGGTTCTGGGAGCCGGCCTTTGGATTTGAAGCCGCAGGGACCTTGGCTTTTGCATGCGCGATAGATGGATCTCAGTTTTTGGCCTCCATTCATCGAGGGCATGGACGCTATGGACTGGCGGCTCTGGATAGTGCCTATTCGACTGCAGCTGCAGTTATTGCGGCTTTGCTTCTGGTCTTGTCGGATAGTTCCTTCTCGACTTTTCAGTTGGGCGTGGGCGGAAGCACTTTGTGTGTCGTGTTGCTGCGTCTATACTGGGTCTGGCGTCAGAGAAGTGCCCAGGCGAGTCGTCAGGTTTTTTCGGAAGCCCGTGTGCGGTTTTTTTGCCTCATCGCTCAGAGCAAGTGGTTTCTTTTGGGGTCGACTGTGGCTTGGCTGAAATTTGAAGCCGGCGTGGCTCTTTTGAAGCATTTGTCTGGCGAATCGGCGGCTGCTCTGTACGCGTCTGCCTTGAAGCCTGTTGGGGTCTTGTCACAGTCGTTTTTTGTGTTCTCCCTTGTGTTTATTTCTTCTCTTTCATTTGTTTTCAGCAAGGACAGGGACCGTTTTTTTGGTGACGTTAACCGTATCCATTTATTGCTGCTGGCTTTTGTTCCATTCGGGTATGCCGCTTGTATTCTGGGCGGAAAAGTGTTGCTCGCATTCTTTGGTGAGCAATATCTCAATGCTGAGCCAATTCTTGAGCTGTTGGCTGTCGCCATCATCGTGCAAATGGCATTTGTGTCTCCCCAGCCATTGCTTGCTATGAGGAAAGAGAAGTCAGCAAATATTATTGCCGCTGTTCAGTTGGTTTCCTTTTTGGTTTTGGGTTGGGTATTAATTCCTGGTCACGGTGGGATGGGGGCTGCCCTGGCCATGTTGTTGTCCTCCTGCTTAGGCAAACTGGTTTCGATTGGCTACTATATAAAATTCGGATTGTCCTTGGGGGGCCTGACATACCTTGCGGGATTGTTGTTGATGATTGTTTGGTTTTTTTCTGTTCAGTTGCTGCCTGCGACGATTGGATTGCCGCTATTGGGCGTCGGTTTGGTGGTGGGTGGAATTTTGACTGCTTGGCAGCTAAAGAGAACTCGATTATTCTAGGCCTTGGATGCTTGGAGGGTTGATGATGTCCTTTACCGAATTCGATGCGACAGGGATCGAGTTAGAGCGGATAAGCTGTGATCTTTGTGGCGGAAACGAGACAACTCTGGAATTTGAGGCAAAGGATATTCGTTATGGGTTGCCTGGTTCGTTTAATGTGGTTCGCTGCAGAAAATGTCATCTTGTTTTTACAAATCCGCGCCCGTTGAAGAGGGCTTCGAATGCGTATTATCCGGATGATTATCGTCCTCACATAGGGGGCAAGCGAGAATACGAAAATTGGTTCGGAGCTGTCTATCGAAGGATGGCCTTTTCCCGCAAAGCGAACTTGTTTTCTAGGATGCTTGGTGACGTCTATAACCATTTGGCCTACCGGCAATTTGTTTCAAAAGAAGTTGATCCGGCTTTGGTCCTTGATGTGGGCTGTGGCACTGGTGATTATCTCGGCGTTTGGAGGGAGTTGGGCTGGAATGTTCAGGGACTGGAGATGGACGATTCTGCTGCGGGAATCGCCAAGAAGAAATTAGGTTTCTGCGTTGGTGTTGGCAGGCTGGCCGAGGCCACATTGCCAGCAGCTGGTTTTGATTTGGTTGCCATGAGTCATGTGTTGGAGCACATGCATTCCCCGAGCTTGGCCCTGCGTAAGATAGCCCACGTATTGAAACCTGGCGGGAGGATCTTGATCACCGTCCCCAACTATGCCTCTTGGGACCGTCATGTGTTTGGGCCGAGATGGCAAGGTTTGGAGGTGCCAAGGCACCTGTATCATTTTGAACCCCAGAGTCTCTCCGTCATGCTGGAATCGGAGGGGTTTGCGATTGAGCAGATGGGGTCTTCGGCACATCCCGGTAGCCTGATTCGTTCCATACGAGGATTGTGCAAGAAAGGTCGACCAAGCGGGCGTATTTCGTCAGTGGAGAGATGCTTGGGTTGGTTTGTCCAGTTGGTGCCAGCCCTCTTGATGTGCGGTACCTCCTTGTGGGTTGTCGCCCGGCTGCGGAGTGGTCGAGAACCGCTGGGCGAGAACGGGAAAAGTGCAGGGAAAACAACATAAAGAGGTGGATGACATCTGGTATGTTGGGCATTGCTTTATGCGAAGGAAATCGCGACAGATGATCTCGGCGACAAAAAAAGCACCGCGATGGATCGTGTTGGTCGTGGCCTTGCTCGTCTTGGGGGCGATTTCGGTTTTTTTGTTTGAGCCGGGTTTTTTTACGGTGGATGAGAGTCATCATTTCACTGCCGTCAGGACTCTGAGCCAGGGGCGTTTACATGTGCCAGAATACCAGGGACTGTCGGCATCCTTGGAGCTTGCGCATTTCGATCCCGATCCGCTTTCGCGGCCGCCCGATCTGAGGACCACGCGGGTTCCTCCGCTTTATTCCATTGTGGCTGCTCCTTTTTTTCTGTTTGGAATCAGGGGCTTATTTTTTCTAAATCTTTTGGCTTTTCTCGGCACGCTGGTCTTGGTGTTTTTTTGGACGAAACTTCAGGAGGACAAGGAGGGCGTGGCTTGGCTGGCCACGGCTGTTTTCTTGTTCGGGACTTATTCCCTGGAATATGCACTTGGCCTGTGGCCGCATATTCTCTCGACCTTTCTTTGCACTTTGGGTCTCTTTTTGCTCGCTCGGCGTCGAGGGGATGGCCGGGCCTGGCTTGTTTTCGCGGCGGGTTTATCCTTGGCTCTGGCGGTTGGGGTGCGCTATCCGAACATTCTGATCTTGTTTTTTTCGGGCATGGGTCTGATGATTTGGGGCAGGCAAAGATGCTTGGACGGTGGGCTTTTCTTTTTGGGCTCGCTTGTCCCCTTGTCGGCAAGTAGCCTGCTCAATTTTTATGCCCTTGATTCCTTAAATCCGATCAGCAAGGGGGGGAAATACTTATCCCTCGGTGCTGGTCGGGACTTGGTTTCCATGGCGGGGGACGCGTTCAACACGCTCTGGTTTCGAATTGTGGATTTTACGGCTCGGCCCTCTTTTTCGTCGGGTGGAAATTATCGGTGGGACCGCATTCTTCCCTCCAATCCCGACACGGGTGCCTTTCTTGTAGCGGGAGGTGGTCTGAAGAAGGCCTGGCTCCAGTCCTCGCCCTGGATTTTGCTGGCCCTGGTATTCATGGGTTTGGCTTGGTGGAATAGTTTTCGGCGGCGCAGGGCCGACTTGGATCGGCATGTTGGACGCCGGCGGGAAATTTTGGCCATGTCCCTAGTGGTGGCTGGCGTTTTGGCTGGCTTTGCTATCCAAAGCCCGAATCGGACGGATGGCATTTGTTACAACCAGCGTTATCTCATCGATCTTTTGCCTGTTTTGGCCGTCGTGTTGGCCTGGGGCCTCGCTGAGATTCGCATGCGTGGGGTCGCACTGGGTCTCGGGTCCATGATTGGCGGTCTCCTCGCTGGTCTGGCCCTTTTCTTCTGGCGCGAGGAAGACGCAATTCGACAGATTTGGCTGATGAAGGTGCCCCTGTTTTTGGCTGCTGCCTTGTTGCTGGCCTGGATTTTTCGCCGGGTGTCTTTTGGACCGCGTATGATATGGGCGGCGCTGGGTCTGTGCATGGGGTGGTCTTTGGTGGTTCACTTGGGGGATGATTTGGCCTCCAGTCAAGAACTCCGTGGGGCCAATCGGGAGATTGCCCGGGTCGCGGATTCCTTCTTGCCTCATGGCCCGACGGCTGTGGTGGTCGACACGGGCTTCAAGGAGGGTTTTGCCCCTTTGCAACTTGATCGGGATTTGGTGATTGTGGCACCCTGGATCAACGGTGGTCGTGACACGGGCCGGCTGGTGGAGGCCTTGCTGAATCAAGGGCGGCGGGTGTTTTTTTTCAAGCCCGGCATGCCCAAGGATTTTGCTGTGCGGGTTGTTCGAGAGGGACATTGGTTGCTGAGTGATCCGGGTCATCCGCAATTTCGTGAGATCCTCATGACGGGGAAAGTCAAATGATCCATCGAGGCCAACAGTCCGGACAGCATTTGGTGATTGTCACCGTGGACACTCTCTTGCTGGTGGCCTCTTTGTTTGTCACCCATCACCTACACTCAATGCTGAATGCCCAGTTGGGCATCTTCAAGATTCCGCCTCCATTTCATGAGTATGCCTTGCTTGTGTATTTGGTCATTCCGGTTTGGCTGAGCCTTGGCTTCCTTTTCGGCTTGTACGACATGCATGGAGGCACTTGGAGCGGAGCTGCGATTTTTTGGGCCCTGATCAAGCAGCACGGGATTGGTCTCATCTTGCTGAGCCTCATACTCTTTATCGGTCAGATCGTCATCAACCGAAGCCTTGTGGGTCTCTTCGCCCTTTCTTCCCTCCTTTCCATGCTGTTTTTCCGTTTGTTGATTCTGGCGCGGTTGAGATACCTCTACCGGACAGGGCAGGGTCAGACGCGGATGCTGTTGGTGGGGGAGCCATCCGCAAGTATGGAGCGCTTTTTGCGTCGGGCTTCAGGGGAGACTTGCCCGACGAAGATCATCGGCTGTTTGTCCACTGCCCAGCCCGAGGAGGCAGACGGCACGACGGAAAGAGATGGAGAGCCGTTGCTTCCTCCTTTCCTGGGTACGCCCGAGGACCTAGAGGGGATACTGAAAGAGCACGCCGTCGATCAGGTTTTGTTCTTTCCTCCCTTTAATCAGCCCCAGACCGGGCAGCGATGGCTTGATGTATGTAGTACGTTTGGAATCGCAGCATATTTTTCCGTGGACTGGATGCACCTACCAGACGTTTCGCTGCGTTTTTTATCGCTGGATGGACAGCCTTTCGTTTATTACGACAAGCAGATGAGGCACCCGGGGGGGGTGGCCTTCAAGGCTGGCTTCGATTTTGTCTCGGCCCTGCTCGGCATGTTATTATTATCGCCTTTCTTTTTCTTGGTCGGACTGGCTTGTTTGCTCTTTCAGGGAAGGCCGGTTTTGTTCAGGCAGGAGCGCGTCGGGCGCAACGGGCGCCGTTTCGAAATCTTGAAATTTCGGACCATGAAGGCCAACGCAGTTGCGGTGGAACCGTCTGAGGGTTCTCCGGTGAATGTAAAGGAGGCGAGCGATCCGCGAGTTACGTTATTGGGGCGCTTTTTGAGAAAGACCAGCCTGGACGAGATTCCGCAGCTTTTTAATGTGATCAATGGGAGCATGAGTCTCGTGGGTCCACGCCCATTGCCGATTGAAGAGCAGCAGCGCATTGAGGGCACGCCGCGTCGTCGTCTTTCGATGAAGCCGGGCATTACCGGGCTCTGGCAGGTCAGTGGGCGCAGCGATCTGGATTTTGAGCAATGGATGGAGCTGGATCTGTATTACGTGGATAACTGGTCCTTCGGTCTTGACCTTCGCGTGATGTTGCGGACTTTCTGGGCTGTCCTGAGTGGAAAAGGGGCCAGGTAGAGGTATCAGGACCCCCCGGCCGCCATACGCCCCATTTCGGCAGCTCGAAGCATAGCATTTCCCCCTTCCTTCATGGTCGATGGCTCATCCGCCGAGGGCAGCAGCAGGGGCGTTTGGAGTTCGAAGTCCAAGGAGAAGCAGAAAGCCTTCAAGCAGCCCAACACGCCGTCGAAGCCGCCCGCCCGATTCCGGCCGGCTGTCACGATGGCATAGGCTGGTTTGCGGACAGGCCTGGGCAGGCCTCGCCGACGATTTTGTTCTCCCCTCCACCAATAAGGCTGGCTGCGATCGATCAAGGATTTAAGCCGAGAGGGGACGCCAAAAAAATACACAGGGCAGGCCACGATCAAGACATCCGCCAGATGCAGGGATGCAAGCAAGCGGCTGGCGTCGTCGGGGTTCTTCACACAGGCGAGGCCTTCAGAGCAGGCCTCGCAGCCGTCACAGGCCTGTAGTCTCAATTCATCAAGGCCCAAGGTCTGGACGAGAGCCCCGTTGATCCCGGCCGCTCGTAAGGCTACCTCTAATAGCCGGGTGCTGTTTCCCTGCCTTCTGGGGCTGCCAACGATTCCCAGGATGCGGACTTGCTCGCACATGTTCGCATCATCCTTAGGGCGAAGGCTTCTGTCAACCAAGGATTTTTTGGCCTTTGTCGTCTTGCCCCCTTTGACTTGATCGGGCATATTGACGACGAAAGGAGCGAATCGGAGCCGTGCGTCGCAAGAAAACCATCCGCTTCCGCCTGACCATGGGCTTTATCGCAGTGGTTCTGGTGGCCAACAGCATCCTGTCGCTCGTGGCGGTTTTTCATCTGGACCGGGTTTGGCATGATGAGGTGCAGACGCGGGTGCGGTTGGACCTTAACTCTGCCTGGTCCATTTATCACCAACGCATCCAGTCTCTGAGCAGGACGCTAAAGGTGGCCCGACTGAGTCTTCAGCCCGACCCCGATGGTGATTTTCACATTCATGCGGAACTGGGCCGTTTTTTGGCCGAATTGCGACGGACCGGGGGCATGGACATTTTGTGTCTTTTGGATGCTCATGGCCGGGTTTTGCATCGGGTATCAAGGCCCGAGCAGTCCGGTGACTCATTGGCGGACAACGCGCTGGTGCGAAAGGCCCTGGAATTGAGGCAGTTGGTCAGCGGCACAGTCATGGTGGGGCGAGAGGAGTTGGAGAGGGAGGGCGCGGCTTTGGCCCGGCGAGCCCGCCTCGATTTCATCGAAACGCCCAACGCCCGGCCTTCGGAAAAAAGAGTGAACACGGCGGGCATGGTCCAGGGCGTGGCGCTTCCCTTGTCGGGTCCGGACGGTATTCTTCGCGGGTTGCTTTACGGCGCGGTCTTGCTCAATCGTTCGACCGAACTCGTCGACACCATTCGCGACGAGGTTTTCCGGAATCAGACCTTCGACGAAAAAGACATCGGCACGGCCACCATTTTTCAAAAGGATTTACGTATCTCCACCAACGTGCGAACCGCCGATGGTGAGCGGGCTTTGGGGACGCGCTTGAGCGAGGCGGTTTTCGCCCAGGTGCTGGAGCGGGGCAACATTTGGGCCGACCGGGCTTTTGTGGTCAACGACTGGTACATCACGGCCTATGCGCCCATTCTCGATCCGGATTTGCGCATCATCGGCGCCCTTTATGTGGGGCTGCTGGAAGAACCCTACGTTCGGCCCCGCACCGCCGGCATCTGGATTTTTTTGGGCACGGTGGCGGCCACCACGCTGGGGATGCTGGTTTTGTTGTTCTTCGTGACCAAGCTGATCCTGCGTCCGCTGGGGCGCAGCCTGTCCATGTCGCGTAAGTTCATTGACGGCGACATGGATGCCAGGGTGGGCATTCGGCCACCGGGTGAGATGGGGCTTTTGTGTGAGGCGATAGACAAGATGGCCGACGCGGTGGTCGAGCGGCAGGAGAAACTGGAGCAGGCCACCCGGCAGCAGATCGGGCAAAGCGAGAAGCTGGCAAGCATCGGGCGTTTGGCCGCCGGCATCGCTCATGAGATCAACAATCCCCTGACCGGCGTGCTGACATTTGCCCATCTCTTGAAAGACAAAGAGAACATGGAGCCCCAGGACATAGAAGACCTGGATGTCATCGTGAATGAGACCACTCGGGTGCGGGAAATCGTCCGGGGCTTGTTGGATTTCGCCCGGGAGTCGCCCTCCCGTATGCAGCTGTTGTGCGTGGACGAAGTCTTGGCTCAGACCATGGCCCTGCTGCACTCCCAAAAGGCCTTTCATAAGATCGTCATCGACGAGGAGTACGCCGATGACTTGCCCCAGGTTTGCGCAGACAGGAACCAGCTGCAGCAGGTGTTTTTGAATTTGGCCCTCAACGCTTGCGAGGCGATGCCAGACGGCGGCAAACTGACCATCCGCAGCTGGGCGGTGGCGGACATGGTGTGCATCGAGTTCGGCGATACGGGCTGTGGCATTAGAGCGGAGCACATCAAATCCATCTTTGAGCCTTTTTTTACCACCAAGCCGGTGGGCAAAGGGACGGGGCTGGGCCTGAGCGTCAGCTATGGCATCATTCAGCAGCACCGGGGCGAACTGAAAGTAGAGAGCGTGGAACAAGATGGTGCCACGTTCACGGTGCTTTTGCCCATCTGCGTCGATGGGGTCTGCCAATTGAACGTCGACACACCTGGAGCCACCGCCTCGGTGCCTCCAGGCGAGCGCTTTCACCCTGGAAGGGATGAGGGATGAGCGAAAAAGACAAAACAAAGATCTGCAGTACCGGGCAGCGCATTCTGGTCATCGATGATGAGCCTGTGGTTTGCCTGAGTTGCTCGCGAATTTTGTCGAAAAGTGGTCATTGCGTCGAGACCTGCCAAGACCCGATCCTGGGTTTGGACAAGGCCTTGACCGGCGATTACGACTTGGTGCTTTTGGACCTGGTCATGCCCGAGTTGGGTGGCCTGGAGGTCTTTAAGCGCTTGCGGGCAGCCGGCGTAACCAGTGAGGTCGTTATCATCACGGGGTATGCCACGGTGCAGACGGCGGTCTCCGCCATGAAGTTGGGGGCTGCCGACTATGTGTCCAAGCCCTTTTCTCCGGATGAACTGAATCTTGCCATAGACAGGGTGCTTGAGCGCTATCGCCTCTTACGGGAAAACGCCGAATTGAGAAGAGAGCTGGACGAACGGCAGGGTTTCGAGGGCATCATCGGCGAAAGCCGGTCTATGGAACGGGTCTTTGCCATGTTAAAGAGGGTGGCACCCACTCAGGGCACGGTGCTCATTACAGGGGAAAGCGGCACGGGCAAGGAGATGGTGGCTCTGGCGGTGCATAACTTGAGCAAGCGAGCCGACCAGCCATTTTTGGCATGCGACTGCAGTTCGTTGGCGGCTTCGCTTCTGGAGAGCGAACTTTTCGGTCACGTGAAGGGCTCTTTCACCGGCGCCATCGCGAGCAAGCAGGGCCTCTTTGAAGCGGCCAACGGCGGGTCGCTTTTTTTAGACGAGGTCAGCAACATCAGCTTAGAGACCCAGGGCAAGCTTTTGCGTGTCTTGGAGTCCCGCAAGGTCAAGCGAGTGGGGGATACCCAGGAGCGGGACGTGGACATCCGTTTGATCGTGGCTTCCAATCGGGACCTGGGTGAAATGGTAAAGAATGGCGAGTTTCGCGAGGATTTGTTCTACCGCCTGAACGTGGTGCCGATCGATCTGCCGCCCTTGAGGGAGCGAGCCGGCGATGTGCATCGCCTCGCCATGGTTTTCTTTGAGCGCTTTCGCAAGACCAACAAGGTCGATGTACAGGGCTTCACCCCGGAGGCCCTGCAATTGCTCGAGGACTATGCCTGGCCCGGCAACGTGCGGGAGCTGAAAAACATCGTCGAGCGCATGGCGATTCTTTGCGACGCCGAGCGCATCGATGCCCAGCATCTGCCGCCGGAACTCAGGCAGGCCCCTCCTCGGGTTCATGTTCGGAAACTCCCCGAAGACTGGGATTCTTTCAAGGATTTGAAACGGCGCTTGCGAGACGCCGCCGTGGAGGAGTTGGAGCGGCGCTTTTTGATGGAGGCACTGACTCGTGCCGACGGCAACGTGAGCCGAGCCGCCGAAGAAGTGGGCATGCAGCGCACCCAGTTCCACAGCTTGATGAGAAAGTATGGTTTGAGCAGTACTGAAGTGGGGGAATAGTTCCATCGTACGCTGTATCTCTTGATCGTACACTTGGATAAGTGCCTGTTCCGCCTGTGTTATGTTTGAATTGCCTCCCTCTTAGTGCAGTTGTCTGTCAGTATCCACCGGACGATTCCTGGGTGCCACCCACTTAGTATAGATGTGTCGCTGTTTCTCTAAGTTCTTGAATTGTAAGAATAGATCCTGTGTTTTCGGTTTGGGGTTGGAATTGGCACAGGCCTTGCTTTTCTCTCGGGTAGAAACGACGACACGCCCTCTGGTTGAGAGGGCTTTGAAAGTAGAAAGGAGCATTTCATGAGGACCGAACCCCGACTGCTCGTGGTGGACGACGAAGAAGTGGTTTGCAAAAGTTGCAGGCGGATTTTCGAGGGCCAGGGATACAAGGTCGAGTCCAGTACGGATTCCACCGAGGGCCTAAGCAAGGCCACAAGCAATTCTTACGACGCCATCCTGTTGGACATCAAGATGCCCAAAATGGACGGTTTGGAATTCCTTGAGAAATTTCGGGAGACACGCCCGGACGTGCCGGTCATTATGATCACCGGATACTCCAGCGTACCCACCGCGGCACAGGCCATGCGCCTGGGTGCCATCGACTACATCCCCAAGCCCTTTTCGCCAAAAGAGATCACCGAGGCCGTCAGTCGCCTCCTCTCGGTTCAAACCACGGTGGCGGCACCCGCACCGGTAGTGCAGCCCGATGTGGCCGTGGCCGACAAGGCGTCGACTTCCTATGGTGCCTTGACTGAGGACGTTCTTTTCCTCGACGACAGCTGGGTGCAGGTTGGCGAAGACGGCAGCGTACGCGTGGGCGGCTTCATCAGCCCTGAAATGGGTGCCAAGGTTAAATCTTTGCGCATGCCGAAACCGGGTGACAAGGTTCAGCACGGCTTGCCGCTGGTGGCTTTCAAGTTGGATGACGGAACGACCCACGTGGTGCCCGCGCCGGTCTCCGGCGACATCATGGAGATCAACGATGCCTTGATGGCCAAGCCTGAACTCGCCTGGACCGATCCCTGCCGCAAGGGCTGGGTTGCTCGGCTCATGCCGAGTCGTCTGGCCGCTGACCTGAAGGATGTCGACCCCCGCGAGGTGGTGCTGAGCAACGCCGATGCGGGGCGCGCGGCAGAGCAGGCCCGGGCCATGAGCCTCCTGGGTTGCAAGGTGTATGTGGCTCATACGGTAGCCGACACCCTGGAAATCACCAAAGCGCTTGCAAAGCCTGTTGTTGTGCTCGATGGGCAGAGTTTGGCCGACAAGGGCCCCGAGGTGGTCAAGAAACTGAATGCCATGAAGCCTACAGCCAAGGTCGTCGTGGCCGCCAGCCCGGAGGCTTCATGGGAGAAAGATTATCGGGCCAACAAGATCTTTTATTACGCGGTGGAGCCTTTCGCCGACGGTGAGGTCATCGACATTCTGCATGCCGCCTTTCGGCCTGCTGAGCGCGGCACGGCAAGCAAGCACGAGGCCGCCGGTATGCCCAGTTGGATTCGGCGCATCCGCGTCATCAACCGACAGGGTGAGACCGTCACCTTGATGGCCTCTGCTGGTTTTCTTTCGGAGTCTTCTGGTCTTGGCCGTGAGTTGGTCAGTCGAGCCCTGGAGGGCGCTTATCCGGTGCGCGTTACCCTGGGGCGGGACGGTTTGAACCCCATGGAGATCCGGCAGGTGGCCGGAGACGCCGACCGCATTCTGGTGGTGGAAGTTCGGGACATGGGTGGTTTGCCTGGGGCGCTGAGCCGCAAGGAGGCAAGCGAGGTGGTGGAGGCCGCCGGCGAAGCCGGCCAGAAGGTGACTACCTTTACGGTACAGCCCGCGGCAGGCCCCGAAGCCATGGGCTTCGATGATTCTGGACGAGATGGTGTCCGCATAGTGCCTGGAGGCGAAAATGGAAGCCCAAGTCTTGTTCGAAGCGGATTTATCCCCTGAGTTCCTGGATGAACTCGCGGCCTTGCCCGAAGGTAAGCATTTGAGGGAGTGCATCCAGTGTGGCAACTGCTCGGGCATGTGCCCGGTGACGCCCACGTTGGACCACTCGCCGCGGCGCATTTTTGCCATGATCCGCGCAGGCATGAAGGACGAGGTGCTGCGTTCCAGTACTCCCTGGGTTTGTTCGAGCTGCTATCGATGCACAGTGAAGTGTCCATCGGATATCAAGATCACCGAAATCATGTACGCAATAAAGCGGCGGGCCATCCGAGAGGACGTGAAACCGGATGACACAGACGCCCACCGCTTCGCGAAGCTTTTTGTCGAGAGCGTAAGCAAAAACGGGCGCAGTCACGAAATGGGCCTGCTGATGAACTACATGATGTTTCACCATCCGGTGGCCATGATGAAGCAGAGCGTTTTCGGCATGCGCATGATCGGTAAGGGCCGCATGCCCTTGTTCGCCCACAAGATAGAGGACCTGGATAACTTTCGAAAGATGGTGGACCGGGCCGTCGAACTCGAAGGGGCGGAAGGGGTCTAAGTTATGAAATTTCTCTACTATCCTGGCTGCTCGCAGAAGGCAACGGCCCGCGGTTACGAAGAGTCCCTGCTGGCCATCTGCCCCGAACTGGGTATCGAGCTGGAGGAGTTGCCCGACTGGAATTGCTGCGGTACCACAACCACCCTGTCGGTGAACAAGGTTTTGGCTTTGAGCCTGGCGGCCCGAAATTTGGCACTGGCGGAGGGGCAGGATTTGGATTTGGTCACGCCCTGTCCGTCCTGCTTTTTGTCCATGGCCAAGGTGAACGAGGTCCTGGCGGCCGGCGATGACTTGGCGACCAAGGTGCACGAGGCCTTGGCTGCTGGTGGGTACAGCTACAAGGGCACGGTCAAAATTCGCCATCTCCTGGAGGTGCTGGTCAGCGAGGTGGGTATCGAGTTAATTAAGGAGCGGACGTCGAAACCTTTGGCCGGCCTCAAGGTAGCGCCTTATTACGGTTGCCAGGTTGTGCGCCCCTACTCGCTGGCTGGAGATGAGCCCGATGATCCCGAGAGCATGGAGAAGATCATTGAGGCCACCGGCGCAACAGTTGCGCCTTTCGCGCAGCGCACCGCATGCTGCGGCGGGACCCTGGTGGCCACCCGACCGTCGGTGGGCCAGGCCATGGGGGCTGAGATCCTCAAGGGCATCGCCTATGCCGAGGCCGATTTGGTGGTTACGCCCTGTAACCTCTGTCAGGTCACCATGGAAAACTACATGCGCAAGTCCCGCAAATTATTGGGTGACAAGTTGCGGTTGCCCATCGTCACCGTGACTCAGCTCATCGGCATGGCCATGGGCAAGGAGTTCAAGGCCCTGGGCATCAATCGGGCCATGGCGCCCAAGGCTTGCCTGCGCCAAATCAACGAACGCATTGCCGCCGGCGGTCAAGCGGCGGCGGTCTGAGGAAGGAGTAAGGTCATGACGGTTCGAATCGGCGTTTACGTTTGTCATTGCGGCTCCAATATCGCAGGCAAGGTTGATGTCCAAGCCGTGGCTGAGTTCGCCAAATCTCTGCCCGGCGTGACCATTTCGCGCGACTACATTTTCATGTGCTCAGAGCCGGGTCAGGAGCTGATCCAAAACGACATCCGTGATCATCAGTTGAATCGCATCGTGGTGGCCTCTTGCTCGCCGCTGATGCATGAAGGCACCTTCCGCAAGGCATGCTCGCGGGCGGGCTTGAACCATTACCTGATGCAAATGGCGAATTTGCGCGAGCAATGTTCTTGGGTCACCGAGGACAAAGTGGAGGCCACGGAAAAAGCCAAGTCTTTGGTGGCAGGCGCGGTCGGCAAAAGTCGCTTTCTGAAGCCGCTGAACGAGCGTGAGGTTGCGGTCAACCACGATGTGCTGGTGGTGGGCGGCGGCATCGCCGGCATCCAGGCCGCCATGCAATGCGCCGACGCAGGGCATAAGGTCGTCCTGGTTGAGCGCAAGCAGTCCATCGGTGGTCACATGGCCATGTTGGACAAGACTTTTCCGACCCTGGACTGCTCGGCTTGTATTCTGACGCCCAAGATGGTCAGCGTAGGGCAGCACCCCAATATTACCTTGATGACCAACTCAGAAGTCATCGACGTGGGTGGCTACATCGGCAACCTGAAGGTACAGGTACGCCGCCACGCCAACTACGTGGATCACGACAAGTGCAACGGTTGCGGCCTTTGTCAGGAGAAATGCCCCAGTCGGGTAGATGACGAATTCGAGCAAGGCCGTGGCAAGCGACGCGCCATCTATACGCTTTTCCCCCAGGCGGTGCCCAACAAGCCCGTCATCGACGCCGAGAACTGTCTCTATTTCAAGAAGGGCAAGTGTCGCATCTGCGAGAAGGTCTGCAAGATGGACGCCATCGACTTCGAGCAAAAAGACCGCATCGATGAAATTGAAGTCGGCGCGGTCATCTTAGCCACCGGCCATGAGATGTTCGACGCCAAGGCCATGCCGCGATACGGCTACGGCAAGTACCCGGATGTATACTCGGCGCTGGATTTCGAGCGCATGGTCAACGCCGGCGGCTTCAGCCAGGGCGTGATCAAATGCGCCGATGGTCGCAAGCCGAAGCGGGTGGGCATCATCCACTGCGTGGGTTCACGGGACAAGAAGCACCTGCCCCACTGTTCCCAGGTTTGCTGCATGTACTCTTTGAAGTTCGCCCACCTGGTCAAAGAGCACACGGATGCCGAAGTCTACAATTTCTACATCGACATGCGCGCCGTGGGGAAGAACTACGAGGACTTTTATCATCGCTTGCTGGAAGAAGGCGTGCGGTTCGTTCGCGGCAAGGTGGCCGAGGTAACCGATCAGGCGAGGCATCCCAGTGAAGAAGGCAAGCTGGTGGTGCAAGTCGAAGACACCCTGGCCGGCGTGGTGCGGCGCATTCCCTTTGACATGGTCATGCTGTCCAACGGGCTGGCTTCGCGCAAGGATTCAGATGAAGTGGGTCGCCTTTTCGGCGTGTCCCGCAACTCTGGTGGTTTCTTCATCGAGCAGCACCCCAAGCTCAACCCGGTGGGCACGCCCAATCACTCCGTCTTCATCGCGGGCACTTGCGCCGGTCCCAAGGACATCCCCCACACCGTGGTCCAAGCCTCCGCCGCTGCGGCCGGTGCCATGACCTCCCTGTCTCAAGGCCGAGTGCTCTTGGAGTCCATCGCCGCAACCGTGCGCGACGAGCTTTGCTCGGGCTGCCGCACTTGCATGAATGTCTGTCCCTACGACGCGGTGAAGTTTGACGAAGAAAAAGGTCGCGCCTCGGTGGACGAAACCATGTGTCGCGGCTGCGGCACCTGCGTCGCATCCTGCCCTTCGGGCGCCATCGAGGGCCGCCACTTCACCGACGCTCAGATCGAAGGCGAAATCGAAGGCCTGCTTCTGTCCATGAACAACTGGGAAGTGGACGACATGGACGGCGCAGGCCGTTGAGAAAGCCATAAGCGATTGGCAAGGGCCCCTCGGAGTATGGTAGAAACAGTCTAGCGGGAGGGACTGTGAGGGCCTGATGAGACGCAGCGTTGGCTTGCTTTTCTGTTTGTTCTTGAGTTTGACTCTTTTAGCCTGTGGTGGCGGTTCGACCGGCATCGACGCGGGCATTGATGCAGACAGCGATGGCTCGGTGGACGATGGGGGCGATGTCGGAGCCGACCTTCTGTCGGCACCAAGCTTGATCGGGATCGATCCGGCTCAGGGGCCGGCCGAGGGGGGTAGTCTCGTACAGGTAAGTGGAAGCAACTTCGCGGATGGTGCCAGTCTGCGCTTCGGTGCCGTGGTGGCCGGTGACGTTCAGGTTCTATCGTCTTCGCTTATTCAGGTGGTGAGCCCGCCAGGCTCGCCGGGGGCGGTGGCTGTTCGAGTGACCAATCCGGACGGTCAGTTCGCAGAGTTGGCCGCGGGTTTTACGTATCTTGCAGCCATTGAAGGGGATTGCCCTCGTCAAAATAATTGTGACGTGGCCATGGCACAGTTTGTTTTCTCCACAGGCAACTCAGGCGATTCGGTGAAGCTGGCTGGTGAGTTCACCGGCTGGTTGGATGGGGCCATTCCCTTGCAGGGCGATGGGAGCGGCAATTTTTCGACTGCGGTGCGCCTAAAAGAAGGCCGCTACGAGTACAAGTTCGTGGTCAATGATAGCGATTGGTACGGCGACCCGGCAGCCGGTGATCCCGAACCCATTTTTGGCAACAGCGTGCGTCTGCACGACAACCCCTGTACCCCCAATCTGGACTTGACTCAGCCGAGCTACGGCCAGGTCTTCGCCACCGCGACGGTGGACTTTTTGGCCGACTACACGGATGGCGAAGCTGGGGCAGGCCTGGACGAGGCCGGCATCTGCCTGGTCGTGGACGGGCAGGCCCGCAGGACTGAATTTGACCCAGTCAGCAACACCATCTCAGCGATTTTGACTGATTTATCTGAAGGCAATCATCACTGGTGGATGAGCGCGGCGGACCTTGAGGGTCATCGCTCGGCCGAGTTGCAGGGCATGTTCACCGTCAACGCCGAGGGCTTGGTGCCGGTGGCCGACGCCGGGCCCACCCAGTTCGCCGTGCCGGGCCAGTGGGTTGTTTTGGATGGCACCTGGAGCCAGGATCCGGACGGTCTTGCGATCACCGGCTACAGCTGGACCCAAGAGGCCGGCACGCCCGTCAGCCTTTTGGCTCAACCGGTCACCCCATGGGATGGCTATTCTTGCGGATGGGACTGCGATTTCGAAACGGCGGGGGAGCCGCCTGCCACCCAGGCCTTGATGGGCTTTGCGCCACCCGATCTGGGGACCTACCGCTTTGCTTTGACCGTCAGCGATGTTGATGGGTCAAGCGAATCAGTCATGACCGAGGTTGTGGTGGTGGACCCGGGCTCGGGTGATCGGCCAAAGGCCCGCATTCAGGTCAGTCGCTCCAACGACTCAGTGACCCTGGAGGCCGTGGGCAGCGCCGGCGCGAGTTACACCTGGTACGCCGATGTGCG
>JAFCZJ010000090.1 GCA_019314375.1 Deltaproteobacteria bacterium | reverse complement strand
ATGGCAAGGGGGCCTGGAGGCCCGGCATGTGTGCCCGGCTGGATTTTCCAAGCCAGGCGCTGAAGGCACCGGTGACCGTACCGGCCAGTGCCGTGCATGAACTGGAGGGCCGCAGTTCGATCTTTGTCGAGTTAGGCCAAGGGCGTTTTGAGGTCCGGGCCGTAGATTTGGGCGCACGGGATGAGACCAGCATACAGGTGAAAAAGGGCCTGGCCGCGGGGGATCGAGTGGTTGGCAAGAACAGTCTGAGTCTCAAGGCTGAATGGCTTAACAAATAGGCCCGAAGGAAAAGACCGTGCTAAACACCATCATTCGTTTTTCGCTGACTCAGCGGCTCATGACCGTGCTTCTGGCCGTGGTTCTGGTTGGGATGGGGATTTGGACCTACCGTGAGTTGCCCATTGATGCATTCCCGGACATTTCCTCGCCCCAGGTTCAGGTCATCGTCAACGCCTCTGGCATGGGTCCGGTGGAGGTGGAGCAGCGCATAACACACCCCATCGAGATCGAGGTGCGCGGCATCCCCAGACAGACCGTGCTGCGTTCTTTGACCAAGTATGCCCTGACGATCATCACCATCGACTTCGAAGCCGGCACGGACATTTACTGGGCGCGCCAGCAGGTGACCGAACGCATCAACCAGGTGCTGGCGGGCCTGCCTGATGGCGTAGAGGGAGGCCTGGCACCCATCACCATGCCCTTGAGCGATGTTTACATGTTCCTGGTGGAAGGCGATGGCTACTCGGTGCGCGAGCTCAGGTCTGTGTTGGATTGGATCATTCGGCCGCGGTTGCTTGGGGTCGATGGCGTAGCCGATGTCAACGCTTTGGGCGGTGAGGTACGTTCTTTTCACATTCTGGCAAAGCCTGGGAAACTCAAATCCTTCGACCTGTCTCTCGATGACTTGGCGCAAGCCTTGAAACGCAACAATCGCAATGCCGGTGGAGATCGCTTCGTTGTGCAGGATGAAGTCTTTGTGGTGCGCACCGTCGGCCAAATCCGCAACCTGGCAGACATTCAGGGGATCACGGTAGCGGTGCGGGAAGGTGTGCCCATCCATGTGGCTGACCTTGCCGAAGTGCGAGAAGGTGCCATGACCAGCTATGGAGGCGTGACCGCCAATGGCGAGGGAGAGGCGGTACAGGGCCTGGTGCTCAACCGCCGCGGCGCCAACGGCCGCAGAACCGTCGAGGGCGTGAAAAAGGCTTTGGCCGAGATCGAAAAGAGCCTGCCCAAGGGCGTGCGCATCGTGCCCTTCTATGACCGAACCACCCTGGTGGAGAAGGCCGTGGGCACGGTCGAAGGAGCATTGGGCCAGGCGGTGTTCCTGGTGCTAATCGTGCTTTTGTTGTTCTTGGGTAACCTGCGCTCCGCTATCACGGTGGGCACGGTGTTGCCTTTGACGGTGCTGGGCACCTTCATCATCATGCGACAGTTCGGCATCACGGCCAATCTGATGTCTTTGGGGGGGCTGGCTATTGCCATCGGCATCCTGGTGGACTCGTCCGTGGTCATGGTGGAGAACATCCACAGTCAGCTTTCGGAAGCTGAACCCGGGGTCAATCGACTGAACATGGTCTACCGGGCGGCCAGCGAAGTAGGTGGGCCCATCCTGTCCGGGGTGGTTATCATCATCGTGTCCTTGGCGCCCATCGCCAGTCTGACCGGACTGGAGGGCAAGCTTTTTGCTCCATTGGCGCTGACCATTATTTTTGCCCTGATTACCTCTCTAATTCTCAGCTTTACAGTGATCCCGGCCCTGGCGAGTTTGTTGATGAGGGGTGGAGCTGGGCGCAAGAGTCGCTTGCAGGGCGCTCTGCTCAGGGTATATCGACCGGTGGTCCGCTGGGCCATCCGGCGGAGAATCTGGGCGCTGGGCATCGCCTTGCTTTTGCTGGCTGGTGCGGGGGCTCTGTTTCCATTCATCGGCAAGGAGTTCCTGCCTTACTTGGACGAGGGCACCATCGTGGTGCAGACAGAAAAACTACCCACCATTTCCTTGGCCCGCTCCATGGCCATCGACAACGCCATGGAGAAGAAGTTGATGGAGATCCCCGAGATCATCGGGGTGGTGGCCCGGGTGGGGGCCGATGAATTGCGCTTGGACCCGATGGGCTTGAACGAGGCGGACTGTTTTGTGGTCACCAAGCCTCGGGAAGAATGGGAGGCAGAGAGCGTCGAAGCTTTGCTGGAGAAAATGCGCAAGGTACTCGATTCTTTTCCCGGGGTGAATCATGGTTTTACCCAACCCATCGACATGCGGGTCAGCGAGATGATCACCGGCGTCCGTTCAGCCGTGGCCATCAAGTTGCAGGGTGATTCCCTTGAGGTACTGGACGAAAAAGCTCAGGCCATCGAAGGCTTGCTGCGCCAGGTACCCGGGGCGGTCGACATCTTCCGAACGCCATTGACTGGTCAGAATTACCTGACCATCAGCATGCGGCCCGAGGCCATGAGCCGGGCTGGCGTCTCCGCGGATGATATCAACGATTTGGTGGCTTCCGCCATCGGCGGCCAACAGGTCACCGAAGTCATCGAGGGTAACCGTCGTATTCCTGTCGTGCTGCGTTATCCAGAGCATGTGCGCAATTCCAAAAAGGCAATAGAGGACATTATGCTGCGCACCGCCAAGGGCGCTATGATGCGTTTGGGGGACCTGGCCTTGGTTGAGGAGGTGGACGGGCCGGTCCAGATCAAGCGCGAAAACGGGAAGCGACAGGTGGTGATCCAGGCCAATGTGCTGGGCCGCGATGTGGTGGGGTTCGTTGATGAAGTGCGTCTTTTGATCCATGAGAAAGTAAAGTTTCCTGCAGGCTACTTTGTGCGTTTCGGGGGTCAATTTGAGAATCAGCAGCGGGCCTCTGATCACCTGCTCCTCGTGATTCCAGTAGCCATCGCGATCATTTTTCTGCTGCTTTTTCTGACTTTCCACTCACTGCGTCAGGCCACGATCATCGTTCTGAACATACCCTTTGCCCTCATCGGGGGGGTGGTGGTGTTGGCTGCGACTGGGCTGTACTTGTCGGTACCGGCTTCTTTGGGGTTCATCGCTTTGCTGGGCATTGCTGTTTCGAACGGCGTGGTCTTGTTGACTTACTTCAACCAACTCCGGCAAAAAGGCATGAGTATAGAGCAGGCCGTGTTGGAGGGATCTGCCCGACGCTTGCGGCCGGTGCTGATGACTTCCTTGCTGACCATGTTGGGCCTGGTGCCCATCCTCTTGGCCACGGGGCCGGGAAGCGAAATCCAACAACCGCTTGCCGCGGTGGTCGTGGGTGGTGTTTTTACATCGACGCTCTTGACCTTGGTGCTCCTGCCCACAATCTATGTATGGGTGGAGGAGAGGGCACGGCCCAAGCTGGCCAAGAAACTGGGAGCTTGACATGAAATGCCTGACTCTTATTCTTCACGAGTCTGTCAAGCAAGAGCTCATCGACATGTTCCGACAAATGCCGGAAGTCACCGGATATACCTTCATCCAGGGCGAGGGTCGCTCCAGCGACACGGAACGAAACCCCTTCGAAACCAACCGGGATCGAGTCATGGGATATGTACCCCGGGTGAGGGTGGATTTGATTCTGGCCGACGAGGCGATAGAGAAGGTCATGTTCCGCTTGCAGGGTTGTGATTCCTGTCTTGCGGGCCTGGGAATATGGTGGGTCAGTCCGGTGGAAGATTGGGGACAGTTATGACCGGCGACTCTGTGGAGGATTTGCCGAAAATCTCAAGCCTTGAGCAGTTGAGAGAGCATGCGGGAGTGATGGCTCGAATTGAGGGACGCTACGATGTTTGCCCAGTGGCGGGGTCCAAGCGCCTTCAGCCGGTGGTGATTGTGCTCGACGACGGGACGAGACTTCTTCGGGCTTATCGACCCATCCCTTCGGAGTTTGGCTTCATCGACCGCAGGGTTCATTTGACGGGGCGTGCTGGCTTGGATTCGGGCCAAGACGAGCATGTGCAGCAGGTGGAGGCGCCACAGATTCTGGAGGTGAGCCAATTGGAACTGGCCCCTGGAGAAAAGGCGCTCAATCCTGTGCCTGATAGCCTGCCGGCACCTCCTCGGGTGGTGGATGCCGAGGGGCTAGCTCTCAGACGAAATCTTTGGGCCCGGGTGGTCGGAAACCTGGCTCTTCTCGAGGAAAAACCGAACGAGAGTTTTTGGGGGCGGGCGGAGATCGAATTGGAAGATGCTTCGCTACTTACCCGGGACCCGGTACCCATGTCGCGTTGGGCAGATTTGCGGGGGCGGCAGATCAGCGCGGTGGGACGGGTCGAAGAGACGGATGCGGGCTGGTCTCTGGTGGGCATGGGTGCCATCTGTGCGGGTGATGACGAGGAATGCGGCAGACCCCCTAACTAGGTGCCACCCTTTTCGTTAGTTGATTGTCTTGAGGGGGCGTGAACCTCAACGGGCAAGCCAATCCAATCCCACGTGTACCGGTTCATGGTCGCTTAAATCCTCCCCGTCCGAGTCGATAAATTCTCCTGGTAGCGACCATGACTGGACAGTCAGCAGCAATTTTTCTGATGAACGCATCATGATGCGGTCATATCGAGGATCTCCGCAGTCGACCTCCGTGCATGCATCCGACAAGCCACCTTCTTCAATGAGGCGTGCATACAAACTGGGGTCATCGACGGGGGTATTGATCAGTTTCATGTTTTGATCACCGACGACGAGCAGAGCTGCATTTGACGAATGCAGGGCCAGGGCATCCAGGAGCTGCTGCACCTGTTGACTGCGTGCCCGGAAGTCGGCGTCCTCGCGACCTGCGTCCAGGTGCAGGTTGTAGACATGCAGGTCGACACCCTGGGCCAGGTTGTGCACGGCCATGGAAAAACCCTTGTCCGCCAAACAGTCGCTGCTGTCGTCAATGATGCCGTTGCAGGCTGTCCAAGTCTCTCGCAGCAAGGGCCCAAATGGGCTCTGGCTGAAACGATTCAGGCCGTCGTTCATCCCTCGAACCGCTTCTTTGGGCAGGGATTGATTGGGATGTCGGGCTTCGGAAGCAAGCAAATCGTGATAGGCAAAATCCTCTTGCACCAAGACCAGATCATAACTGTTGAGCCGCGAACTGATCTGCGGATGGTTGGCGACGGGGTCAGAATTGGACAGTTCGGCCGGCAGACCTGCCACATTGTAAGTCAGCACCGAAAGAGAGCCTTCCCGTACAGGCTCCGTCCCGACCGAGCCACAAGCGAGCAAAAGCAAACCCACTCCACCAAGTGCCACCCATTTCACAAAACGCCTCATGTAAAAAAGCATATCACAAGCCACCTGTGTCCGTATCTCGGACACTTCACCAAATCATCCCCAGGTGCCAATCATCCCCAGGTGCCAGCCACTTCGTAGGTTGCCTTTTCTTCTTGTTTTTCAAGGATGATAAACGAATGAGCGTACTGGAAGGCTTTCTTGTTTTTGATTGGCTTCATTCTTGCTTTGTTGAATCCCACTATGCCGAGACCTCTTCGATTCATGCCAGAACCTCATACTCTTTTCGAAGTCACTTTGCGCTGTATGCAGCAACGATTCTTGCTGCGGCCCTCCAGGCGCCTCAATGCCCTTGTTCTTGGCGTGCTCAGTATGGCCATGAAGAGCCAGCCCGATGTGTGCGTTTATGTCTTTTCCTTTGCTTCTAACCATTTTCACATCATCCTCTCAGCTCCGAATCACAAGGCCCTGTCCGATTTTATGTGCTTCATCAACACGAATTTGGCCAAGGAAGCTGGTCGACTTCATAACTGGTTCGGGCCCTTCTGGTCTCGTCGATACCACGCTAGCGCCATCCTTGATCGTGAGTCCATGATCGAGCGCCTGACCTACGTGCTGGCACATGGCGTCAAGGAAAACCTGGTGGCTCGCTGTTCACAATGGCCAGGCGCGAACTGCGCAAAAGCCCTCACCTCCGGTGAGCCTCTCCTCGGAATCTGGGTGGATCGATCGGGTCTCTACACCGCAAACCGCTCGGGTGAAAACGTACCTGTTCGAGATTTCGAACGCCATGTGGAGGTTCAACTCAGTCGACTGCCCTGGTTTGCCGATTTGAGCGATGCCGAACACCAGGCCAAGATCCAGGAGATCATCGAAGAAATTCAACAATCCGCTGCTATCAAAAGACTGAAAGAAGGAAAAAGAGTCATGGGGGCCAGGCGGGTCTTCAGGCAGAACCCACATGCACGACCCCGTAAAATCACCCGCAGCCCCGCTCCAAAATGCCATGCCGGAAGCAAAGACAAGTGGCTCAAACACGTGGAGTCCTACCAGCTATTCAAGGTGCTCTACCGACGAGCGGTCAATCTCTGGAAAGCTGGCTCAAAAGAGGCTGATTTCCCACCCGGCTGCTTCCTTCCTGGTGGCGAATTCCTCCTGGCTGGCGATACCGGTCCGCCCTTCCCTGCACCCGCTGGCTCCTAACGTACCAAAAGGCTGGCACCTGCCCCAGGCTGTCTGGTAAGGAGAATCCTAGACCCAACCAGATCAAGGAGTGTCATCGACATGAAGCTCGTCACCAAAAACATGTTGTCGGTCCATGCACTTTTTCTACTCGCAATCGTCCAGACCCTGGTGCCGGCGACCTCCTCTGCCTGCACCAACTTTTTGATCACCAAGGGGGCCTCCGTGGATGGCTCCACCATGATCAGTTACGCCGCGGATTCTCATAAGCTATATGGCGAGCTCTACCACACGCCAGCGCGTATTCATGCCGAAGGAGCCATGCGCGAGATTTACGAATGGGACACGGGTACGTACCTGGGCAAGATCCCCGAGGTCCGCCAGACCTATTCGGTGGTCGGCAACATGAATGAACACCAGGTGTCTATTGGTGAGACCACCTATGGAGGTCGCGAAGAATTGCAGGACCCCAAGGGCATCATCGACTACGGCAGTTTGATGTTCATCGCTTTGGAACGTGCAAAATCGGCCCGCGAAGCGATTCAGATCATGACCGACCTGGTGGCCGAGCATGGTTACTATTCCTCGGGGGAGTCCTTCTCCATTGCTGATCCTGACGAGGTCTGGATCATGGAGATGATCGGCAAGGGACCGGGCAACAAGGGCGCGGTGTGGGTTGCCCGCCGTATTCCCGACGGCTACATTTCAGCCCACGCCAATCAGGCTCGCATCCGAGCTTTTCCAAGAAACGACAAGCGCAACTGTTTGTATGCCAAGGATGTGGTCAGTTTTGCCAAGGAAAAGGGTTTTTACAAGGGCTCCGACGCTGACTTCAGCTTCACCGACGCATACGCCCCCATGACCTGCAAGGCCCTGCGCATCTGTGAGGCGCGGGTTTGGGCCATGTTTCGGCGGGCGGCACCCTCGCGCGACTGGAATGCCGACTACGTAATGTGCAAGCCCAAGGCCAAGCCCAAGGCCAAGCCCAAGGCCAAGCCTTTGCCCTTGTGGATTAAGGCTGACCGGAAACTCCGGGTCGAAGACGTAATGGCTTTTATGCGTGACCACTTTGAGGGCACACCCATGGACTTGACCAAGGGAGTGGGTGCAGGCCCCTTTGAGCTACCCTATCGCTGGCGGCCTCTTTATTGGAAGTTGGACAAGGTCGAATACTGGAACGAGCGCGCTACCTCTACTCAACAAACAGGTTTTTCTTTCGTGAGTCAGATGCGCAGCAAGTTGCCGGATCCGATTGGGGGCGTGCACTGGTTTTCGGTGGACGATGCCTTCTCGACCGTATACGTGCCCATGTACTGTGGTCTGTTTTCTTCGCCAAAGGCCTATGCGGTGGGCACCGGAGATTTTCATCATTTTTCCTGGGAGTCGGCTTTCTGGGTTTTCAATTGGGTATCCAACTGGACCTATACTCGTTACAGGGACATGATCCCCATCGTCCAAAAAGAGCAACAAAAGTTAGAAGGCAGCTTCTTTGCCAGACAAGAGTCCATCGAAAAAGAGGCTCGCCGGCTTTTTCGCGAGTCACCCGAGCGAGCTCGTACTTTCTTGACGAACTATTCCCACGAGCAGGCCCAAAAGACCGTAGATCGCTGGCGCTTGTTGGGTCAGGAGCTCTTCGTGAAGTTCTTGGATGGCAATGTTCGTGATGAGCATGGCAAGATCACCCATCCGCCCCTGCCCGACCGTTGGTATCGACGCATCGTGAAAGAAAATGGCGAGCTTTACCGCACCAGAAAATTACCGGGCGAGCCCGAAGAGAAAAAGCCCGAGCCCAAGTGCGAATGCCCCAAACCCCACTGACGTTCAATCGTTTGTTATAGCTATGCGCTCGTAAACGCTAATGTGCTCCCACATCCACATCATCGGGGGACGGAGTACTTTGAATCGCTCACAGAGTTTGCCTGTGCGGGGGCGGTTGTAGGCAAAACCAAAACGCTTCATGTGCTTGATCCAATAACGTTTCGGTTGTTCGTTGACGTGATGCCGTCCACCTTGGCCTGGGGATGCGCAACCAAGCAGTACAAGATCCGAAAAGCGGCAAAGATTGGCGAGAAAGCCATCTCGCAAGCTCTCGGGAATGTGTTCACCCACATCCAGACAAAGCGTAATATCGAAGCGTCCCAGGCTTTTTGGGATGGGATCCGTGAGATCGGCGATCGTAAGCGGAATCGGGCACATCAAATGAGCAGGAGGCTGAATGCCATCCACGCCCATCACCTTGACCCCGAGTTGTTGGAAACGGTGTGTATGAATGCCACAACCACAGCCCAAATCGAGTAAGCTTTGCGGCTGCAATTGCAGATGCAGTTCTTCTGCGATGATTCGAGCCGATTTTACGAGGGCCTTATTGCCTGGCCCCCATTCTTCGAAAAAGGCCTCGTCGTAGATAGATGTCAGGTTGTTCATGGCCATGGTCCTAGCTCCCATGCATCGCGCAGCTTGTCAAGAGAGCCCTTGATTCGCTAGCATGGGCCCATGTTCAGCCAAGCACCCCGCAGCAGGTGGGTTCTCAAACTAGGTATGGTCTTGGTCTTTCTTGGTGCCTTGCTCGGGCTTTGGCTGCGGGCGGGTTCAAGTCCAAGGATTTGGGTGGACACTCTCAACGACGAGCGTCAAGTCATCACTTGTTTGGCTGGATATGGTTCGTGTGAACTACATGGCGCGCCGGTCTCCTTTGGGCACTTGCTCCAAGGAGCTAGTTGGCAAGAGATGAGAGCCGCCATGGTGGTCGCGGGACTGGATTTGGAAAGCAGCCATATCCTTTGGTTGGCCCTGGAGGCCGCGTGCTGGCTGCTGCTTGTTCTTGCAGGTTTGCGACTGGGAGGGCCCGGAGGTGCCTTGCTTGCGGGCTTGCTGGGCCTGGCCAGCGCTGAAAGCTGCGAATGCTGGCGTCCCATGCTTTGGAACTTCAGGCCCTTGTTTGCCTTGGGGATACTGGCTTTGGCGCTTATGTTCCGACTGGCTGGCCCTGGTGATGCTCAGCGGCGGACCAAGTTTCTCACCGCCACCCTTTTGGGTGCGGTCATCGGGATCAGCCAGAGCATTCACTTGGTATCGCTGATTCTTGTTCCGGGGATGGTGCTGGCTGCGCTGCTTTCGGTTCGTTTTCGATGGGGCTGTCTGTTGGTCAGTCTGGCTTCGTTGACATCTGTTGCCTTGCTGTCCAGTGTTGGCGGTTGGGAGCATAACCTGGATGCCCTGCTGAGTTGGCAGTGGCTGCCCGATTCGAACAGAATGCCTTCGGCTCCTGGGGCACCTTGGTTCAACCTGCCATTTGTCCTGGGCCTGATTGCCCTGGCGACCCTCATTGCAGGGCTCCGTTTCTCTCCTTCGAGTAAGCGTTTTCCGGGATGGATAGGGCTTGCGGTTCTGGTAACGGGATTGGGTCTGTTTGGCCTCGGGCAAAGCTTGTTCGCTTTGACCCCCACGGACCGCTACCTCTTACCGGTCATGCCGGCGGTGGCCTTGTCTCTGGCTTGGGCATGGGGACGCCTTCTCGACTCGGGTCGTTTGGGCTTGGCCCGACTTGGGAACCTACTCGGAAAGAATGAGTTTGTTTTGGGTAGTCTCGTCATGCTCGC
The DNA here is from genome assembly GCA_019314375.1 of Deltaproteobacteria bacterium. GTDB lineage: Bacteria > Myxococcota > B64-G9 > B64-G9 > B64-G9 > JAFCZJ01. The sequence goes on along the minus strand of JAFCZJ010000090.1, from coordinate 10,375 downwards.
TTTGGCTATGGCAATCTGGCCGGAGGCTGGCCGCTGTGAGAACACCATGGTGACCGTTCGTGCCCAGGATGACCTCTACAAAAAAACCATCAAAAAACTAGGATGGAGCCCCAAGGAGATGATGGTCAAGTTGCGGGGAGCTGGAGTCCATCAAATTTGGGAACCCTGGGTCAGGCTACCAGGCACCAAGTTGTCAAGCGAGAAGCATGATGGTTTCGAACTATTCGGTTGGCACCTCGTTCCTTTGGAGAAAAGAGATGTCATTACAAAGGCATATGACTTGGCTGGGGACGATCAAGGCCCGACTTGGTTCCTGGTTCCGGTAAGGAGGCGGGCGGATTGGGCTCATCCAGAGCTGTGTTGGAATTCTTCATGTCGGGAACTCGAGGTCGAGCCTCCTTTTGATTTCTCAGTCAAAGCGGCTTACCAAATCAAGGGTTTTCCCGATCCGGCTCGATCCAAGGGAGAAATGCGCATCAAGTATCAAATACGGCCTGCCCAGAAGGATTCAGTAGCGATGGTTTACTGGGTGCCGGATTTTGCACCCTGTCGGGCCAGGCTTGGGGTAAGGAACTGCCCAAATTGCGAGGTAGATGTAGATCAGGAATGGGCCCGCTTTCCCGCAGGATCGGGAGGCATCTTGGTTTTGAACTTTAGTCTGGGCAGTCAAACCTGCCCCCGCCATGCCTATCAAGGGTTCCCCCCCTGGGTTGCTGAGCTCTCTGATGATGACTATGGAAAACTCAGAAATATCATAATCCTGGATGGCAAGAAGTGAAGTTCTTTCGAGGCATGGTTTTCTTGTGGATTGCTGGCATCATGGTGCTGTTGGGGCAGCCTCGCCTGGTGCTTGCTCAAAACCAAGTATTGCCGCCTGAGGTGGGTAATCGATTGGGGGAACGCATTCTCGAAGGAGAGCTTGAAAAGCACCTGCCAAGTGGGTGGCACCTGGAAAAAATGGATGTGAGGCCTGGAAAAATTGAGATTCGCATTAGAGAGGGGGAACAGCGAATTGGCTTAGATTTGACAAGGCTGGAGGACGGGGATGAGTTGCGAGGCAGGTGGTTTGCCATCAAACTGGAAGAGGATATTGTCGAGACCGAGAAAAGGGTGGCACTTATTGAAATCGGCAAGATTGTTGATGGATGGTTCTCTGTAAGTCCATGGAAGAATGCTGGAAACAAGTTAGGAAATCATCGAAAAGATGATGCGGATGGGCTTGAAGCACTTGGAAATGACAAAATTATGGGCTCAAAGGGGTATTTCATTGCCATGGGGGTGCTGCAGTGGTTGCTGCTGGTCTTTGCCCTGTTTTGGGCCTTTCGGTGGCCCAAAGATGCTTGAAATGGCCTAGGCAGCCATTACAAAGTCTTCGATTTGTTTGCGATAGGTCTGGGGCACGATGGTGAACCAGATGCCTACTCCGTCGCATCCCCAGCGCTTACTTTCACGCATGACTGTTCCCCTTGCCCAGATGACTTCATTGGAGTTGGGCAATTGGAATTCCAGGCTGACCATGCTGCCTTCTTCGAGACCTGGCTCAATCAACTTGTGCAAGTACATTCCGTTGGTCGAAATGTCGGCCGCCCGAACCGTGTAGGGTTCATCAGCCATGTACTTATTCAGCAGGATGTCGACGGGTTTTCGGTCATCGATACGTTTTTCAAATTTGTTTTCTTGCATGGTGCCCTCCTGTAGGTCATGGTGGTAGAATATCCCACATGGGCACACATGTCAAGTTTTGGGCCTTTTGAGGATCGGTTCTACTTGATAAGCGTCTTGCCTGGGTGCTTTTCAGCGAAGGTCTTGGCGTCATTTTCATCGCCTACGATATCGCCATAGTGCATGGGAATGCTGACCCCTGCCCCAATAGCTGCCGCGGCTTCTACGGCCTCCTCAGCGGTCATGACATAGGTGCCGCTGACCGGTAGCAAGGCGATGTCGGCTTGAAAATCCTTCATCTCGGGAATGAAGTCCGTATCGCCGGCAAAATAAATGCGCTTGCCGCCGACGCTGAAAATGTAACCAACGTGCCCTGCGTCTTTGGGATGGAAATCCTTGTTGGTGTTGTAGGCCGGCACGGCCTCAATGCGAACTCCCTTCGCCTCGATCTCATCGCCGGGCTTCACGATCCGCACCGATCCCGGCAGCTTGTCCAACTCGGCCTTGCAGGCAGCAATACCCACGTAGACCGTGTCATCCTTGGCCAACTTTTGCAGGTCTTCCGGCGACAGGTGATCGTAATGGTCATGGCTGATAAGCACCAGGTCCGCCTTGGGCAGATCGCCTTCCAGGTGGTAGGGGTCGGTGTAAATGATCACCCCCTCCCCTTCGATGCGAAAAGAGTCATGATTCAGTCGAAAGATTTTGTCCAGCATGGATGCTCTCCTTGGATCACTCAGGTACGCAGGCGCGCAGAAGGCCTGTACCAAACGGGCCAAAGTTAAAAGCGAAATCACAGGTGTATCCACCCGGGCAATCAGCGTTTACGCAACAGAAACGGAAGCATTCGTTGCCGTTGCCCCAGTCGGTGCAAAGGCCACTGTCGCAGTCGTTGGAGTAAAAGTCCGTAAGCTCGATGATCGTACAGCTGTCGCCGACCTGTCCGGCACCGGGAATAAGGCCAGAGCCGCTGTAGTCATAGCAGGCCTTAAAGCCGGAGTCGCTTGTGGTCAGACTGCCGTCGAAGTAATCGGCCGTCCACCAGTCGCAGATGTAGGGATAGGGACAATCTTGTTCCGTGCAGCAGAGATTCAGGCATTCGCCGAATGGGCAGAATCCGTCTCGGCAATCGCTGTCTAGTGTGCAGAGGTCCCCAGTCCATCCGGTGAAACCCGGTTCATTGCACACGCCATGGACCATGTCGCCGTTGGGGCTGCTGACCGTCGACAGGCGGCAGGTCCAGCTCGTGGACCAGGCCGACTTGTTGGCGCAATCCACAGTCGTCGAGCAGCCGTCGATGCAGACGCTATCGACCGCATCGCACCAATTGGAACGGCAGTCTGAATCCAAGGTACAGGCTTGCCCCAGCGCGTAGGTGCCGGTCGAGGGCCAGCAGAAGCCCGCCGAATCCGTGTTGGAGTAGCTTTGGCAGCCAAAGCCATCCGGGCATTCGTGATCCATGGGCGTGCCGGGCAGATCTGAGGAGTTGTTGCACCAATAAGTACAGCGGTTCTCCCCACCTCCGCTGGAGTGATACTGACAATAGGTGCCGGGGACACAGTAGCCTTCTCCATCCACACAGCGTTCACCCATGCCGCAGATGCCTTCTCCAAGGCTATCCTGGTCGACAAGGCCGTCGCAGTCATTGTCTCGGGCATCACAGCTTGATTCCATGACTTCATAGTAGACACCATAATCGCAGCCACTCCACCCGTCTGTCCCCTCGCAGACCTGGGCGGCACCGGCGCAGACGCCTTGCTGCTTGGGGCATGGAATGGGGGCCAGCCCGTCGTCCACGCCGAACTGGCAGTCGTTGTCCAGACCGTCACAGGTCTCGGCCAGGCCTGGTCGCATCATATTGTTTTCGTCATCGCAGTCCGGTGGGCTGTCGCAGAGCATGACGCCGTCGTGGTCGGTGTCCGCCTCGTTGGGCGGAATCACCGTATCGCAGTTGGTGTCCAGGCCGTCACAGAGTTCGGCGGTGTTGGGATGGACCGTAATGTTGTCGTCATCGCAATCACCTTCACAGACCATGTAGTTGTCGCCATCGACGTCCACTTCGTCGGCCAAGGGTCCCCCGAAGCAGTCGTTGTCCTTGCCGTCACAGAGTTCTTCGGCCCCGGGATAGACCGTGTCGTCGTTGTCGTCGCAGTCCGGCTGGGCATCGCAGAGATAGTGCCCGTCGTCGTCGCTGTCCAATTCGGAGGCCATGGGCGCGCCCGAGCAGTCGTTGTCTGCCCCATCGCAGATTTCTGAATTGCCCGGGAAGTTGTGCTCGTCGAAGTCGTTGCAGTCCGGCACGGCGCTGCAAAGGTAAACTTCGTCACCGTCGCTGTCCAGTTCGGTGGGAAGAAGTTGGTCGTCGCAATCGTTGTCTTTGCCGTCGCAGAGCTCAGGCGCATTGAAGAAGATATCACCGTCGGCGTCATTGCAGTCGCCCGCACAGATCATCTGTCCATCGCCGTCGTTGTCTACCTCATCCACATTGGGTAAGCCGTTGCAGTTGTTGTCCTTGCCGTCACAGAGCTCTTCTGCCGTCGGATAGACCGTGTCGTCGTTGTCGTCGCAATCGATGGGCGTCGAGCACAGCAACCAACCGTCGTTGTCGGCATCCACCTCGGTGGCCATCGGTCCGTTCTGACAGTCGTTGTCCAGCCCGTCGCAAAGCTCCATGTGGCCTGGATGCACAGTGTCGTCGTTGTCGTCGCAGTCGCCATCGCAGCCGCGCCATCCATCCCTGTCTCTATCCAACTCATTGGCCGGCACGATTTCGTCGCAGTCGTTGTCGAAGCCGTCGCAAATCTCCGGGGCATTCGGGTAGGTGGTGTCGCTGGAGTCGTTGCAATCGCCCGCACAAATGCGGAATCCGTCGGAGTCGCCATCGACTTCAATGGCAGGAGTCACCCCGTCACAGTTGTTGTCTTTGCCGTCGCAGATTTCTGGGGCGTTTGGATAGACCGTGTCGTCGTTGTCGTCGCAGTCTCCGCCGCAGAGGCTGGAGCCGTCTCCATCCGCGTCCATACCGTCCGGCGTGTCGGGGTTGCAGTCGTCATCGATGTTGTTGCAAAGGACTTCGGCGTGGTCCGGGTGGACTTGATCGTCGGTATCATCACAGTCGCCGTTGCAAACGGTGTAGGCGTCGCCATCGGTGTTGGCGTCGTCGGGCGTGTTGCTGTCGCAGTCGTCGTCTTGCTCGTTGCACAGGATTTCCGTGTTGCCCGGGAAACGGCTGTCGTCGTCATCATCGCAGTCCGGGGGCTCGTCGCAGGTACTCGACCCGTCGCCATCCAGGTCGGGTCGATCCGGAGTCTGGTCATCACAGTCGTTGTCCACGCCGTCGCAGGCGATTTCCGTGGGGTTGGGGTGATCGTCGGTGGTCGGATCGCAGTCGTTGTCGGTATCGTCGCAAAAGACCTCTTCCGCGTCCGGGTTGATGAGCGAATCCGTGTCGTCGCAGTCGTTTTCGCAAATACGAAATCCGTCCTCGTCGGCGTCGGCCTCATCGGCCGGCACGATGCCGTCGCAGTCGTTGTCTTTGCCATCACAAATTTCGTCTGCCGGATAGACCGCGCCCTCGCAGACCCCGCTCCACTGGCCGTCAACGCAGACCTCAAGGCCAAAATTGCATTCGCCGACCTTGGTGGCCGGACCACAGTCGCGGATCTGTCCATCCGTACATTCGTTGCCTTCATCTCCACCGGCATCAACGCCCGCATCCGTCTCCGCATCGCCGCCCGCATCCGTTCCGGCGTCCGTCCCCCCGTCGGTCTCATCGACGCGACATTGGTTCGTTATCAAGTCGCAGTATGATCCCTGTGGGCAGTCGTTGTCGCTGTTGCAGCCGGAGCCCCCGTCATCCAATGTCTGGCAGAGCCCGTCGTTGCAGAACTGGCCCTGGGGACAATCGACATCCGTCTGGCAAAGATTGGTTCCTGAGTCTTCTCCCTGCGGCAGGTCGTCACCGCAGGCCGAAAGTCCGAAAACCAAAAGAAAGCAAATGGGAATAGCAGCATAGATAGAAAATGAATGCAGGCCGATTCTTCTCATGGCCTTTCCTCCTCAATCTCCGACGTGGGCCGGATCATTTGTCGAAAAACAAGGAATTCTACCACAAATGACTAAAAAGGTGGGTCTCTTATGTCTTAGCGGAAGTCTGCCGCCTCGATGTCATGGCGGCGCAGCAATTTGTAGAAATTCACTCGGTTGATGCCCGAAAGTTCAGAAGCCTTGGAAATGTTACCACGCACCTCGGTCAAGAGCTTCTGAAGATAGTCATTTTCGAAACGGTCCAAGACGTCTTTCTTCATGTTCTTGAAATCCCTCTGGGCATTTGAGCTGACGCTACGCTGGCCCAATTTCTTAACCAGCATTCCCGGCAAGTCCTCTACGCCGATGGTGTCGGAAGTGCTCATGATCACCGCTTGCTCGACCAGGTTGCGGAGTTCTCGCACGTTGCCGGGGAAATCATGGCGCATGAGCAAGTCCATGGCTTCCGTGGAGATGCCTTTGACCGGCCGATTGTATTCCCGGGAGATTTCATCGACGAAGCTTTTGACCATGCCAGGCACGGATTTCTTGTATTCCCTGAGGGGCGGTAACCAAATAGGCACGACATGCAAGCGATAGTAAAGGTCTTCTCGAAACTCGCCGTCTTCCATCATCTGTTCCAGGTTGCGGCTGGTGGCCGCGATGACGCGTACGTCCACTCTTTTTGCATCCTCGTTGGAGCCGATTTTCTGGATTTCGCCGGTCTGCAATACACGCAGCATCTTGGCTTGAAGAGGCAGCCCCAATTCGCCGATCTCATCCAAGAAGATCGTACCGCCTTCCGCCTTCTCAAATTCGCCGATTCGATCGTAGCTCGCCCCGGTGAAAGCGCCTTTGACATGCCCAAAGAGAGTGGACTCCAAAAGTTGGTCCGGAATGGCCGCTGAGTTGACCACCACCAGCTTGCGGTCTCGTCTCTTGGAGTTGAAGTGGATGGCATGGGATACCAACTCTTTGCCGGTGCCGCTCTCGCCGCGGAGGATGACGATGGCGTTGGTGTCCGCGGCTCTTTCTACCCGATGTTCTACTTCTTCCCATTCGGGGCTCAGTCCGCGGATCAGAATGCCCCGGCCGCCGCCAGCAGGTCCGTCTCGGGTGGCCTCGTAGAGCTGAGCACGCCGCACCAGGGTGACGATGTTCTTACTCAGTTCCTTCAGCACCACTTGGTCTTCTAAAGTGAAGGCGTTGGCATCCGGGCTTTCGACAACGATCACGCCGATACAGCGGTCCTGAAAACTGATGGGCACCGACAGGTGGCTGCGGATGCCCTTGAACATGGGGAGGTAGTTGGGGTCTTCTCCAATGTTGTTGCTCAGATAGGGCTCATTGTCATCCAAGACCTGGAACACGATGCCGGAGGCCCTGCCCCGCTTGCGCCGTCTGAGTTTGTCGGGAAGCTGGTTGAGCAAGTCGCCCATAACCGCCTGGCTGTGACTCACCAACTCGTTGGTGGCCTCATCGGCCATGAGGATGATACCGCTGGAGGTCTTGGTCCGGGCCAATGCCAGTTGCAGGATGTGGCCAAGCAAGGTGTCCAACTCAGCCACGTCCAAATCTCCAGGACCCACCATGCGACGACCCACGTCCCACCAGGCAGCCAATTGACGGCTGGAAGATTCCACATCAGAGCGAGTCTTGATCACGGCACCGGTCTGCTCCAACAAGGTCTCAAGGAATTGTAGTCTTTCAGGGGTGGATAGGTCCGTTTCGGAAGACTCAAAGACCAAGATGCCTGTGGCGGCAGCATCTACAGGCAGCGGCGCCATTAGTTGTTGCTTGGAACCCTTGAAGAACATGTTGTCCTCTTCGTTCCGTGTGATGATCTCAGACAGACCCTGCAACTTTAGATTGCTCTCCCTGTCTCCGTTGAACAGATCGGCTTGCTCCAGCAATTTGCCCTGGGTCTTGACCTTGATCTCAAAAGCGCCTTTTTCCGGGTTGAATTGCAGAATCAGGCCCTCTTCGGCACCCAGGCCTTTCTTGCCGCCTCGAAACAGTACATGGAAGATGCCCTTGCGATCGCTACGCCGAGTTGCGTCCCGGAGCAGTTCGTAGAGCAAGGGCAGCTTGTCTTGTGGAACCTTGGTTTCAGCGCCCATCCTGGATGTCCTCTTTCGCTTTGGGTTCCTTGTTCTCGGCACCTTGCTTGTCCGCCTGTCGCAAGCCATCCGTTTCGGGGCCGAACACGATCGGCATTTTGAAGGACTCGAATTTTCGCAATGCCTTGGGGAGACGGATATCAAGCAATTTTCTCACAGCACAATAAGCCAGCACCGAATCTTTGGTTGTGTTCTCTATGACAGAGATTTGCGCCACCATCCCCTCGGCGTTGGCTTCAACCCGCAACATGACCCTGCCAGATGCCAGGGCCCGCTTGCTTCGTCGGCCGTCATCGCATGCCCACAGACTGCCCATGATGTCGTCTATTTGGTTTTGAATCGCCCCCATGTATTCGCTCAAACTTCCAGCCTTAACTGGGGGCTCTGCAGTCGGGGCGTCAGGGAAAGTCCCCTCAGGATAATAGCTTGCCACATTTTCCAAAAAGGCTTGTCGCGCATTGGGGGCTTTCGGATCCTGTCGCTCTTGCAGCCAACGCCAATTGAAGTAGCTACGCGAAGGCTCTTCCAGCTGAGGAAAGAGATATTTTTCGATGAATTCGGTTTGGCTGTCGGCCAATACGCCATGGAACAGAGAGGGCCATTCCAGACTGAATGTTTCGGACAAATCAACATCCAGGGCCTTCAGATCCGCCAAGGCTTGTTCCATATGAATTTGTTTGTTTTGCAGGGCGTAGCCAGCCGCCTTCACCAGCAACAGGTCCCAGCGGGGCATAGCCCAGGCCATGGCTTCCCTCACTGCCTTGACTGCCCCCTCTCCGTCTCCTTTCTGCAAAAGGAGAGCGCCAAGTAGCACCGCCGAATCCTGGTCCGCTGGATGTGCCTTCAGTTCAGCGGCCAGCACCTTCGTCAGTCTCTTTCGAAGTGCAGGCAGTTTTTTCTCCAGACCTTCGCCGAGCAAACGCTTCGCGAAGTAACCATTGTGGCTCACCGAGGTATCGAAAGCCACGTAGGCTTTTTCGATCTGCCCAGCGTTCAGGAGCCATTGGCCCCGCACGTAGTCGATCAAGCCGGCCCGAGGCAGGCCTTTTTGGGCCTTGTCCAATAACTTGAGGGCCTGGAGCTCATCCCCTCTGCGATGGGCATCGATGGCCTGACTCATGGCCAGCATGCCCAGGGCTTGGACCGCTGGTTTGACCTCGCTGCGGGCTGCTGGGTTGCGGGCAAACTTGCCGAAGAGATAGTCCGCCATGCGATCGATTTTGAGTCGCTCGGTCTTGCCCGTCTCGGTAAAGGCCGCGTTTTCGGCAAGCGATGCGATTTTGTCACCTTCCAGCAGATAGACGTCGGCCAGTTGCAGGTGGGTCTTGGCCAGTTCGGGAAAGGCCTCTAAGGCCCCCAGAAATTTCTTCTGCGCGCGGCCGAGCTCACCTTTGTCAAAGAGTACTCCACCCTCTTTAAGCAAGCGTTCAGCAGCAATTTGTGCTTCGCTGCGATTTCGATCTTTTTGCGCGATGTCCTTGATTCGCGTGGACCCACAGCCCGAGCCCAAGATCAAGCCCAGCATCACGACGCTCAGTTTTAACAAGATGCCTGTCATTTGCTGTTTCATTCATTACTCCTTTTACGGCGGGACCAAGCCCACCAGGCCCCCAAAGCCAAAATGAAAGCCAGATTCCATCCCGGTTCCCGATTCGCACAGCTGCAGCCGGCCCCGTTCCAAGAGGATTCTTCGAGCTCCTGGTCGGCCTGGTAATCACCGGCCTGCCCTTTGAACGGCAGGGCTGTGGAGATGGATTGCAGGGGAAGCGTCTCGCTCCCCTGGTCCTCAAAAAGCAAGTCCTGCCGAACACCGGATGCCCAACCCTGATGACAGCCCAGGCTGTGACTGGCACCCAACTCAATTTCGGTGGCGCAGGGTGCCCATACGTCAAGGTTCAAGGGCGCAGGCGACCGACCGAAGACGTCATCATCGCCCTGGAGCAAGAAATCCACTTGCAATGTGCCTGCCTCGCCGGCTGCCAAGGACCGATCCGCAGGCGGTCGTTGGCGGAGCTAATTCGCATCGCCAATTCGACCGCTTCACCCCCCATGTGGGCCCGAAGTGAGCCTGGCAAGAATCCACCCTGTTGGGCATCAGGTAGTTCGATCCGTATGGCAAGATCCCAGAGGGGCAGGTCGTGAAGATTCTGCAAAGCAAGCCGAACCGGAAGATAGCCACCCGAGCCAGGCTCTGTCGGCATGATGCTGACCCTCATCCGCACCGCCTCGTTGGGCAGGCGGCAGTCGGTGCGCTGACTCGGATCTTTCCCGTAGTCGGCCAGAATGGGGCAAGACGGCCTGATGGCCTGGCCGCAAGACAATTCCACCAGACAAACACCCCCAGCGTCGCAGACTCCGTCCGGGCTGCAGTCGTCCGGCCCTGAGCAGAACGCACCAGATTCGGCCTGGATGCACTCTCCCAGCTCGGAACAAACCCGACAGATGTCGCAAACCGTACCCGCGGCGCTTGGCGGATTGCTGCAACCGCCTTGCCCGTCGCAGCGGTCTTCGGTGCATGGATCCCCATCGCTACAACTATAAGTCTGGCCTCCCATGCACTGGCCCAG
>JAFCZJ010000336.1 GCA_019314375.1 Deltaproteobacteria bacterium | reverse complement strand
TACACGCTGACCAGCCTTGACGCGAACAAGTACATCAAATTGGAAGTCACCCCGGTGGCCCAGACCGGTTGGCTGATAGGCCCGTCGACGATGTCGACTGAAGTCTTCGGTCCCATCCGTCCCTTCAGGACCCTTGGCATCATCACCAGCCAGGAAACCATGGGCGGCCGCATTGTTTACAGCGCCATCGACGACATTTTGTATCTCTCCTGGGTGGACTACGCCACCCGGGCCGTGTCGACCGGTGCCTACGATGGGACCTTGCTGGCGGACCTTGGCTTCATCGATGCCCGTGATCGTGTTTAAAAACAGCACCGACGGGCACAAGGCCAGTGTGCATCGTTATGACGGCACGGTCTGGAGCGACCTGGGCGACGCCAACTTTTCGGCCTACGGCGCCAACTGCTACGGTCCACGAGTTGAAGTGGGCCCGGACGATCTGCCCGTCGTGATCTACCAGGGCGGCAGCGTGCAGCGCCCCCACGCCTCCAAGTACACCGGCAGTGCCTGGGAGGACTTGGGCCAGATTTTCGGCAACAACACCAATAGTTATTCCATGGCCGTCGACTTCGACAACGTGCCCTTGGTCACGGTCACCTATTCGAGCACCATGTACGTAAAAGAATACACCGGCAACGCCTGGAATGCTTGGACCGCGCCCTTCCAGACGGGCCAAAGGGCGCTTACCATCGTCGATAGCAGCAAGGAACGACCCACCATCGCTGGCATCGTCGGCGGGGCAGCCACCGTGTCTCGTTGGGAGGCCAATCAGTGGATGGACTTAGGCGGCCCCGCATCGACCAGCGTGGAGGGAATCGGCGACCTGGTCTACGACCAGGCCGACAATCTCTATCTCGTGATCGCGGATCAGGGCAGCTATGTGCTGTATCGCTACGATGGCATTTCGACATGGGAGCAGCTCGGCGTCATCGGCGTTGCATCCTCATATATTTCGCTCGCCCTCGACGGAGCGGGCCGAGCCTACGTCGTGTTCAAGGACCCCGAGCAAGCCAACAAGCTTCACTTCCTGGAATTTCACCAGTAGAGACCGGAGGAATCATGAAAAGCATCCTGTTCAAGACGACCCTTTCCTTGTTTGCTTTGCTTGCCCTTTCAAGCGGCCTGGCCATGGCCCAAAATGCGATAAGTCCCGCCGACGCAAAAATGTCCACGGTCATGGCGGCGGAATCCAATGGTGATTTTGATTATCTTGGCAAGGTCTGCCAGCGCGAAGTCAACGCCAACCACGTCACGGACAAGGCCTGTACGGTCTGGGTGAACCATCTGAAGAAAACAAAGGATGCGGCGGCCCTGGAAAAAATCTGCACAAACAAGCGAAAAAAATCCATGCCGACGCATGCATTCAATGCCGCATGCAGAGAGTACAAGCGCTTGTCCGGGGGCAACTGGGACGCCAAACTGGCGAACTGCGCCAGCCTGCCGGCCGATTATGAAAAGCAGATGAAAAAACACGAGGACACCAACACATTTCCAATCCACGTCGCGGCCGCGAAAAGCGCCTTCAAGTGCAAAAACTGGAACTACTTGTACGGGGACCTTCTCAACAACCGCGGCGGGGGAAGCAACCTGCAAGCCTGGGGCGTTCGGATTTTGCGAAAGCTGGACAAAGAAAAGATCGACATCTTCGCCGGCCTGGATGCCTACATCCAGGCAAACAAGGCACCCTTTGGATCCAAGTATGGTTGTCAAGCAGTCATCCACTTGACCAAATGGATGATCGCCGACAAAAAATACGACAAGCCGGAAAAATTTTTGAAATACATGAAGAAACTCACGGGCTGCGGCAAGGCCCAGTTCGGCAATTATTTTCATGCGTCGAAATGCAAAAAGGCCAATAAGTTCATGTACGGTCTGCTCAAGAGCCAAGATCCCAAAACCAAGTCCCAGGCCTGCAGGTACCTCGGCGATCTCGGCAGCAAAAAACACCTCAAGCGCATGCGCGCCATCTCAAAATCCGATCCGACCTTCGTGATCAAGAAACGGGTCAAGGTCTACTGGGTGCGCGACACCTGCAAGGCCGCCATACAGAACATCAAGAATCGCAAATAGCCCAAGCAAGAAAACCGAGACCCACATGAAAACCACAACAACCCTCCTTGCGACTTTGCTGATAGCGTCTCTAAGCGTGGCCTGTGCGCCAACGACCCAGGTCCGCCCCGACTCCAAAGGCACCGACGACTCGTCAACGAAAGCCACCCCGGTGCCTGCTGACGACTCATCCGCATCGGCACAAGCCGCACCCGTGCTCGTTGATGTCTCGCTGGAGCAAGCGATTCAGGCAGCGCCGGCGACCCCGGAAGGTGAACAAGTCTATCGTTTTCTGCTCACGGGCCATGACGGCCAGCGCCTGGATCTGCATCTTTGGGTCGACGGCAAAGAGGTCTGTCGCATGGCCGGACGCTTAGACGCCAAAATCCACGTCCACCAATACGCCAAGGGACCGCGCCTCGATCGGGCCTGCGTCTTCCCCGCCCCGGTGGCCAACGAAGCCAAGGTCTCCATCCGCGACACCGAAGCGATGTAGATCAAACCCTGGAGACCAGCTTCGAAGACTTCATCGACGGCTGGTTCGAGCTACAGCCGGACGGACAAATAGAAATCAGCTTCCCCAAGGGCTGAGCGACGAAGGCCTATTCATTCTGAAGCCAGTGCCTACCCTTGTCGGTCAATCGATAACGCTGGGTCGGACTGCGGGGTGAGTCCGGCTCTGTGCGCTCGACCCAACCGCCCTCTAAAGAAGGGGTCAAATAGTTCTTTCGGAAGGTCGGTCTGTGCGAAAGCGCCAGCATTTTCATGATACTGGCACTGCTCTTTTCTTCCTTGGCGAGTGCCTTAATCAACCTGGATACTTGGTCGCTTACTTGGTCGCCTGCTTGGTCGGTACTCAGGCCTCTTTCTTTGAGGGCGGCATGTAAAGCATCCAGCATGAACTCAACAAAAAGCGTGGCCTCGGCCTGATCATCAGCTACAGCCAGGACCCGATAATACGCCTCCTGGCGCTCACGGATCACCGTCTCCACCGGCAAATAAGCCAACAACGGTTTCCATTTTCGCAGGATCAAGGTCTGCCAAAGCCGACCCATGCGCCCATTGCCGTCGGCGAAGGGGTGGATGAACTCCAACTCATAATGCACCACACAGCTGCTCACCAGGGGATGGACGTCCGTCCCCCCAAGCCAGTCCAGCAGATCGTCAACTAGCTGCGGCACCCGCGGGGCGGGCGGTGCCATATGCACCAATTGCTTGGCACGAAAGACCCCCACCCCAGCGGACCGAAAGACGCCGACTTCATCCACCAGGCCGGCCATCAACAGGCCGTGGGCCGCCAACAAGTCAGTCCGCGAGCAAGGATCCCAATCCTCCATGGCCTGATATGCCGCGAAGGCGTTTCGCACCTCCTGGATCTCTTCCGGGGGCCCCAAAACCCGCTTGCCCGCAATGATGCTTGTCACCTGCTCTAAGGTCAGGGTGTTGTTCTCGATGGCCAAGGACGCGTGAATCGTACGAATGCGGTTGTCACGGCGCAGGCGCGGAGCCAGATCCTCGCCGGAGAGGGCGGCATGGGCACCGATGAGCTCGCCTATCTCCGCCACCCGGCTCACGATGGTCGAAGTGAGACTAAAAGGTGGCTGGTATGCGCCCTGATCACCCATGACCGCGATGGCTCCTCCATTCCATCTCAAAAGCATATCATACCCCTCGGACATGTCAGGCGCATGGGGGGTAAATATGATATATGAGCATCCTGACCCCCACTTGGAGCCAAGGCATGTCACCGAAGAAAACAAAGTCGGATCCGGACAAACTTCGCAAGCTGGTGCAAGACGAGCGACGTCGACAGGCCGAGAGAGAACAGGGCTACCGGGCGCGAGCCT
>JAFCZJ010000335.1 GCA_019314375.1 Deltaproteobacteria bacterium | reverse complement strand
CCACTCCGTCAATTACGTTATGGCAGCCCTGTATGTACAGGCCCTGCCGGGGCATGTTGCGGATTTCCATTCGTCGAAAGATCAAATAGTCGCCGTAAAGTCTGAGATAGACCGAGCTGCCCAATTCGTTCTGGGATCCGTCCAGGATGGCTTCTTCCTGGGGGTAGCTTTCAAAAAGAATCGGGTTTTCCGCGGTGCCGGAATGTCTGATGTTGAGGCTTTCGTTGAAATCGTAAATGCCGCCTCTGAGAAAGACCACGTCGCCCGCAAGCGACTTGTCCGCCGCCGTCCAAAGATTACAGGGAAGCGCCTCAGTGCACGTTTCGCCGCTTCCGTCCGGGGCGGCAAAAAGGGTGCCTTCGGCCAGGGGCGTTTCTTCCACAGGCAAGGGGCCGATGGTGTTCGGGTCGATGTCCTGGACGCAGCTTAATCCCTCCGGATGAAAGCCGTCTTCGCAGGTGCAGCTCGCCTGGTCGTTTAGCACTTCGCAAAGACCATGCTCCCCGCAGTCGACATCCTCGCAGGGATCGGGTTCTTCCTCTTTTTCGCAAAGCCCTGCGTCGTTACACAGCAAGCCCAGCTCGCAGGTCCCATCGGCGTAACAAGCTTCTCCCTCGCCGCCCTCGGGAACCTCGGTGGATTCATTGCCGCAGCCGGCAAGCATCAGCAGGCCAGAAGAGATGAATGCTGCCAGGAATGACGCAATGATTGCCGTTTGTGATTTTTTCATTACTTTCCCCTAAGCACACCGGGTTTCCCTGTTTCTGAAAGTCGTTGCTTGAGCTTACTGTCTGGTGCTAACGCTGTCTATTGGTTGAGGCTTGTGCGGCACAGGGACTCCTTGCATCCATTGCGTGGCCTGGCCTGGGCCAATTTATTGATTCTTTGCTTCTGGAGACATCATGAAAAGTCGATTGTGTCTGATATTGTGCCTGCTTGTTTTTTCGGCCAATCAAGCGCTGGCTGCGGATTTTTACGTCGATCCCGTCGCCGGCAGTTCGGATGGAGACGGCAGTCGGCTCTCGCCCTGGGCTTCGATACAGGCGGTCCTTGATGCGGGTTTGGTGGAGAGTCAACAATGGGCCGAGTTGCCCTATGATGCTGCCACGGCGGAACTCGTTGCGCTCAACCCCGGCGCGCCGATCAAAGCCGGTGACACGATTTGGCTGGCCGCGGGCGACTATGGCAGCTTGTTTATCCAAAGCCACTACAACCAGGGCTTCATCAGTATCGCGGCCGAGCCGGGTGCCGAGGCCCGGTTTTCCGCCGTGCATCTGCAAGGTTCTTCCCACTGGACTCTTCGCGGTCTGACGATCAGTCCGTCTTTTGCCCCCGTTTATGATCCTCAAACCATGATTCACCTGGAGTCTCACGGCTGGCGCGGTCCGGTGCATGATGTGGGGGTGGAAGAATGCGAGCTGTTCAGTGTGCCCGACAGTTCGGCCTGGAACCTGGAGGACTGGAATGAACTGCCGGCCAACGGCATGCAGGTCGATGGGCATCACATGAGCATTCGCAACAACCGCCTAAAAAATGTCAATTTTGGCATTTCCGTGGGCGCGAGCCATTCTTTGATTCAAGGCAACGAGATCATCAATTTCGCCGGTGATGGCCTGCGTGGTTTGGGGGACGATTCCGTCTTCGAATACAACACCGTGAAAAATTGTTATGACGTCAACGACAATCATGACGATGCTTTTCAGAGCTGGTCCGTGGGCGAAGAGGGTGTGGGCTCGGGGGTTGTGCGTGGCATCGTGTTGCGCGGCAATTTTTTTCTCAACTATGAAGATCCCAATCAGTCATTCCGGGGGCCCTTGCAGGGTGTCGGTTGTTTCGATGGCATGTTTGTCGACTGGTTGGTGGAAAACAACGTGATCGTCACCGATCACTGGCATGGCATTACCCTGCTGGGCGCGGAAAATTCCCGGGTCGTCAACAATACCTTGCTCGATATCAACGAGGTGGACCCGGGACCGCCCTGGATTCGCATCGCGGAGCACAAAGACGGGCGTCTGCCCGTCGGCTGCACGGTGCGCAACAACCTGGCTACGGCTTACAATTGCGCAAGCGAGGGCGTGCTGCTCGATCACAACCACATCATCGCCGATGCCCCAAGCTTGTTTGTCGATGTGTCGGACCAGGACCTGCACCTGAAGGCCGATGCCAGCCTGGCCATCGACCAGGGCTCACCGGATCTGGCGCCAGACATCGATCGGGACGGGATCGCGAGGCCGCAAGGAGCGGGTTTTGATCTGGGCGCTTACGAATGGCACGAAGACGAGGTCGAGCCGGTGGATGCCGGCACAGAGACCGACGCCGGCACGGAGACCGACGCCGGCACGGAGACCGACGCCGGCACAGAGACCGACGCCGGCACGGAGC
>JAFCZJ010000219.1 GCA_019314375.1 Deltaproteobacteria bacterium | reverse complement strand
AGTTAGTTTAGGCGAATCGGCTAAGACCTGTCAACATTCTGATCGAATCAGGAGCCTCGATTGACAATGCCATCATCAAGCATCTCGAAGAGTTCCTGCTCACTGGAATCGCCGACCAGCGAATAGAGCAGTCCATGGGCACGCCAGGTAATCACGGTATAACCCCTGCGTTCTGTAGTGCAGTATTTGCGTTGCCGAATTTGCTTGCAATGTTCTCCATCCAGCTCTTCACCCTTATCCGACACCACAAAAAGGCTAAAAAGCCGGGCACCTCGGCTATAGCGCACCAGGGCGGCTTGTCGCTCCGCCAGATGACTGAGGCGAGCGCCAACCAAGCTGAAACGAGGCCTGGGAATCCGCGGCAAAGCCACACGGAAGTTCACCTTGGCCCGGAACCAACCCTCCACCTCCTCCGAATCGGAACTGTTAACCTCAATGGGAGGCGTAGAAGAGTGACGCGAAATGGCCTCATCCACCAAAGGCGAAAAACCGCTGGTCAAAGTCCAGGTAAAAGTGGCCACAAGGGCCAGCAAAGCTGCCGCCGGAATGGAACTCAAAACCAGCCGCCGGGGCAATGAAGGACTGCGTTCTTTTTCAAGTTTCTGCTGCAGTTTTTCCCGCAATGCCGCTGGAGCGACTTGACGAGGCATGCGGGCACGGATGGCCTCACGAAAACGGCGCTCATAGTCGGCCTGGGCCCGGCAATCGGGGCATTGGGCCAGATGGGCCTCTAAGTCCCTGCGGTCGTCCTCATCAAACTCGCCGTCCACATAAACCTGCAAAAACTTTCGCACTTCTTGGCAATCCATCACCGACCCTCCCCGCTCAGCTTCTTGCGCCGGAAGGCCCCCAAATCAGCCGGTGCCTCCGGCCCGACTTCGCCCTCAGTCTTCAAATAGCCCTCGGCCACCGCATAGTCGTACAAGGATTTCCGTAAGCTACGTCTTCCCCGGTGAAGCCGGGACATGACGGTCCCGACCGGAATGCCCAGGATTTCAGCAATTTGTCCATAGCTAAAACCATTCACGTCGGCCAAGAGCACCACCAGCTTGAAATCGGGTGCCAAGCCGTCGACGGCCCTCACCACGTCATCGGAAAGCAGACGCTCGAAGAAGAACTCCTCCGGCCGCTGGCTGGCGGTCCGCCGTTCTTCCGACATCACCCGCTCCAGCAAGTCCTGTTTCTCAGTGCCTTCGTGGATTTGTCGGCTTCGCTTGTGTCTACGCACCTTGTTGATGAAAAGATTGACCATCATACGGAACAGCCAAGCTTTCAGATTGGTACCAGGCTCAAAGCGATGGCTGAAACGCAAGGCCCGGACATAGGTGTCCTGCACCAGGTCTTCTGCGTCAGCCCCATTGCGCGTCAGACGCAAAGCCGTACCGTAAAGAGCATCCAGATGCTCCAAGGCTTGCTCGGAAAAATTGGCGTCGGATTTTTTATGGCGTGAGAAAAACATATTTTTTTAGGCCCCATTCGCGGGACCCCTCCTCGCACTCCACACAACAATCCTGCAAGGAGGCCTATTCCAACGTATTTCTCCCTACTTTCCCAGTAGTTGACCAAGATCCGAGCATTCAAGGGAGAAGGCCTCGGCCACGGCCAAACAGGTAATCTTCCCCTTGTAGGCATTGAAACCAAGGGCCAAGGCCCGATCTTTGCGTGCTGCGGCTTCCGCCCCCAAGTCAGCCAGCATGGCGGCGTAAGCAATTGTGGTGTTGGTCAGGGCGAAGGTGGAGGTATGCGCCACCGCACCGGGCATGTTGGCCACGCAGTAATGCACCACGCCGTCCACCACAAAAGTCGGATCGTCATGGGTGGTGGGCTTGGTGGTTTCGATGCAACCACCCTGATCCACGGCCACATCCACCAAAACCGAACCGTCTTCCATGCTGCGAAGCATCTCCCTGTTTACCAAATTGGGTGCCTTGGCACCGGCGATGAGCACGGCCCCGATGAGCAGATCCGCCTCGGCCACATACCTGCGGATGCTCTCACTGTCCGAATAAACCGTCTGGACGCGACCGTGAAAAATGTCGTCCAGATAATTCAAGGTACTCAGGTTCACGTCCAAAACCGACACCTGAGCGCCCAAGCCCACCGCCATCTTTGTGGCGTTCAGTCCAACCACACCACCGCCCAAAACGACCACCCGTCCCTGACGCACGCCGGGCACACCACCCAGAAGCAGGCCCTTGCCGCCATTTTCTTTCTCCAGGGTGTTTGCGCCCACCTGTGTGGCCATGCGACCGGCCACCTCGCTCATGGGTTTGAGCAAGGGGAGGGAGCCATCCGGCAGTTGAATGGTCTCGTAGGCGATGGCGATGCACTTGCGCTCCAGGAGCTTGTGGGTCAAGGTCTCGTCGGCCGCCAGATGCAGATAGGTGTAAATGATCTGGTTTTCCCGGATCAAATCATATTCGGGTTCGATCGGCTCTTTGACCTTCACCACCATGTCCGCTCGGCCGTATATGGTTTGGATGTCCTTGACGATCTCGGCACCCGCTGCGTGGTATTCGTCGTCGCTCAGGCCACTGCCGATACCGGCCTTGGTCTCCACCAATACCTTGTGACCCCGATCCACGAGTTTCTTCACTCCACCCGGTGTCATTCCCACACGATACTCACGGACTTTGATTTCCTTGGGCACGCCAACGATCATGAAGGGCTCCTTTCTCCCGTCAAGATAAAGACTCTATCGCGTCTGAATCGTCTATCGCGTCTGAATTGTCAACCCGTCGTATGCCAACTCCACGCCAGAAGGCAAGCCTTTGTTTATCGTTTCGTGACCCATGCGGTGGGACAAATGGGTCAAGAAGGTACGCCGAGGCCCGATGCGCTCGACTTCCGCAAGGGCCTCGCCCAGGCTGAAGTGCGTGGGATGAGGTTCTGGGCGCAGGGCGTCGATAACCAGCACGTCCAGATCCGCCAACAGAGGATATGATTCATCCGGAATTCGGCTCACGTCGGTCAGGTAGGCGAAGTCCCGAATGCGGTATCCAAAAACCGACAGGTCCCCATGCATCATCGGCACCGGCATGATGGGCTCGCCGACCGCCTCGAAGGGGGCGTCCACCTCAATCAGCTCCAGGCCCGGGCGGAAGCTTTTCGCCGGCCCGCCGTCAAAGATGTAGGTCAGATAGGTGCGGATACGACCCGCCGCTCCGGCGTCCGCATAACAGGGGATGGAGCCCTGCTGCCAGAGATTAAACAGGCGCAGCTCGTCAATACCATGCAGATGATCAGCGTGGGCGTGGGTGTACAAGACCGCGTCCACCCGACGCACGCCGAAGCGCAACACCTGCTGGCGCAAATCGGTGGCCGTGTCGATGAGCAAGGCACGGTCTTCATCCAGCTCCAACCAGGCCGAGGCCCGAAGGCGTTTGTCCTTGGGATCCTCGGATTGACAAACCGGACAGGTACAGCCGATGACCGGTACCCCACTGGAGGTTCCGGAACCGAGGATGGTGACGCGCATGCATTGCCTCCAAGAAGGTTTTTATCTCAGGCTCATCGCGAAGTCCAGGAGGCTCATTGATAGAAATCCGTGCCAGTGCTAAGGTTTTGGAGTGATGAATCGAATCCGATTGCTTGTTCTCCTTTTCTTGATCGTGGCCGCAGTACCAGCCGCGGCTTTTTATGACTATGAGCAGGTTGAGCAGATGTGGACCACCGGCCGCCTGGTGGATCTGGCCTGGCATCCGGATGGAGATCACGCCTTGATCATCGAGGCGGGCGGCATGCTGCTACGCGTTGAAGCCGAAGACTGGTCCCTGACCCGAGAGGCGTCACTTTCCAATACCCTGTTTTCCGCAATCGACTACGCCCCGGACGGCAGCTACGCCCTGATCGCCGGTCGTTCCACCGCCGACGAGGGCCGGCTCTGGCTCTACGATCCCAGCGATGGCAGCCTGGTGGAGCTTTCCGATTGCGCCAAGCCGGGGGTGGAACTCCTCGCGGTGGATCACCACCCCGACGGCACGGAAGCCCTGGTGGTGGGCTGGTATCAACAAAGCAGCGCCGGGGGCGTGCTCTACGCCTATCGATATACCTATGATTCGGCCAACGATCTGCACAGTTTGGACATCGACGCCGCCACCAACACCTGGGGACCCACGGACGCAGCCTACAGCCCCGATGGTTCGGAGGCCCTGATCTCCATCGGCTACAACGACCGAGAGGTCATGCGTTATCGACCGAACGCCCCTTCCGAAACCCGCCTCTTGCCCACCGGTTATCGAGGATCCAACGCCAGCGGCGTGGACATGCACCCGATCGAAGGCTTCGGCTTGGTGATAGCGTCCATCGGTGACCGAGTCTACCGCTACGATGGAGTCTGGCAGGACGTGGACCTGCCAGCCTACTCCATGGCGGGTCTGGCCTTCAACGACGACGGCAGCCGGGCTCTGCTGGTGGGCCGCTGCCGGTCGAGTCCGGTGGTCGGCACGGTCATTGAATACGTCTACGACCCAAGCGGGTTTTCGGCCGCTGATTTCCGAGAGGTCTCCATCCCCGGCTTCGGCTCGGGGGACTGGCAAGCGGATGGCAACACCTATTTGAATGCCGTCGCCTTCCGACCCGGTTTCTGCGAGGGTCTGATCGTGGGCGGCCATTCGAGCTTCACGCCCCGAGACGCGCCCATCGCTCACTTCACCGACATTCGCGGCACCGACTGCCTGCAACCAGCCACGGACGGAGGGATTGAAGAAGACGCGGGCATTGAAGAAGACGCGGGCATTGAAGAAGACGCGGGCATTGAAGAAGACGCGGGCATTGAAGAAGACGCAGGCATCGAAGAAGACGCGGGCATTGAAGAAGACGCAGGCATCGAAGAAGACGCGGGGTCCAGCTCCGATGGCGGGGGGTCCACGGTCATCCCTTGTGACTTCGACGGGCAATGCCCCTCGGGCACTTACTGTTTTGACGGACAATGCCGCTCGGACTGTGATTCCACCGCCGACTGCATGGCACCTTACATTTGCGACACAGCCCGCGGCCGTTGCGTGCCTCCGGATCAGCCCCTGGATGGAGGCAGCCAGGAAGACGGCGGGGCCTTAGACGCTGGCGAAGAAGACGCGGGACAAGACGCGGGACAAGCTGAAGACGGCGGCGGCGGAACCGACACAAGCCCATGCACGGCATGCCACTACGACTCAGACTGCGTTTCGGGCTATTGCCGGGACGGCTGCTGCATCATGGACTGCTATCTGGATACCGACTGTCCCTCGGGTTTCGTCTGCGGACCCACCGGCCGCTGCCGGGCCGTCAACGAAGAGGTCACCGACTGCGCCTGCGGCACCGGCCCGGACGCGGGCATGGGTCTCTTGGGATTGCTCGGCCTGATCCTGCTGCGACGGCGTCAGGGTTGTTCGACGAAGTTCCATGCCCGGATGTGATCCATCTTGGGCTTCAAATACTTATCCACGTAGGTCCGATGATCCGGGTGTACGCGATAGGGCTCCACGTCGTCGATACTTTCAAAAACCAGGCTCAAATGCAGGTCCCAGTCGGCGCGGGTCTTGTCGTCAGCCGGCAGTCCCACCCGTACCCTGACCACGCCGGGCAAAGACTTAAGCAAGGACTCGCTGTAGGTAGCGATTTCTTTTCGTTTGTCTTCTGTTGCGTACTTTTCCTTGAGCTTGATAAGCACGGTGCGGTAAATCATAAGTTACCTCCAGTTTTGCCAGCATAACAACTTGGTCGCTCGCGTCCAAGCCCTGGCTAGCGGGGAGGCACCGAGGCCACGTGGACAACGCGCATCGACTCCGAAGTTATGACGACAACGGCCTATTGGGCCAGTTGACGAACCTGGACGAAACCCAACGCGAGCAGCTTTTTCGTACATGGATCAAGGAGTTGGAACATGAGTTGACGGAGGCGACCCCGCCGGCTCTCATCGACGCCGGCAAACTGCACGGGGTGAACGGCGGAGAACAGATTCGCCTTGGGACGGATGGCCGCCGCAACCGCGAATCGGCTTCTTTTCCCGAAGCCGAAGCCCGCATGCTCAATGAACCCAGTCCCCACGCGAGATTGGCCGCTGACGCGACCCCCCTGGCCGCACTGTGGATGCGAGCGGCCTACAACGGTCTTTGGGCTCCTTCCGGTACCAACTGGCAACCCATCCGCAGCCTGGCGCTCTCGTCCGACGAAACGCAAAGGGTCTCCGACGGACGCCTGACGGGGCCTTCGCTTGCCGTACTCGGCCATGCTCACTACAGTTCCATCTTGGGCGACATCGCCGGGCTTTGCGGTTGGGCCGAACGCTCCCGAGTGGAGTGGGTGGATCTGGGCATCTGGTTGGCCTTCGCCCAAACCACGGCTCAAGGTCACGGCTGGGATTTCGCAGAACTCCATCTCACCCCAGAGACACGCCCGGCTGCGGAAAACCACTTGCTACAAATCCTGAAGGCACGCAAATCCACGCTCTCAAGCCGCAACAGCCATACGGCGCAGGCGATGCTATCGGCCTTGCAGGCGCATGATCTGCGCCTGGCCTGCCTTCTCTCGGCACAGACCGGACCAAACCTCCCACTGGATGACCAAGCCCCGGGGGGCATCCAGCCCAGCGACTGCGACCGACTCATAGAAGCCCGGGTCAGCCAGCGGGTGGCAAGCCCGGCCGGAGAGATGGAACGAGGCACCATCGAAAAACTTTGGCGCCAAGTTCGACCGGCAGAAGGGTTGGCGCTGGAGGGATTCACTTGGCACGATGAGTTTTCCCGCGCAGTGGGTCAAGCCATGCACGACGGACTGGAGGGAGAAGCCGGCCTGGTTCCACGCATCGAAATCGATCAATTCCGCCGCTCCTGGCGCAAGTTGCCCGAAGTAGACGAGGCCCAGTTGCCGGCCGATGCCCTGCCCCACCACCTTCGCAAGCGCCTGATCGGAAGCGGCCTCTATCGACAGGTGGACGGCATGCTGCTCGACCACCGAGACAAGCCCGTCACCGCGGAGCGCCTGATCAAGCTCGTGCGGCGCATCACCCAGAACTTCGGTCGTTATTTCCTCCGCTTCCACAACACCCACCCACTGCTGGGCCTGATTCTGTCGCCCACCACCGGCCCAAAGGACACACTACGGCGACACTGGATGGAGGCAGGCCGGGCCGTGGGCAAAATGAGCCTCTTGGCCCGAGCCCGAGGACAGGTCTCCATCATCAAAAGCGGTCCCTTGGAAATAGCCAGAAAAGCCATCGCAAAACTGCTGACTCAGCATGCCGGAAACGAATCGCTTCGCCGGGCCATCAAAGCCGCCGAGATGGAACCCCTGCTGACCTTCCAACTCGGCCTGCCCCTGGGCCCCGACGAACTGGTCTCGGCCGGACAGCCGGATGAGCACACGGGCCTTGTGGAACGCCAATTGGATCGCCGAGCCGGCCGGTCCTCTCTGAGCGAGCATCATCTGCCCTTGCCCGAATAAAACCACCTGGACGCGTACACCCCGGACGCGTACACCCCGGAAGAACCTCGTCGCCTGTCGGCTCGAGAACCTTTCGGGGCTCTTATATGCGGCCGGAACGTGCCGTCAGAAACCGCCGGCACAACCCGACCTTATGGCGCCCTCTCGTGGAATCTTTGGCACCTTTTCGCTGCCGGTTTATCCGACAGCTACCCTCCGTGTCGCACTCTTACGGGAGCCCTGGATGGTTCCTGCCGCGTTTCTTGCGGCAGGGTTCATCC
>JAFCZJ010000218.1 GCA_019314375.1 Deltaproteobacteria bacterium | reverse complement strand
CGCCGATCCCGCCAGACCAAAGAGACGCTCAACCAGTCCAAGGGTCGGGCGGTAACGCCAAAGATTCCACGGGCCGAGGGCTTCGCGTCGAAACTGGCGTTGACCAGGGCGTAGTCCTGTACCGTCGCCTCGGGGATGAACATGTCGATGGTGGCGCCGATGCTGAGCGAACCCTCAAGGGAAGCGCCCACGCTCAGCCAGTCCAAAGGCCGATAAGCCATGCCCATCAGAATGCTCAGGACCCGACTCCACTCACCGTAACGGGTGAAGTGTACGGTGTTTGAGAAGTACTGCTCCCGCTCGTCCGGGTAGTAGCTATGGATGGCGGCCACGGCATCCGTGGGCACCAACATGGCCAGGCCCAGCTTGAAATCTTTCACGCCCAAATCGTGGGCGATGCCGATGCCCAGATACATTTGGGTGCTGTCCACCACATTGTCGGCGCGCGGATTGCGCAATTCCGAGGTCGGCAGAGGGCGATCCAGGTTACTGCCCTCGATGCCTTCGTCGGAATCATAAAACGAAATGGGGATGTCGGCGTTGGCCGGTCGATCCATCAAGCTGGCCCTCAGAAAAGGCTGCACCACAAAATAACCGACGGAAAAGCCCCGGTCCACATCCACCAAAAGCGCCGGGTTGTGATACAGGACGCCCAGGCCTTGCCCCCAGGCCATCTCGCTGCCGCCTTGCCCCATGGCCGCGGTGTCGTATCCCGTCATACGAAAAGGACCGGCTGACGCAGGTCCAACCCAAAAAACCGAAATCAATAACAAAAAGAACCCCGCCAGAACGACACGCTGCATGAATCACCTCCGAATATGCGAACGCTCATCCTATTCGGCTCCCAACAGTGCTGTCAATTCCGCCATCCCCTCAGCCCGGGCTATGTGCCTGTAATGCAAGGAGGAGCAGTAGAGTCAGCCGGAGGCGTGGTCTCTCCACGTCGAGGACTGATTCTGCTGCTTCGACGAAGCAGTACAGGTGCAGCTGGGAGATCCGGGTCCTTTTCAAAAGCCCGACGAAGGTGGCCCAGAGCATATCGCATGCGGCTCTTGGCTGTGTTGACGGGTATGTCCAAAGTCTCGGCGACCTCGGCAAAAGGCATACCCGCCACCTCCCTGAGCAAGAACACCTGTCTTTGTTCTGACGACAAGGCGCGGATGGCCACCAAAAGTTTCAATCGCAAGGGCCCTCTGGATGCCTTGTCCTCCGGGCTTTCGCCACCGTCCGACAATTTCTCCACCAGCGGTCGCGCGCATCGCCCCACGGGCTCATCCAGGGAACGATGTCGCCGATACTTGCGCTTGCGCAACATGTCCAGGCAGAGGTTGCGCGCGACGGCATGAAGCCAGGTGGAAAAACGAGAACGAGCATGAAAGCGCTCGGGTGCCCGGATCACCTTAAGAAATACGTCCTGTAGTGCCTCTTGAGAATCATGCTCGTTGCGCAAAAAACGCAGGATGAATCGGAAAAGAGGCTCCCGATAACGACGAAAAATCAACTCGAAGGCCGCCTTGTCTCCGCCCTCGAAGCGCAAAAGCAATTCTTCGTCGCTCTCGCTCAAACGGTCGTGATTCTGCCGGCGCTGTAGTTCCGGACTGCAGTATTGTTCTCTTTCCATGGCTTATGCCTCCAATCGCTACACTGCGCAATATGCCGCAGCATAAGAATATGGACGCTTTGGGGAGGCAAAAGGTCTTGTGTATTTAGCGCCAAACAAAAAAACCTTTGTAATTCACGCAGAAAGCTCCCGGGGACTTGCCTTGGCCCCGTCTTTCGGGTACTGAAAAGCCATGAACAGCCCCGCATTAGCCCCAGTCTGTCCCGCCCACGTGAGCGTGAAAAATCTGAGCAAAACCTTCAAGGATCGCAAACGCGGCGAGGTTAAGGCCGTCAGCGACGTGAGTTTCGAGGCTCAATCCGGCGAAATCTTCGGCCTGCTTGGGGTCAACGGTGCCGGCAAAACCACCGCCATGCGCATGCTGGCCACCATGCTGTATCCCAGCGCAGGCGACGCGGAGCTCTGCGGTCATTCCATTCGAAAAGCCCCGGAACAAGTGCGACGCAACATCGGGTTCATGTCCACCGCCACCAGTCTTTACGGTCGCCTGACTGCTCGGGAAATGGTGCGCTACTTCGGGCAACTAAACGGCATGGACAAAAAGAAAATCGACACGCGCATCGACGAACTCTTCACGCTTTTCGACATGCACGACTTCGCCGATGCCCGTTGCGACAAACTTTCAACAGGGATGAAACAGAAGGTATCGATCGTGCGCACCGTGCTGCACGATCCGCCGGTCATGATCTTCGACGAACCCACGGCGGGCTTGGATGTTTTGACCTCGCGCACCATCATCGACTTCGTTCGCGATTGCCGCGATCAAGGCAAGTGCGTATTGTTTTCCACTCACATCATGCAAGAAGTCGAGAAACTCTGTGATCGGGTCGGGGTCATCCACGACGGTCGGCTCTTGGCCTGCGAAGACACCGCGACCCTGAAGGCCCGTAGCGCAAGCGGCAGTGTCGAAGACGCCTTCGTGGCCATGGTGGAGGAGGCATCATGAACCTGACAGCCGCCTGGTGTGTCTTTCGCAAGGAACTTATCGACGTGCTTCGGGATCGGCGCACCTTGATTTTCATGCTGGTGCTGCCCACCCTGGCCATACCCGCCTTCATGTGGGTGACCGCCGAGGTGATGACACATTTTCTTCAGAAAATGGCCAAAGAGCAAAGCGAAGTGCTGGTCATCAACGGCGATGCCGCACCTTCCTTGGTGGACGAGTTGCGCCTGCGATCCAACCCCATGGGCACGGCCATGCGCTTGGCCGGCCTCTTGGAGTCAAAGGGCTTGAGCCGACAAGAGATGGCCATGGTGCAAAACAAAGGGCCCAGGGCCTTTCAGCGACTCTTGGACAAACACGGCATCGACATGGCTGAAATCAAAGAACAGATCATGGGCGTGGTGGGAGAAGAGGACTTCGAGGCCAATCCCGCCGCTATCATGGGTCGGGCCTTTCCGCCCAACCTGCGTTTACTCAACGAGACCGAAGCCGGCTATGGGACCCCAAAAGATCCCAAACTGAAAGAACAGTGGCTGCTGGACGCGGTGCGCACCGAAGTGATAGCCGCGGCCGTGGAATTTCCCTCAGACGCCAAGGCAAAACTTGCCAGTGGAGACACTGCCTGCGTGACCATACATTACCTGGACAGTTCGGACCGCTCCAGCATGGCCTACAAGAGCCTCAAGAGGCTGCTCGGCGCCATGGATAAACAAATCACGACTCAGCGTCTGCACGACAGGCTGCTCCCGGCGGGCCTGGCTCATCCGCTGAAAATCAAGGGAGAACGGCTGCCCGGTCCGGGCATACTCATCAAGCTGATGAGCCAACTTCTGCCCTACATGATCCTGATCTTCGCCTTTTTGGGTGCATTGTACCCGGCCATCGACCTGGGTGCCGGCGAGAAAGAACGGGGCACATTGGAAACCCTGCTGGTGGCACCGGTCAGTCGCCTGAGCTTGGTCTTGGGCAAATTTGGAGTCATCCTCTTGGCCGCCGTTGTCTCGGCCTTGCTTGCCACGGTGTCTTTGGCCGCCTCTTTGCAGGTGGGCTTCTTGGCGGATCTCTCTTTAATCTCAGGCTCCGAATTTTCCTTCAGCCTCCTGGAGGTGCTCATCACCCTGGCCATGATCCTGCCGGTGGCCTGCATTTTTTCCGCCCTGCTCTTGGCTCTTTCCATCTTCGCCAAAAGTTTCAAGGAAGGACAAAGCTACGCGGGCCCCTTGCAAATGATTGTCATCATGCCCGCCTTCGCGTCTCTTCTGCCCGGCGTCAAGCTGGACTGGACCATGGCCGCCATCCCCGTGGTCAATGTGTCCTTGGCCCTCAAAGAAATCTTCACCGGCAACCTGGATCAACACTGGGGACACGTAGGCCTAATCTTCGCATCCACCACGGTCGTAGCAGGCCTCCTCCTCTGGTTCGCCACCTGGTGGTTTAGGCGCGAAGAAGTACTATTCAGATCCTAAATTCTCCCAGGTAAACAAACCCCAAAAGAGCAAGAGACAAGCCGACGAAACCTGGGGCAGCTTGATGTAGCGCAGTGATCGTAGTATTCTAAAGATATGGACCGAAGCCACACAGCTACTTATCGAATGTCGGATCGTCGAAACGACGACTTTGTTCCAGGCACGCCGGCATATCGCATTGAGCTTGTGTGGCCATTAACCCGAGAGATCGCATCCTTGAGCAAAAAACACGATGCTGAACAAAGACTACAAAGACATATTACTCGCCTTATCCGACGAAAAAGTTAGGTTTCTCCTCGTCGGTGCCTATGCCTTGGCGCCACCATCAGAAGGATGGAACCATTTTTCAAATTGGGGTTGCCCCAAGACGAATCGACATCATCACTTCCGCGGACGGACTTGATT
This sequence comes from Deltaproteobacteria bacterium, assembly GCA_019314375.1. Lineage (GTDB taxonomy): Bacteria > Myxococcota > B64-G9 > B64-G9 > B64-G9 > JAFCZJ01. The sequence continues at coordinate 4,149 of JAFCZJ010000218.1, read as the reverse complement.
TCGAAGAAGCCTATGATCACTCACTATCCGTGACCATAGAAGGCATCGAAATTCATCTCCCGTCAATCGACGACCTGATTATGAACAAAAAAGCATCTGGCAGAACCAAGGATTTGGCTGATGTCGAGGCACTGGAGTCCTTGAAGAACGCTGAATAAGCCTCATCGGACTGGCCAAGCTGCTGCCCCCTGAATTCCGAAAAAAATCACCAGACTTGAATTGACAGAGCGCTATCTATCTGCGATACAGGCAAGAAATCTGGGAGGCGTGATGGCGAAAATCGGAATCCGCAAAGAAGACAAGAACATATGGGAACGGCGAGTCCCCCTCGTACCAAGCATGGTCAAGCGACTCATCGCGGATGAGGGCCTGGAAGTCCAGGTGCAATCTTCGACGAATCGGGCTTTTTCCGACGAGGCCTATATTGAGGCCGGGGCCAGCGTAGCCGAGGATTTGCCTGATGCGCCCGTGCTTTTTGCGGTCAAGGAAGTACCCATTAAGCATCTGCGGCAGAAGCGCACCTATGTTTATTTTTCTCATGTGATCAAGGGCCAAGATTACAACATGCCCATGCTGCAAAAACTTTTGGACCTGGAAACCACGCTTATCGACTACGAAAAAATCGCCGACGACAAGGGTCGGCGCCTGGTGTTTTTCGGCCGCCACGCGGGGCTCGCGGGCATGATCGACAGCCTCTCCGCCCTGGGTCAACGCCTGGCCGGCGAGGGTTTCGACACGCCCCTGGCCCAGGTGAAGATGGCGCATCAATACGCGGATCTGGACGCGGCCAAAGAAGACATCGCCCGCATCGGCAAACTCGTCGCCGAGCAGGGCCTGCCCGAGGGCTTGTCGCCCATGACCGTGGGTTTCACAGGCTACGGCAACGTGTCTCAGGGTGCCCAGGAGATCTTCGATCTCCTGCCCAGCCGACAGGTGGAGCCGGAAAAACTGAGTGGCTTGACCCAAGACAAAAACAAGCCCTTCATCAAGGTGGTCTTCCAAGAAAAACACATGGTCGTGCCCCGGGACGACAAGGCGAAGTTCGAGTTACAGGACTACTACCAGCATCCGGAAAAATATCGGGGCGTTTTCGCAAGCTACGTGCCCCACCTGCATGTGCTGGTCAACTGCATTTACTGGACACCGGATTATCCGCGACTGGTCACCAGAGACTTGCTGCACGGTCTTTATGGCGCGGGCTGCAAACCCAAGCTGCGCGTCATCGGTGACATCTCCATCGACATCGAAGGCGCCGTCGAATGCAGCCTGAAAGCCACCGAATCCGGCGATCCGATCTATGTGTACCTGCCGGCGGAAGACCGGATCGTCTCCGGCGTTGAGGGTCACGGCCCGGTCATCATGGCCGTGGACAACCTGCCCTGCGAACTGCCGGTGGAATCCAGCCAGGACTTCGGCAAGGCGCTCATGCCCTACGTCGCTGCCATCGCCAACGCCGATTATGACAAATCTTTTGACGCCCTGGACTTGCCCGCTCCCATCAAGAGGGCGGTCATCTGTCATCAGGGCAAGCTCACACCCGACTTTGAGTACCTGTATGAAATTCTGGGGGAAAACCAAAAAGATTCAACCCAAGGAGGCGAGTCGTGAAAAAAGTCGTGCTGTTCGGAGCAGGTTTGGTTTCCCGTCCCCTCGTGCGCTACTTGCTTGACCACGGAATCGGAGTGGTGGTGGCCTCGCGAACCGTTTCCAAGGCGGAGGCCCTGATTCAAGGGCATGAGCTCGGTGAAGCGGTGGCCCTGGATGTCAGCGATGATGCGGCCATGCGCAAGCTCATCGAAGCGGCCGATCTGGCCGTCAGCCTTCTGCCAGCCCCCAAGCATCCTCAGGTGGCGCGCGCTTGCCTGGATCTGGGCAAACACATGGTGACCACCTCCTATATCAGCCCGGCCATGACGGCCTTTGACGCCGAGGCCAAGGAAAAAGGCCTGACCTTGCTGAACGAAATCGGCGTGGACCCCGGCATCGATCACATGTCGGCCATGGAAGTCATCCACCGGGAACAAGACGCCGGTGGCACCCTGATCGGCTTCAGCTCCTATTGCGGTGGCTTGCCCGCACCCGAAGCCAACGACAATCCTTTTGGCTACAAGTTCTCCTGGGCACCTCGCGGCGTGCTGGTGGCCGCCCAGAATCCGGCCCGCTACCTCAGAGACGGCAAGCTCATCGAAATCCCCGGTGAGAAGCTCTTTGCCGATCCCGCCACCGTCGAAATCCCGGACCTGGGCACCTTCGAAGGCTACCCCAATCGAGATTCCGTTGCCTACCTTGACACCTACGGATGGAACAAAGATGAAGTCAAGAGCATCTTCCGCGGCACCCTTCGCAACCAGGGTCACTGCGTACTCTATATGCAACTCATCGCCCTGGGCCTGTTAGAGCAAGAACCCGCCCAGGACCTTGAGGGCAAGAGCTACAGGCAACTCATGGAAGCACGCTTCGGGGCCCCCCTGGAAGAAACCATCCCCGCAAAGCTTGGCGTCGACAAAGCCGCGTCCCCCCTGGAGGCGCTTACCGCCATCCACATGACGAGCGATGACGCCATCCGCGTGCCGAAATCGGGCACCGCCATGGTGGATCTCATGGCGGATCGCATGGCCGAGGATCTGGCCTACAAGGACGGCGAACGGGATATGCTGGCCATGCGACACGACATCGATTTCGCTTATGAAGGCGGAAAAAAATCCCGAGTGACCGCGGTCATGGTGGACTTTGGCATCCCCAACGGCGACAGCTCCATGGCGCGCACCGTGTCTTTGCCGGCCGCCATCGGTGCCCGAATGATCCTGGAAGACAAGATCACGGCTCGGGGCGTACACCTTCCCATCGCCAAAAATATTTACCCGCCGGTTCTGAAAGAACTGGCTGCATTGGGCATCACCTTCACCGAGACCAAGAAAGACATCTAGCTCGACAACACGACGTCAGGTCAACTCAGCGCCCAACATCCTCGGTGGATGCAAATCAACGGCCCCTCTTCGGAGGGGCCGTTTTTTTGTCATCAAGTCGGCAAACAAAAAAACCAATACCGCATCCTGTCGGATGCGGCATAAAAGGTTCTACTGGGTGACGATGGCTTTGGGTGATTGACTCCGGTATTAAGACATACCTGACTTAGAACCTCTAATATCCACTCAAAGATTGATGCGCGTGGCCTTTTTCGTCGTAGCACTGCTTCGTGCTGGAATGACAAGAGCTGGAATAACTCGACACGTTACCGCAGTCTGATTTTTTCACCTTGTCGCAGACCTTTTTGGCTTTCTTGCGATCGGCGAAGGAGTCACCCTTGACGCAAACCTGCACCTGCCCGCCCTTGGAGAATCGATAACACTTGGCAAGGGCCGTAGCGGCGATGAGGCTGCTAATGGCCACCAACGCAATGATCAGTTTCCAGGATTTCATGACTTGCCTCCTGCTGAGAAAAATCCCCTCAAACTCAAAGTAGTCCAGGGCGAAGGGCCTGTCAAATTCCTGAAGTCATGCTAGTGTTTCTAAAGGAGGCAACACCTTGTCAAATGAGTCATGTATGCAAACAAACAACACCACAGTAGAAACACTTGTACCATGTCGCCAAGCGACATGGTGCTAGAATTTTGGCATTGCTAGAATTTTGGCATTGATTGTTAAATTGATTATTAAAAGGAGAAATGCGCCGTGCCTGGATGGAAAAAACAATGGAGCATCACCGCTTCCGTCGAGGAAGTCCAATCCATGCTCAAGGCCATGCCCAGGGTCTATCTGGAGGCGGCTAGCGATGGACTGCTGGCCCGCATGGGCCGTACCTTCGGTCATCAGCGCCGAGACATCAAACCCAAAGCCCCCATTTTGGCCAAGGAGAGCCCTGGTGAACTGGTCTTCCAACACGACCTGGTCAAACCGATAACCTACAAGGTGAGCCTGAAAGACAACGCCGGCTGGACGGAGCTAATCTTGGAAATCAAAACTTCCTCGACGGCCAAGGACACCAGCATCGCGGATCACATCTCTTTCATCTTTTACACTTTGTCAAAATCCCTAGAAGTCACCCAGTGGACCCAGCCGGCTTGAGCGAAGGCTTACCTGCCAAGTAGTCACGCAAGCTGTCAGCCACTTTCTGCGCATTGACCAGTGGCCGATAGATAACCAGGCCAG
>JAFCZJ010000217.1 GCA_019314375.1 Deltaproteobacteria bacterium | reverse complement strand
CGAAATGCTCCGTAAGTCATTTCACCAAAGAGGCCGGATATATGACTGCTACCACTTTTTTGTCAACCAGGTCATTTTCCCCTTGCGAAGGGAGCGGGTCCATATATGACGGGGGGACGGGGGGACGGGGGTACGCCCTTGGACCTATTCGTACTTCTTTAGCATCCCTGCTTTGTCGTTGAAGGCCTTGATGAGCTCGTCGTACTTGTCGGTCATTTTCCAGTGGGCGGGCCAGTAGTCCTTGTGGTTGTTCCACTGGGCGTTGAGCTCTTCGACTTCTTTTTGTTGTTGCTCGATCCAGGTGTAGTACTTCAGGTTGTGTATTCTCATGCGGCCTAAGTGATCGAGCTCTTCCATGTTGTCGGTCTTCATGCCGCGCAGGTGGAGATGCCAGTCCAACTCGGCTTGTTCTTTTTTGTATTCGCCGGATTCCGCTCGGGCTTCATCAAGGCGGCTCTCATACATTTCCATCGAGTCGGTGAAGATGGTGAAGATCACGTCGCGCTCGTCCAGTTCATTCCGTTTGGCCAGCTTGATGGCGGAAAGCAGGTTGGAAATGCTGGAGACGCCCAGGAGTTCCAATTGCTCGACGAGGTCGGCGTCGACGCCCTTGGCGCGGAGCAATTCCTTGCCCGGCTCTTCGTTGAACAAGCGGATGAGGGCCATGGGATCATTGTCGTCGATGGCCACCACGAAGTCGGTGTTGCGCACGTTGTGGATCCAGGGCACATGCTTGTCGCCGATGCCCTCGATGCGATGTCCGCCGAATCCGTTGCGCAGCAAGGTGGGGCATTGCAGGGCCTCGCTGGCTACCAGCTTGCTGGCCGGGTACAGTTCCTTGAGTCGCTCACCGGCGCCGATGGTGCCGGCCGAGCCGGTGGCCGAGACGTAAGCATAGAAATTGTCGCGGCTGCCCATGACGTCTTTGAGCACCTCTTCGATGGCGGCGGAGGTGATTTCGTAATGCCACATGGCGTTGCCGAACTCGTCGAACTGGTTCAAGATAACGATCTTGTCGCCACGTTCTGCTTTCAGCTCCCAGCACTTGTCATAGATTTCCTTGACGTTGGACTCGCAGCCGGGGGTGGCGAAGATTTCCGAGCCGATTTGCTTGAGCCAATCGAAGCGCTCGCGGCTCATCTCTTCGGGCAGAATGGCCACCGAATCGCAGGCCAATAACGAGGCCACGTAAGCACCGCCACGGCAGTAGTTGCCGGTGGAGGGCCAGACGGCCTTTTGCGAGGTGGGATCGAAGGTGCCCGTGACCAGACGCGGGGCCAGGCAACCGTAAGTGGCGCCCACTTTGTGAGCCCCGGTGGGAAAGTACTTGCCCACCAGGCCGAAGATACGGGCGCGCACGCCGGTCAAAGACTGCGGGATCTCCAAGAAGTTCACGCCGTGAAATCCGCCCGAGACCGGATCGTTTTTCCAGGTGATGCGGAAAAGGTTGCGCGGGTGTACGTCCCAAAGCCCGATGTCTTTGAGTTCTTTCGTGATGCCCGCCGGGATGAGAGAGGGATCTTTTTGTTGGGCGAAGGTGGGGATGATGATGTTCCGTTCCTTGCAACGCTCGATGGTGCGTTCGACTTGATCGGTCTTGATGTCGATGCTGGGTGCGTAAGATGTCATGGCTTGCTTCCTTTTGTGCGTCCTGTGCGATTTACGGGCGGGGATAAACCCCGCCCCTACGGCAGGGGTGTATGGGTTATACGGGCGGGGTATATCCCGGCCCGCGTGTCAAGCGGTTATGGTTGTAGGGGCGGGGTTTATCCCCGCCCGTGCGTAAAGCGGTTATGGTTGTAGGGGCGGGGTTTATCCCCGCCCGTGCGTAAAGCGGTTATGGGTGTAGGGGCGGGGTTTATCCCCGCCCGTGTTTACAAACAAGTGGTCTCGTAGCTTACCTCGATGGTGGCGCCACGACCGGGCACCACGTTGTCGCCGAAGATGATGCTGTTGGTTTCTCCGTCGTATATCCAGCCGTCGCCGTCGTCATCCGGATCGTAGGGCACGGTCACGGGACCGTCGCCCTCGTCCACGGTGACCACGATGCTGGATTGTTGGGCGAGGCGGCTCAGCGGGAATTGGGTGCGGGCCGCGAAGGCGTCCAAGCCCAGGTCGCTGAGGGTCGAGCCCCAGTTGGTCGAACAATGAGAGCGGAACAGGCCGCCGGTGGCTTCCTGCACGAATTTATAGCGGGGCGCTTCTTCGGCGTAGATGCCGCCGGCCGAGCAGCCGCCGGGCACGTCGCCGGTGATGACGGAGACGTCCATGAGCTGATCGTTGCGAGAGCCCTTGATGCTTTTGAAAAAGTCCACGTAGAAGTCCACCGGGCCCGGGCTTTGATCCGCCTCGTCGGAGACCATGATCATGACCAGCTTGGCCTCTTCACGAAGGAATCCGCCGTTGGCGGCGGGCGCGCTGATGATGGGCTCGCTCATGGCCATCATGGCCGCGTGGATGCCCGCTTCCTGTTCATCCGAGCAACAGGTGCCCACGTTGATGTTCTTGGCGAAGGCCTGCGCCAGGTTGGGGGTGTTGTTGTCGATCACCTTGGGGAAGCCGGGGTAATTGACCAGCAGGCCCGGGTAGATGTTGAAGAAGTCGGCGGGCGTCTCCGGCGAGTTGATTTCGGAGGAGATGACGCCGAGGTGGAAATCCGTGTCCAAAGTGACCGCCCAGTTGATGAAGGTCGAGAAGTTGGCGGCCAAGGCCTGTTGTTGCGGGCCCATGGAGCCCGAATTGTCGATGACCCACAAGATGTCCACCATGGGCTCTTGGAGTTGGGCAAAGACATCGGTTTGGCTGGAGATGTCCGTGCCTTCGCCCTGCAGGGGCACCTCGAGCGTCGCGTTGATGGCGGCGGTCGACTGAATGACCAGCACGCCCGAGTTGGTAGGCGGTGCGATTTCTCCGGGTACGTAGCGAAGCTGAATGGTGAAATTGTCGGCGCTGGTCAGGGTGAAGGGCAGGACGGATGAGCCGTGGTGATCCAGGCCGATCATGGTGAACTCGGGATCGGTGCGCACGGCGTCTAAGAACACGTCTTCGATTTCGACCGAAGAGTTGCCGATGTTGTAGACGGTCACACTGGTGGTGGGCGAAGAGCAACCCACGGTCACGGCCCCGAAGTCGATGTTGTTGGGGATGACCATCAGGTTCAGCTCTTCACCCTGGCCGCTCAAGCTGACGGTGGCCGCCGGCGTGTCCGGATCATCGGTGAGCACGGTCAGGCTGCCGGTGTGGCCGCGGCGTTGAATGGGCGTGAAGCCCACGAGCACGACGGCTTCATCATGGGCCGGTATCCGAGCCGGCAAGCTGGGGGCCTCGGCCTTGGTGAAGGCCGAGTCGGTGCCGAGCCCGAAATCCAAAGCGTGGAGGATGCAGTCCTCGGCGCCGTCATTGATGATCTTAACCTCCATGATGGCCGTTCGCCACATGGCCACCGTGCCGAAGGCCAGCACCTGGGGCACAACCCTGGCGTTGCATTCGGGTACGTCCGGATCGTTGCCGTAAAGCTCCACTGTGCTGATTTCTTCTTCGAAGTCGTTGGACACCAAATCGATGGTGGCCCGGTGGGGACCGGCGTCGGCGGGCGAATAGCGCACCGACAGGGTTTGCTGATCGCCAGGTCCCAGGCTGAAGGGCGTGATGGGCGCCTGGTTCAGCTCATACATCAAGGCGCCGTCGCCCTGGGGGCCGTTCAACTCGAAGATGTTGCAGATGGCCGAGCCGATGTTGCGCACGGCCGTCGAGCGCAGCTCGTCGCCGCCCACGTCCACCATGCCGAAATTGATACGGAAGGGCTCGATCTGCAGATCGCAAATGGGATCGTCGGAGCCATCGCCGGTCAAGAGGATATAACCCATTTCGGCCGAGGGATCGTTGGTCTGCAGGTAAATGCGTCCGCCGGCGGGGCCCACTTCCGTGGGATTGAAGATCGTGGCGATTTCCACGCTTTCGTCGGGCAGCAGATCAAAGGGCGTGATCGGCAAGGCCTCGAAGCTGAAGGCCTCGGAGGAGTTCTCGCCGAACTGGATGGTGCCCACGGTCAGGGTCAAAAGCCCACAATTGCGCAAATTGAAAGACTTGGTGGCGGGATGGCCGATGGCCACCCGACCGAACTCCACTTTGAGGGGTTCGGCGCAAACGCGCGGGGCGATGCCCTGGCCCGAGAGATTGATGGTGACGACCCGGTTGTCCGGATCGTTGGACTCGATCTCCAAGACGCCTTCGTCCAGGCCACCGTCGGAAGGTGAGTACCACAGCAGAAACTGGGTTTCCGCGATGATCTCGCCGGTGTCGTCGATGGCGGCAAGCTCAGCCGTGAAGTCGACCGGCTCGATGTAGAGCTCGCTGGTGGTGCCCGAGGTGCGGCGCACCTTGCTGATGTTGAGCTGTTCCTTGCCCAGGTTGCGGATGATGATGGGGGTGGAAAGCGGTTCACCCAAAGGCACCAGCGGGATTTGGCCGAAGTCGATGTTGGACGGCAGGGCGCAAATCATTTCCGTGTTGTTCAGGTCTACGGGATCGACCCGAACGCAGATTTGGATTTGGGGCTGGGGCACGATTTCGGAATAGCCCTTGAGCAGCACCTCGACCTGGGGATAGGTTTCGTCATCCGAGGTGATGATCAGCCGAGCCGTGTGATTGGCCTCATCGACGGGCGCGTAGGCCACGTTGATGGGCAGGGATTGGCCCACCGGCACGTTTTGCATGCTGTAGTTTTGCAAGGAGAAGGGCGAAGCGTCGCCCTCGTAGACAATCTCCACATTGGACAGCTTCAGCTCGCCGTCGCCGCTGTTCTGCATGACCACCTGTCGGCTGTCGATGTTGCCCATGTAGACCAGGCCGAAATCGATTTCGCAGCTTGTCTCCGCCAGGCAGTTGATCGTGCCTCCGGAGGATGTGGGCAGCAAGAGGCCCAGAATCGGCTCGGTGGTGTGCACCCGCTCTGATTCACAAGCGATGATGCCGGCCAGCAGGAAACATCCAGCGAACAAGACGTAGGAGATTTTTCTCATGACTCTTCCGTTTGTCTGGGCCCGATCAGGGCGGTTGGCATACTCGTTTTCCCGAACCGCAAACTATCATGGCCTTCTCTCCTAGACAAGCGCAAATCGGCGTTTTACAATCAACTTTCGTTTTCCGCCGGAGGAAGCCATGGATGGTCAGCATGAGGCGCGTTATTGGTCGAAGTCCAGTAATTCCGAGGAGATAGTCTGTGAGTTGTGCCCCCACGCATGTCGTTTGGCGCCGGGCGAGCTCGGGCTTTGCGGGGTTCGGCGGCATCAGGATGGGAAACTATGGTCGCTCAACTATGGCCGTGCCATCGCCGCCCACGTGGATCCCATTGAAAAGAAACCCTTCTTTCACGTCTTGCCGGGCAGCCGAAGCATGAGCGTGGCCACGGTGGGTTGCAACCTGCGCTGTAGTCATTGCCAGAATCACGACATCAGTCAGTACCCCCGGACGAACCCTGGTCCGCTGCCCGGGACCTACATGTCGGCCGAGGCGGTGGTGGAAGAGGCGAAAAGGACGCGATCGGCCACCTTGGCTTTCACTTACACCGAGCCCACTATATTTTTGGAATGGGCCCAGGACATCGCCTCGGCGGCAGCCGAACAGGACGATTTGCGTTGCGTGGCGGTCAGCAACGGTTTTGTCGAGGCTCGGCCCATTCGGGACTTTGAAGGCCGCTTGTTGGCCGTCAACGTGGATCTAAAGTCTTTTCGTGACGAATTTTATCGCCACAACTGCGGCGCCCGTTTGCAGCCCGTCAAAGACAGCATTGTTCACATGCGCGATCTGGGCATATGGGTCGAGGTGACCACGCTGCTCATCCCGGAGCTGAACGACTCGACGGAAGAGCTCAAGGCCATGGCGGCGTTTTTGGCTTCGGTGGATCCGGCCATGCCCTGGCACCTGAGTCGCTTTCACCCGGATTACAAGTTGCAGAATCTGGGGCCCACCCCGGAGGCCTCCATTCGGCGAGCCCGAGACATCGGTCTTGATGCGGGTCTGCGCTTCGTTTACTCGGGCAACGTATGGGGCGACGTGGGCGAGTCCACACGCTGCCCGGCATGTGACGCCATGATCATCGAGCGCCACGGTTTTACGGTGCGCGAAAATCGGCTGGGTCAAGACGGGCTTTGTCCGGATTGTGGGGAGAAGATCGAGGGGGTTTGGGTCTGAGCGGGTGGGGATAAACCTCGGGCGGGGATAAACCCCGCCCCTACTCTTTTGTTTTGTTGATTTTGAAGGCGTAGAGCTTGTTGTCGCCCGAGGTGATGTAGAATTGGTCCCCATCGAATACGGGATCGCTTTCGATTTTGTAGCCGGTCTTGTACTTCCAAAATAGCTTGCAAGTGTCTTTTTCGATGGCGTAAATGCGCCCGTCGCCTTGTCCGCCGCCGAAGAAGACCAGGTTCTTGTATGCCGCGGGGATGCTGATGATTTCACCCTTGGCCTCGAAGTGGCATTTCTCTTGGCCGTTGGCCGCGTCGATTGCGTAGAGCTTCTTGTCGCTGGAGCCGATGTAAAGCACGCCATCCACCCACTGCGCGGAGCTGAGGATCGCGCCACCGGTTTTGAGCTTCCACTTGAGCTTGCTGCCCGTGGCCGCGTCGATGGCGTAGACGTGACCATCTTTCGAGCCGAAGTAGATGACGCCTTCGTGGACCAGGGCCGTGGAGGTGATGCCGCCTTCGGTCTTGTAGCGCCATATGAGAGAGCCGTCGGCGGTACGCAGGGCGTACATGAATCCGTCCAGGTTGCCCACGTAAAGCACGCCGTCCCGGATGACCGGCGCGGCGTAGCTGAAGGCCTTGGGGGCAATCGCCGCGGGGGGCGGGGCAAGCGGAGTCGGGCTTGGTTCGACTACTTTTGCGGCTTCTTTTGCATCTTTTTTCGGTTCTTCTTTTGCCTCTTCTTTTGGTTCTTCTTTTGGTTCTTCTTTCGGTTCTTCTTTCGGTTTGGCGGGAACCGCTGGGAATTGCCATTGCAGGCTGCCGTCCTCCGCCTTCAGGGCGTAGATGTGTCCATCGTAGCTGGTGGCGTAGACCACGCCCTCACTGATCGCCGGATCGGATTTGATGCGTTCGCGGGTGGTGAATTGCCACTTGGCCCGGCCGATCTTGTCCACCGCATAAAAGATTTGATTGGTGGCACCGAAGAAGATGAACTTTCCATCGGAAACCGGGTGGGCGAAGATTTCTCCACTGGACACGGAATAGCTCCATCTAGCTTGACCTTTGCGATCCACGGCGTTCAGGGAGCCGCCCTCGGAGCCGAAGATGATCAGATTATCTATCAGCAGGGGCGTGGAGTAGAGCGGAGAGCCGGTGGGGTATTCCCAAATTTTTTCCACGGGCGGGGTGCAGCCCGAAACCAGGAGCAGCCCCAGGCTCGCAAGCGTGATGGCAAAGATACAGCTAAGGGCATTGATTCGAAAAGAAGCTATGGGCATGAATTCCCCCTGACGCAACCTGCATTAAGTGTCTTGATTCTTTTTATCAGGGAGGGCTTGGAACTGTCAATACAGCCTGGACCACCGACAGAAGTGATTCATATTATTCCCGAATCAGCAACCCCGTCATATATGGACCCGCTCCCTTCGCAAGGGGAAAATGACCTGGTTGACAAAAAAGTGGTAGCAGTCATATATCCGGCCTCTTTGGTGAAATGACTTACGGAGCATTTCG
>JAFCZJ010000216.1 GCA_019314375.1 Deltaproteobacteria bacterium | reverse complement strand
CGCCCGAAGCTGAGTCTGAGCCCGAAGCTGAGTCTGAGCCCAAAGCTGAGTCTGCGCCCGAAGCTGAGTCTGCGCCCGAAGCTGAGTCTGAGCCCGAGGCTGAGTCTGAGCCCGAAGCTGAGTCTGCGCCCGAAGCTGAGTCTGAGCCCGAGGCTGAGTCTGAGCCCGAGGCTGAGTCTGAGCCCGAAGCTGAGTCTGCGCCCGAAGCTGAGTCTGAGCCGGCCCCGCCTCCGCGCCCCAAATGGATGGTGGGTGTGCGTTTGGCTGATGGCAAAGTGATAGATTTTGACCCGGGCGGGCTGAATCTTCGTCAGGGCGATACTGTGGTGGTGGACAACGAGCGCAGCTTGAATCTTGGCGATGTGGTTTTTCGGGCGGAAAACACGCGAGGCAGGAAACTGCGTCGCGTGATCCGGCGGGTGACACCCCAGGATCTTCTCTTGATGCGTCGTAACGCCAAGCGGGAAGAAGAGGCACTCGGCTTTTGCAAGAAGCGCGTTGAAGAGCGCAAGCTCCCCATGAAACTCATCAGTTCGGCTTTCTTGCATGGCGGCAACAAGGCCATTTTCTTCTTCACGGCTGATGGTCGCGTGGATTTTCGGAACCTGGTGAGGGACTTGGCCCAGCAGCTTCATGTGCGCATCGAAATGCGTCAAATCGGTGTTCGCGATAAAGCCAAAATGTTGGGGGGTGTGGGTATTTGCGGTCAGCCCCTGTGTTGTGCACGCTACCTGCGTAAGTTTGTGCCGGTTTCCATTAAGATGGCGAAGAACCAGAACTTGGCTTTGAATCCGCAGAAGGTTTCCGGGCTTTGTGGGCGGCTCATGTGCTGTTTGACCTACGAAGAACATCTGTATAGCGAATTGCGCAAGGGCTTGCCCAAGACGGGCAAGATCGTAGAGACGCCAAGGGGCAAGGGCAAGATCTTGGATGTCGATGTTTTGGGCGGGCGATTGCGTGTACTCCTGGAAGGTGGCCCGGTGCAGATGTCGGTGGCCGAGTACAAGGGAGAGGTCCCTCCGCCCGAGCCGGAAGAGAAGAAAAAGCCTCGGCCGGCTCCCACCGAAAGGCGACCCAGGCGGGAGCGCAGACCGAGGCCAACTCGGGAAGATACCGCCGATAAATCCAAGACTCAGGAGGGTGCATCCGAGGAGCGATCCCGTGCTCGGCCTGCTCGAAAACGTCGACGCAAGAAGCCTGGCGGTGGCGAGGGCGCGAGGACCCAAACTGCGGATCAGGCCCAATCCAAAGACCAGGCTTCGGCTCCAAGTCGGGCACCTGGAGCTGATGGTGGCGAAAAGTCAGACAAGCCCAAGTCTCGTCGGCGCTCTCAACGCAGACGCAAACGGCGACCGGCCGGCGGACAGGGCTCCGGCGGCGGACAAGGCTCCGGCGGCGGACAAGGCTCCGGCGGCGGACAAGGCTCCGGCGGCGGACAGGGCTCCGGTGGCGGACAAGGCTCCGGTGGCGGACAAGGCTCCGGTGGTGGACAAGGCTCCGGGGGCGGACAAGGCTCCGGTGGTGGACAAGGTTCCGGGGGATCGGGCAAAACCGAATGACTCCTGCAGTCATGACCATCTCCGCGGCCGAGAAAGGGAAGCTGCTTGCTGATTTGCAGGCCTCGGATCCGGTGCAGCGTGGTCATGCCTTAGACGCCCTGTCGGCATTGGGCGATGCCCGCCTCTGCGAACATATTCATCCCTTGCTCAAAGATCAGGATTCGGTGGTGGCCTTCAAGGCCGCCATTGGGCTTGCACAACTGGGCGATGATCGTGGTGTAGACCTTTTGTTGTCCGGCTTGCGGTCTGCGGATTTGCGCTCTTTTGCGCTGGATGCCTTGATCGATCTGGGACCGAATGCTGCCCGAGGCAGGCTTACAAAGTTCATGGGGCGATTGTTTCTTCACCCCCTGGAGCGGATGCAAGCCGCCGCCGCCCTGGCACGCGCCGGCGACCCGGCGGGGTCGGCTTATCTTGAAGATTGTTTGAAATCCAAGCGCCCCGAAGAACGGGGTTTCGCCCTGGAGCTTTGGGGTAGACTCAGCATGCCCGAGGCCTACAAGAAATTGATGGCGGTGCTTGTCGACGAGTCGGATCCGCATCGCTTGGACGCATTGCGCGGCTTGGTCCATCTGAACGACTCTCGGGCCCTGGATGTTTTGGGCCAGGTGGGGACGGAGACCTCGGATCCTGAGCTGGCCGCCGAGGCCCGTTGGGCGGCGGAAGCCTTGCGGGAAGGTGCTTGATGAGCAAGACCGGTGAGTCGGGGGCCGAGTTGGATCTCTTCGATAGTCACGCCCATTTGGATTTCGAGTCCTTCGCATCCGATCTGGAGGCGGTGTTGGCCCGGGCCCGTGGGGCGGGTGTGCATCAGATCACGACCATCGGAGTGGGTCGGGGTACGGAAGGTGCCTTTGAGGCCGTGGCTCAGGCTGCAAGTCGATCGGGTATTTGGGCCACCGTGGGTGTGCATCCCCACGAGGCCGTCTTGGGTTTGGACTGGTCCGGGGATGCATCAGCAGAGCCATCATCCGAGTTGCAGAAGGATTGGGACGAGGCTTGGGCGCGAGCGGAAGCGCGGCTTTCAAGTTTGGCCTTGCATCCCAGGGTGGTGGCCATCGGCGAGGTGGGGCTGGACTTCCACTATGACCACTCCCCGAGGGCCTTGCAGCGGCAACTTTTTAGGCGTTTTGTTCGGATGGCCCGGCGCATCGACAAGCCGCTGGTTATCCATGCTCGAGAGGCCGAAGACGAAGTTGCGGCCATCTTGCGGGAAGAGCAAGCGCAGCAATGCGGTGGGGTCATTCACTGCTTCAGCGGGGATGAGGGCCTGGGCGAGGTCGGTTTGAGCTTGGGCTTCTTTTTTGGTCTGACCGGTGTCATTACTTTCAAGAAAGCCCAGAAATTGCGCGATGTGGTGGCTGCTCTGCCTTTGGACCGCCTGGTGATTGAGACCGACAGTCCCTATTTGGCCCCTGTGCCCTATCGGGGCAAGCGTAACGAGCCGGCCTATGTGGCCGAGGTGGCCAGGACTCTGGCTCGCATCAAGGGCATCTCCGCTGAAGAGGCCGCGCGGGTGACCACGGCCAATGCCAGGCGCTTGTACAGGTTGGATGAGCGGGAAGCCATCCAAGGTCAGCTCGCCTATCGTTACGGAGACGCCCTGTATCTCAATGTGACCAATCGTTGCACTTTGGCCTGCCGTTTTTGCCTCAAGCTTGAGGGCAGCGATGTGCTGGGGGTCGAGCTGGGTTTGCTCGAGGAGCCCGGGTCCGGAGAATTGCTACGGGCCGCGGAGGCGGAACTCTCGCGTGGGCGTTTCGATGAGGTGGTTTTTTGCGGTCTGGGTGAGCCTCTGCTTCGTCCGGATGTGGTGGCGGAAGTGGGCCGGGCCTTGAAGGCCAAGGGGCTCAGGGTTCGGGTCAATACGGACGGCCTGGGCGAGTTGGTCTCCGGCCGAGCCCTGTTGGACGAACTCGTCGACTCCGTCGATGCATTCAGCGTCAGCTTGAATGCCGCGGACGGGCAGGCTTATGCCCGACTCTGTCCCTCGCAATATGGAGCAGACGCATTTGATGGCGTCTGCTCCTTCATCCGTCGTGCGGTTGAGCGATACGGCGAAGTCACGGCAACTGTCGTGGGTCACACGAATGTGGACGCAGACGCCGCCCGGCGTTTGGCCGAGTCCATGGGCGCTTCATTTAGAGTGAGATGACTTTATTGCTCGCTGAGTTCGGCGATTTTGATGAGTTTGCCGGTTGCGGTCTTGACTGCACGTTTTTTGGGCTTGACCGAAGGATCGAACTTGTAAAGACAATCGGACCAGGCCGCCAACTCCAAGAACGCTTCTTCGTCTTCGATTTCGTCCACGTTGGCTTGAAAAACGTGACCCTCTTCGAATCGAATGAAGCCCTTGCGCTGTCCGTCCCGCAGGCTGAGCTCGCCGCTTTTGCGGCGTCCCGACAAGGCCTTGATCAGCGCCAGGGCGTTGCGACCCTCTAAGGTGCCGGACAAAACTTGGGCGTTGGTGGAGACCACCCCGGCCATGGTGCCCGTGGGCGGACCTGGCATGGTTTGGTGCTCAACCCCTTCTTGATAATCGGCGGTTAAATCGGGTGGCGAGGCGGATTCGGCGGATTCGGGGGGGGCATCGTTCATTTCGATGACCACGCCGATTTCCTCTTCGTCATCGGCTTGCGCCGCCGGTGGGCTGGTTTTCGTGGGAGCCGGTTTGCCTTGCAGCTCCTTTTTGATTTTGGCCAGGACTACGGCGGAGACGTAGGGCTTAGTGAAAAAATCAGCTACACCCATCTCGAAGGCCCGATTGATGGCCTCCGGCGAGGTGTCGGCGGAAGTCAGAAAGACTGGAATGTCGAGCTCTAAGTGATCGCGGACGAAATTCAGAAGCTGGAAGCCGCCCGTGGGTTCAAGATGCATCTCGGCCAACAGGACGGCTACGGGTTCGTCTCGCAGGCAGTCCTGAGCCGCCTCTGCGTCCCGCGCCACCCGCACTCGATATCCCCTCTTGACCAGTTTCAGCTCCAGCACCGAAGTGGCGGAGTTGTCCGAATCCGCCACCAGGATCAGAGGGCTGGAGGAGGAAAGCTGTTCCTGGGCCGATTCACGGAGGACGACCTCGCCCAAAAGGTTGACGACCTGAGGATCGAAGAGCTTGCCGGCCTCGGCCATCAGCTTGTCCAGGGCATCCTCCTGACTCATTTGCTGCCCCAGGGGGTTGGCCGGGTTGTTGATCAGATCCTCAAAGGCGTCCACAACAGCGATGATGCGGGATCCCATGGGGATGGAGTCTTCTCGGACCTGATCGGGAATCCCCGTGCCGTTCCAGCATTCATAGAGGTGCCCGATTGTTTGATTGACCTGGGGTGGCAGGTGCACCGAGTCGAAGAGGCGGGCCGGCGTCAGGTGGTAGCGCCTGGCCCGCGGCCGATAATCCTCGATGTCGCGAATGCTCATCAGGGTCAAGTGCGCCGAGGCGCGCTTGCCGAGATCGTGCAGGTAGGCCGCGATGATGTTGTGGTTGGTGTCCAACTCGGTGAGGCCCATGCGCTCCGAGATGGCCTTGACCGTCCTGGCCACCTTGGCTGAATGCCCCTGCATATTGGATCGCTGCATCTCCAGCAGACCGACCAGGATGTTCAGGGTCTCGATGAAGTCGTTGTCCGAGACCAGTGAGCCGTCCCTCACCGCCTCGATTTGTCGAGTCCAAGAGGAGGTGACGGGCTTCTGTTTTTGATCGCGGACTACGGCCGGGCCGCTGGAGCGTGGCTGAGCCGGTTCCTGGACTTCCATTTCATGCTCGGCCGATAGATCTTCAATATCGCCATCGTCGTCTTCAAGCGGGAGTTCGACTTCCACCCGGATGACTTCTTCTTCCTCTTCTTCAGAGTCGGGGGTGCCTACGGTCAAGCGATCTTCGGTGGGGGTTGCCTCTTCCGGCTCATCGCTGGGGGGGCGTTGGCGGCTCGTCTTGGGCTCTTCCATGGTCTCAAAGGACTGGATGTCGCCCTGGTAATGCTTGCGGATGGCTGCCTTCACCGCGGCGCGGGAAGCCACAAACAATCGAATGCCCGACATGCCGCAAACGATTTCCAATTCGGCTGCCGCCTCCGTGTTTTGGGGCTCTGGGGTGACCATTGCCAGGGTGTTGCTCTTTTTGTCGACCAGAATAGGCATCATGCAGTGTCGGTCGGCGAACTGCTGTGGCACCATCTTGAGCAAGCCTGCGGCCACCTTGGCTCTGGATAGACTCTGGGTGGAGACGAAACGGGTGTTGAACTCCTTGGCCAGGAATTTCATCAGGTGTTCTTCGGTGATGTAGCCTAACTCCTGCAAGGCCTCGCCGATGAGTTGCCCGGTTTCCGCTTGATGGCTCAAGCCGGAGTCCAGTTGGGCCGCGTCGATGAAGCCCGCTCGTATGAGTTTTTCGCCGAACTTCACGGAATCACTCTTTCCCACCCCGATCGTTCGTATCGATCAAGTGCATTTGGCTTTTTGGTGATTCTTTGATTTTTTCCCGCCTGATTTGCTCATTGAGCTGCTGCGTGAGTTGCTTGTTCGGCAATTCGTCTTGCCGCGGAGGCATTGCTGGTTTGACCTCGGGCGTTTTTTCTTTTGGGGAATCCTGTTTTGCCTGTCCCAAATAGAGGTAACGATCAAAGAGTCGCTGATAGGTCGTCCAGCTCTGTCCTGCCTCGCGCTCGGCGATTTCCTTGAAGGTTTGAATCTTGGAGTCCATCTCGTCCAACAAATGGAGCATCAAGGCCTCTGCGAATTTGGGTCGACGGGGTGAGCCGAACTCGTAGCTGCCATGGTGTGACAAGATCATATGCGTCAGCTTTAGCAGGAGATCGTCAGGGAGTCCGCCATGGGCGTGAACCCAATCCTTGAGCATCATCGCGCCTATGACCAAATGGCCAACAAGGCGACCTTCGTCCGAATAGTCGAAGTTTCGGCCCTGACCCAGCTCTTTGATTTTGCCCAGATCGTGCAGGAAGGCCCCGGCAACGAGCAGGTCCCTGTCCAGATGAGGGTAGTGTTCGGCCATCCCGATGGCCAACTCCATGACCGACAGGGTGTGCTCCAGGAGGCCTCCGATGTAAGCGTGGTGGATGGTCTTGGCGGCCGGTGCCCTGCTGAAGTCCTGGCGGAACTCTTCGTCCCGCAATGCATTTTGTAAGAGCTCCTTGAGCGGAGCGTTGCTTATGCCATCGACGATTTCGCCGACCCGGGCCAGCATCTCGCCACGATCCCGGGGGGCGCATGGCAGGTATTCTTCTAAATTCGTCTTTTCCGGATCCAGGCGAGTGACGGTGCTGAGCTTGAGCTGAACGCGTCCCTGATAGGATACGGCGTCTGCCGTGATCTTGACGAAGTCGCCGGAATCGAAACCGGGTTCAAATTTTTCGACGTTATCCCAGAGGCGGGCTTCCATGGTGCCGGTGCGGTCCATCAGCACAAGGGCCAGATAGGCCTTGCCGTTTTTGTTGAGCGGGACTTGCTTACTTTGGACCAGAAAATTGCCCTGAATCCGGCCCTTGTCGCGCACGTCGGCTATGAAGATTTTTCCCGCCAACCCTCTACCTCACATGGATGTGGGTGCAGTGGCGAAGAGACCGGTTCACCAACCAGCCGGCGGTTTTTCACCGGACTTGGCGTCTTCTTCCGATTTGTCTCCGCCCAATGCAGGGATGCTCAGCATGTCCATTCTGTAGCTGAAGTTCACCATAAAGCGGAATCCTTCGTTTTCCCTGAAGTCCGAGTCAAGAATGGGCAGCATCAAGGCGAAGGATATCAGAGCCGGACTCTTGGTCGGCATGAAGCTGACCGCCGGCGTGATGAAAATTTGTGAACCTTCTTCACCAAAGACACCGTTTATCTCCAACATGGGGATGGTGTGCTCAAAGGCGAAGGTTACGGGCAGGGCCAGATTGAAGAAGAAGTCGGTGTAGCCCTTGGTGGGAAGCACTTCATCCACGGCTGGCGGATCTTTGGGATTGTAATATTCTTCCGGCATGCGAATGGTTGCGCCATGCGAATTGGAGTGCCCCCAGGTGGTTTTGGGTTGGCCCAAATTGGTGGCCCATTTTTCCAAGGCGATGTTGGCCATGACGCCCACTGCCAAGAAAAAACGCGATTCACCTTTCTTGCCCAGGATATTGCCCTTCAATCCCACTCGGATGCCGGGCATGTCGAAGTCGGGCGTGCTGTCCCAAGAAGGGGCATCCTTCAGAGCCGGGTTGCGGTCGGCCGCATCCAGCTCAATGTCGCCGGTCTCGTCAGGGTTGATCAACAGCGGGAAGCCCACGTTCAGCTCTAAGATGTCCATCACCGACCAGGTGAAGCCCGGGGTGAACTGGAAGCCGACCTGCGGGTTGGGTCTTGAAACCGCGTTGGGCAGGTCGAACATCATGCTGTTGAAATAGAATCCCGTTTGCGTC
>JAFCZJ010000215.1 GCA_019314375.1 Deltaproteobacteria bacterium | reverse complement strand
TACCCTTTCTGTTGGCGATGCAAACAGCCTTTGATCTTCCGCGCCACCGAGCAGTGGTTTTTGGAGGTGGACAAAAAGGACTTGCGGAAAAAGGCCCTGGCCGAAATCGAAAACGTGCGCTGGATACCGTCGTGGGGTCAGCAGCGCATCCACAACATGGTCGAGACACGCCCCGACTGGTGTCTGTCACGGCAGCGAGCCTGGGGTGTGCCCATCCCGGCGGTCTACTGCACCCAATGCGGCCACGCCACCCTGGATGCCGCCGTGGTGGACAAGACGGCGGAAGCGGTGCGCGAGTCGGGCACCGACGTCTGGTTCGAGGAGAAGGTGGAGCGCTTCTTGCCCGAGGGCTTCAAGTGCCCGAAATGCGGGGAGTCGGCTTTTGAGAAGGAAGAGGACATCTTGGACGTGTGGTTTGACTCCTCCGTGTCCCAGCGCGCGGTCTTGGAGCACCGCCCGGATCTGAGTTGGCCCTGCGATCTTTATTTGGAGGCCACCGATCAGCATCGGGGTTGGTTCCAGGTATCCTTGCTTACGGCCATGGGCACCCGAGGCAAGGCGCCCTATCGGCAGGTCTTGACCCACGGGCTGATCCTGGACGAAAAATCCAAAAAGATGAGCAAGTCCCTGGGCAACGTGATCGCGCCGAAGAAGATCATCGACGAGTATGGCGCCGACGTGCTGCGCCTGCTTTTTTCTTCGGTGGACTACACCGCGGATATTTCTTTCACGAGGGGCATGTTGAAGCCCCTGAGCGATGCCTACCGAAAAATGCGCAACACCTTGCGTTTTCTCATGGGCAACCTGGGCGACTTCGATCCGGGCACCCAGCGCGTGCCCGAAGAGGAGATGTCCGAGATCGATCGCTGGTTGCGGGCGCGCATGCGCCAGGTTGGGGCCAAGGTCCACAAGGCTTACCTGGATTACGAGTTTCACACCATCTATCACCAGCTTTTGGAGTTGTGCACCGTGGACCTGAGCGCCTTGTACATGGACGCGGTCAAGGACCGCTTGTACGCCGAGGCCGGCGACGACAAGCTCAGGCGTTCCAGTCAGTCCGCCATGTATGACACGGCTTTGGATTTCTTGGCGATGGTGGCGCCCATCTTGTGCTTCACGGCGGAAGAGGTTTGGGGCTATTTGCCGGCGGATCCGACCCGGCCCGCCTCGGTGCACATGTCCTTGCTGCCCGAGAGCGGCGCGAAAGACGGCGACGAGGCCTTGCTTGCTCGCTGGGCCCGCATGCGGACCCTGCGCGGCGAGGTCAACAAAGCCGTTGAGGCGGCCCGCAATGCAGGCACCGTGAAATCCAGCTTGGACGGCAAGGCCACTTTGGTTTGCGACCAGGATTCCTGGGACTTTTTGCAGAGCTTCGGTGGGACTTTGTTGGACGTGTTGAAGCTGGCCTCCCTGGAGCGCGCCGACTCTTTGGGCGAAGGCGCCCTTGTCAGCGACGTGGTGGAGGGCCTGCGGGTGATGGTCGAGCCCTCGAGTGATGAGAAATGCAAGCGTTGCTGGAACCGGCGGCCCGATGTGGGCAAGATTGCATCGCATCCCGAGCTCTGCACGCGTTGCGTGGGGATCATTGGGCAATTATAAAGGTGGTGTCATGAGGACCAAGAATCTCATTCTGGCCATCACGGTGCCCGTTCTGGTCGTGCTCGATCAGCTCAGCAAGTGGTGGGCCCGGGCTACCCTGGCGCCTTTGCGGGTCGAGATGCGGTTTGAGGACCGCTTCATCAGCGTCATCGACGATCTGTTTCGCTTCAAGTATGCCGAGAACAAGGGCGCGGCCTGGGGCTTTTTGCGTGACTGGGATCCCAGCTACCGCATTCCCTTTTTCGTGATCATTTCCTTGGCCGCCGTCGGTCTCATCATCTGGTTTTTTCGCAAGCTGGAAGACGATCAAAAAACCATGGCCTTGTCCTTCTCTTTGGTGCTGGGCGGGGCGGTGGGCAATCTCGTCGATCGCATTCATACGGGTCGAGTGGTGGATTTCGTCGATTGGTTTTTGGTTTTTGATGAGCCCATGGATCTGGGTCTGTTCACCATATCGGCGGGGGAGCATCACTGGCCCACCTTCAATGTGGCCGACATCGGCATCAGCGTCGGTGTGAGCCTCTTGATGATTTTGCTCATCTTCACCAGGCAGACGGTGGGGCCGGAGCCCAAGGAAGAAGAAGCCGAGGAGTTGGATCCCGCCAAGCCCTTAGAGGTTGGCGATGCGCCTGTCGATGAGCCGCCCCTGGCCCCCAATGCGCCCGGCGACGCCGAGCCCAAGGATTAACCGTCCATGCGCCCCTGGCTGTTCCATGTTGGTGATATCGGGGTGCCTTCGTACTGGGCCATGCTGATGATCGGCATGTTGGCGGCCGTCTATTTTTCATTCAGAGAGGCCCGACGGGATGGTTTGGACCCCAATCCCTTGCTGGATGTGAGCCTGGTGGCCATCGTTTTGGGCATCATCGGTGCGCGGCTCATGCATGTTTTAGTTGAAGAAAACCCATTGCGTGACGGGCAGCTCATTCTTTTCCACTACCTGGATCACCCCGCGGATATTTTTAATCTTTGGAACGGTCTGGCGTTTTATGGGGGTCTGCTTTTGGCCCTGCCGGTTGTTTTGTGGATGCTGAAGCGCAAGAAACTGCCCGTGGCGAAGGTGGCCGACATTTTTGGGCTCAGTCTCCTTTTGGGTCTTGGTTTTGGGCGCATCGGATGTTTTTTGGCGGGCTGTTGTCATGGTGTGCCCACGAATTTACCGATGGGCGTGACCTTCAGCGACCCGGCTTGTCTGGCTCGGCCCCTGGGCGTGCCCTTGCATCCGACGCAGCTTTACTCCTCCGGCTTTGCTTTTTTGCTTTTCGCTCTGCTTTGGCTCCAAAAGCGGCGTTGGAGGCGTTTCGACGGGCAGGTTTTCCTGTCCTTCCTGCTGCTTTACTCGGCGGGCCGCTTTTTGATAGAGTTCGTGCGCGGAGACAACCGGGGCGAGTTCTTCAACGGGGCCCTGTCCTCTTCCCAGCTCATCGCCCTGCCCCTGGTGGTCTTGTCATTGGTTCTTTTGGTGTGGTTGGCTCGACGGGCTCGGCTGCTTGAAGCCAGGGCCGAGGGCGAAGCGAAAGGATAATGAAGCGTGCTGCCTGTTCTGCTGCAATTTCATTTCCCCGAGTTTCTTGGTTCCTTTCATTGGATTGAAGGTCTGGTCTGGGGCACCGTGATCTTGGGTCTGTACTTGTGGCGGCAGCGCAAGCCCTACTTCAGCCTGAACGGTTTTT
Organism: Deltaproteobacteria bacterium; assembly: GCA_019314375.1. Taxonomy (GTDB): domain Bacteria; phylum Myxococcota; class B64-G9; order B64-G9; family B64-G9; genus JAFCZJ01. Next base: position 4,471 of record JAFCZJ010000215.1, on the reverse strand, counting down.
TGTTTTGGTTGGGCATGTTGGCCCTGATGCGCGGGATGATCTATTACGCGGGCCCGGGCTATCACTTCAAGTTGCACACTTACGGGGTGGCCATCGCCGCCGGTTTTGTGGTCGGCATTTACCTGGCGGCCCGGCAGGCTCGGCGAGAGGGGATGAGCACCGACGTTGTTTTGGACATGGCCTTTTGGATCCTCATTTCGTCCATGGTCGGCAGCCGGGTGTTGTTCATCATCGTCAACATCGATGATTACATGGCGGAGCCCCTCAACTTGCTCAAGGTTTGGCAGGGTGGGTTGGTCTTTTACGGCGGCTTCATCGGGGCACTTCTGGCGGCGTTTTATTACACCCAGAAAAAGGGCATCAACTTCTTGCGGGTGGCCGACATCATGGTGCCTTCGGTGGCCATCGGTCATACCTTCGGTCGCCTGGGCTGCTTTTCGGCCGGTTGTTGTCACGGCATGCCCACGGGCTCTGAAAGTTTCGGCCTTATTTTTACTCACGGGGGCTCGGTGGTGGCGCGCAACAAGCTTTTGGGCGTGCCCTTGCACCCGACCCAGCTCTATGAATCCTTCGGCGAGTTGGTGATTTTCTTTATTCTGATTTCTTTGCGGAAAAAGAAGCGCTTTCATGGGCAGCTGCTCATCGCTTACTTGATCCTCTATCCCATCCTTCGCTCCATCAACGAGATGTTCCGCGGCGATTATGAGCGCGGCATGTTGTTCCGGGTGGATCTTTTCGGTAGCGAGGCACCGGATATCCTCTCCACCAGCCAGTTCATCTCCCTGATCCTGGCCAGCATCGGCGTCGGTCTGCTCGTCTCGATGCTTTGGCGAAAAAAGCACCCCAAAAAAACCGCCCCGACCGAAGTGATCGAGGCGGAATCTGAATGAAGTAATCTGCCGGTTCGGGCTTACTTGTTCCGACTCCGGCTGTTGGTCTTGGTGGTCCGGTTGCTGGTCCGGTTGCTGGTCCTGGTGCTGGTCTTGGTCTTGGTGTTGCTCGAGCGGTTGCGATTGTTGCTGGTGTTGCTGGTGTTGCTCTTCCGGCTGATCTTTTTGACGTCACTGCGGAGGCGGCTGATCTGCTTGGTCATGCGCTCGATGTCCGACTGGGTGGCCAGGCCGATGCCGTGCAGGGTTTTTGAATGCCATTCGGTGGTGGTGTTTTCCACCTGGTTGATCCGGGTCTTGTGCCAGTCGTGGATGCGGGTCCAGGTCGTGGTAAACATCTTTCTGGCTTCGCCTTCCCAGGTTGTCAGGCGCGCCTGGGCTTGTCCGATGGTTTCCTTGACGACGGGCGGCATTTTTTCGGTGATCTCGGTAATCTTGGTCATTTTCGTTTCCCTTTCTTCAATGTTTTCTCAATACTCGAGAAGAAACCCCCTCCGGGCTTCCTCAGGGTTCTCATTACAGAAAGCAACATAACGCGCCGCGTCACACCTGTCAAGTAGGTTTACGCATTGCGTCAAAAAAACTGGGGTCAGACACCGGCACTTGACACATAGGCCTATGTGTCAAGTGCCGGTGTCTGACCCCAACTGGACGATGCTCCCCCCCCTTGCCCAGAGGTGTTATGCTTGTTATGTTATCGGATAGCAATTGTCCTGAAAGGAGCTCGCCATGTTGCGTGGTGCGATGTTTACGATGGCGCTGGGGGTCGGTGGTTTGTTGATGGCGGGGTCGGTCTTGGCTGAGCCCGTGTCCAAGCAGTACCAGGCCAACTTGAATCGAAGCAGCTGTGAGAGTCTGGCGCGCGGGGCGGATTTTTTGGCTTCGGCCCAGGTGGAAAGTCGTAACGGCCTGGTGGGTTGGAGCTGGCAGGCTGGTGTCGAGGCCTTGGCACCCAATCAGGCTGGTTTGGTGAGTCTGAGCCTGCTGGATGCTTACGAGTCCTTGGGGGAGGTGTCCTACCTGCACGCCGCCGAGCGCTACGCCGAGGCATTGGTGGCCGCATATCGGCGGGACAATGATGGGCTTTTTGCCTACAAACCGGACATCGAGTTTCTTGGACGCCTGGGTAAATTGTTGTCAGAGCCTTCATATACCGAGGCCGCCCATGACCTCTTTTTGCATCAGTTGAGTCGTTCGCCCCTTGGGGCCGATGAGATCGCGCGCATCGCCGAGGGTCGCAAGTCGCGCCCCTCCTTGTTGGGCTTCGACGGAGCCTTGGCCATCAGGGCGGCCCTGGCGGTGGGCGAGCGAGCTTACGCCCATCAGTTGGCCGACGCCTTAGTCGCCCGTTCGGCCCAATGGTATCGGCCCACCAAGGACCTGCGCTTCAGTCTGATTTCGGCCGCGGCCCTGGTGCCCGCTCTGGAGCAACTGGACGCCGCGCATCACGCCCGTCTCGTCGCGCGTTTTCGTGCGGATTTGACGCGCTTGCAGGAGGCCGAGGGAAGCTGGTTGAGCAACGAGTCCCAGGTTACGGCCTATGCCGTGATGGCTTTGGCGAAAAGCCCCCTGGCGGACCAGCGGGATGCCGCCGGGCGAGGGGCGGCCTGGCTGAAGAGCACGGCGCTCCAGGCGGGTTCTTTCGCCACCTTCAATGACTACATGCCCGAACCCTTCGTGGGCGAGGTTTTGCACGAAGTCAGCGCCGAGGCGCTGAACGCCCTGGCCCTGGCATGTCGGGCGGAGCATCCAAGGGCCAACTGAGGATGCCATCCGGACCCACATCGAGCGACAAACGCCGCGCGCGTTTGGCCTTGTTGCTGTCTGTCAACCTGCACCTTTGGATCTTCGTGTCCTTGGGTTTGGTTTGGTGGACCGATCAGGAGCCTAAGCCCGAGCCCGAAATCATCGAGGTGCTGCGGATCGTGCTTCCCGCGCCGCCCGCGGCGATCGAGGGACAGTCCGTCGAGTCAGCTGCCCTGCAAAGGCCGGAGCCCAAGCTCAAGGAACTTCCCCTTTCTCCTATTCGGTCCCCTATTCGGCCACCTGCTCGTGTTTTTCGACAAGAGCCCGAGCTGCGATGGAGTTTCAAGGTGGCGGAGCCCGGTAGCGAAAAAACACAGCCCCCGTTGCACCTGGTGGACTCTCGGGACTTGGCCCACTGCCTGGCCGAACAACAGCGCCATCGCGAGCGACCGTCTCTGAAGCTTGTTCAAAAACAAGATCCCCCGCCGGAAGACCTTCCCTTTCACGCCCATGACGGGGCCGACGCATCCAATCCCATGCCCCGGGTCATGGACAAGCCGGGCGGAAGCCAGTTGGCCCTCTTTGACATCATCCAGCGTCGCATCGACGCCATCAGCCCTTTGGTCCATCGCACGGCCATCGGCTGTCGCGCCCTGGGCGGCCAAGCCCGCATACGCTTTCTCATGAACGCCCAGGGCTATCCCCTCGGCTACCAGGTTTTGGATTCCTCCGGCAGCCCCTGCTTAGACGCCGAGATCGACACCGTGTTACACATGGCCGAGCCCTACCCCCGAGTCGCCGGCTGGATCCCCGTCCGTGTGACGTTTAGGGGGTCAGACACCGGCACTTGACACATAGGTCTATGTGTCAAGTGCCGGTGTCTGACCCCCTTGTTCGGAGTTGTGTGAATGAATGCAGCCGAGCGTGAGCAACTGATCGAGCGCGGCCTGGAAATCCATCGCCGTCATCCGGTCATCGATACCCACAGCCACTTTTTGGTCTGGGGGCACTTGCTTGGCAAGAATTTCAGCAAGCGTCACGGGCGTCCCTGGTTCTGGAATCCCTTCCGCAACCTTCAAGATCTGCCTCGCTTGCGAGAGGGCGGGGTGGCTTGCTCCACTTTCACCGTGTACGTGCCGCCGCCGCCGACTCGGCTCAGTGCCTGGTCGGCATGTGGCGCCTATCTCGATACCCTGGATCGCATCGTCGCCGCGAACACCGACAGCATGCGCAAGGTGGACACCGCCGCGGATTTGCGTCGCGCTTTCGACGACGGCCAGTTTTCGGCCCTGACGGCGATCGAGGGCGGCCACGTCATCGGGGCCAAGCTCGAACGCCTGGATGCGCTTCGGGCCCGAGGTTTGCGCATCTTTACCCTGACTCACTTTTTTGCCAATCGCATCTGTGACGCCACCTTCGGGCCCGCGGTTCACGGCGGTTTGAGCGATTTCGGTCGCGAGGTGATAGCGGCCTGCGAGCGCCTCGGCATCGTCGTGGATCTAAGCCACGCCTCGGTCCAGGCCTTTGAGCAGGCTTTGGACCTCTTGAACAAGCCCCCCATGGTGACCCACACGGCCATTCGCGCCAAGGTCGGCACCGAGCGTTTCTTAGTGGAGGCGCAAGTGCGGCGCTTGGCCCAGGCGGGCGGCGCCCTGGGCCTCGTGCTTTGGCCCTGGTACCTGAAGCGCTTCGGCCTGCTCACCGATCTGGATTTCGTGGCCGACGAGTACGCCCGGGTGGCGGATTGGGTGGGTGCCGAGCATCTGATGCTGGGCACCGACATGGACGCCTTCACCTGGATGCCGCGGGGACTTCGGGACGTGGCGGATTTGCCA
>JAFCZJ010000021.1 GCA_019314375.1 Deltaproteobacteria bacterium | reverse complement strand
AGCTCGGCGACAGGAAAAGGGATCAAGCTCAACTCATCCTGGGACACACCTGTATTGTCATTCAAGGTTCTCAGAATGAAAAAACTAATGAGATCCACGTTGGGGTTGCGGCGCAGAACCTGTCGCAAAAAGCGTTCATCCCAAGAAGGCCGGCCCACCAGGTGCAGAACCCGAATTTTGTCCCTGATCACGCGCAACACAAAACTGCGTTCGTTGTTGCGCAACAGGACTTCGCCTGGCTGCGCCGCCACGCTGACCCGAAAGACGAAGTCCCCAACCCTGTCGGGCACGATTTTCAACTTGACCTTCCGGGCATGGCCCGGCCTCAGGGCCACGGTCTGGGAACTCAGCAGCCGTCCCCCTTGCTCCAATGAGAGCGGTACGCTCAAGGCGGGCAATCCCTGCGCGAGTATGCTCACCTCCACCTCTACCGCGTTGCGGATGAAGGCAAAACCATCCACTTTGACATCGGTGATGGCCAAGTCGGCCAGCGGCGAGTCTCCACCCACCGCCAGGGTGTTGACGGGGACCCCGCATTCAGCCAGGCGCTTCTTGACTAACTCGGGCAAGGCCCCGCCAAAAGGCAGTCCAGCCAAAACCTCAGTGTCGGCACCATCAGAGACGAGCACCACGCCCGCCAAGTCCCGCTCTTTCCCTTTTGCCGGCAGCAGCGCTGACAGGCTGCCGATCAAATCGCTGGCCTGCCCTCGCGCGACGGTCTCTCCCAAAGACAGGTCGGGCGAAAGCCTGGAATCAAAACCAAGCAACTCCAGCCTGTGCTCTAAGCGCAAGGCATCCAACTCTGTCCGATGTTGCTCAAGGAAGGCCTGAACTTTTTCGGCCCGCGTAACCGACCCCACGGGCAATCCCATGCTCATGGACTGATCCAGCAGGAAAACCAAACGACTCGCCAAGGGTTTGAGCTCGCGCTCCTCAATGGCCGGCCCGAGCAAAAGCAAAAGCAGTCCCACAAGGGAAAGACCACGCAAAGTCAGGAGCCAGAAGCGGCGACCGGTGGACAAGGTGCCACGCAAGCCCAGATAACCGCAGCCCCAAGCCAAGCCGATGACCGCAAGCAGCGCCAGAATGCGCCAGCCCTCAGCCTGTTCGAAAACAATGGCGGTTTCGCTCATGGCCTTGCGATGCCTCAGATCCGCCGACGTTTCAGAATGAAGGGAAGGTGAACGCGATCATCCTTGTAGTCCAAACACAGCGCATACATAACAAGATTAACGCCCATGCGCAGGGCGTACTCGCGCATGAGCGAGCCCCCCTCCACCACCAACTCTTCATTGCCCAAAAGGTCGCGGCTCAAAGCCCCCAATATGTCGTTTGGTGTATGGATGACGGCCAGTCGGTCCCCCAGGCTGAGACCCTGCAAGCGGCCTACCCGACGACGCCCCCCCTGGTTCCGTACCAAGAAAAATGACTTAAACAGCACATGGTCCGACGGCACGACCGCGAGCGACTTGTCAGACCAAAGTTTTCCAAGCTCGGCCTTCACCGACGTCATGAAAGTGCCATCGGGCGCAGCCTGCGGGTCATCGATCCAAAGCAAACCACCCATGGAAAGAAAGCGCCGCAGGTTCTGCCTGGCGGCAGGCGCAAGTTCGGCCACCGGCCCCTCGCAGGACCACAGCAAAAGGGGCGTGGCGAACAGCCCTGGGCCCGCAGGGTCCACCGCCAGCAGCTCCAGCTCGGTTTCCAAACTGGTGCGCTTTTGTATCTCCCAGGCCAAGTGCCGCCATCCGCGCTGCCGAGCTTGACCAGCCCCCGCACAAGGCAAAGCACCCAAGACCACCCGCTGATCTCCGTGCTCAGCCAAGTCCAAGGCCTGAGCATGGAGGCCCTGGGCCAACAGTGCTATCCAGAACAGAGAACCTGTGAAAATCGAAATTCGCATGGCGTCGCGCATTACCTACTTACCTACTGCAAGGCATGACCCAGCAACTGCTCGGTCTCCTGGCCCTCGCAATCAGGATCCGTCGAGATGAAGTGGTCCAAACCGCTGAAGCTGGCGCAACGATATAGCGGCACCGAACCGGTCACCGCTTCATCGTAAATGTAGCCCACCGGGCCCAGATTGGTCTTGCCCTCGCAGTTCACGTCGAAAGACAAAAAATTATGCGGCCCCGGCCAAATCGACTCCACCAAGCATTCGAAGAGCAGGTTGGTGCCCGGGGCCTCTTCGCGCAGCAGTTGCCATGATGCCTCCTCGACGAAATCCTCGGGTGCCAGACGAGTCGAGGCCCAGTGCCGAACGGTGATGCCGTGGTCTATCATGCTGCGGCGCAAGCGAATGAAGGGCAAATCCTCGAAGCCGCAACTAAGCTGGGGCGGATCGTCATAGATGTGGTTGCACATCGCCCAAACAGCCCATGCCGGTTTGTAGCTGTCGTTGTCGCGCACCAAGCCAAGCTTCAGCTCGCCCTCGTCAACATGATCACGCATGCGATGGTAAATGTAGTTGCTGATACCAGGGGTACCGAGCACGTTGAGGAAGGTGTCGCATACGGCCGTTGCCTGAGCGGCCTCGGACGAATTGGGTGCCGAGGAATTAATGCCGCTTTCAGTGAGCTGCACATCCCAAGCGTGGGGCTTGTCGGGGAAGGTCTGGCGCAGCCATCCCAGCAAAACCCCGATGTTGCCGTAGGTCACCTTGGGCAAATCGAGCGGAGAGAACACCGGGCTCAACAGGTTGGGTGCATAGGGGTGATAAGCGATCTTCCACTCTCGATCGCCGATGGCCGCATCGAAGGTTGTCACGAAAGTCTTGACCGACAGCATGGCGTTGTCGTCCGTGGGTCGATCGTATTCGGTGTCGAAGTGGTGCTCGAAGCTTAAGAGCACCTTGGCCTCGGACTGATGGCTCTTGATCTGATCGTAGGCCGCGGCGTAGTCGTCCACATATTTCTGAATCCAGGCGGCCTGATCGCAGTCCACCCCCTGCCCACAGCCGATGTCAAACCAGATGTTGGAGTTGACCTCGTTGTGAATAACAAAGTCGGCCACCCGCCCATGGCCGTTCTCGCCGTTGTAGCGGCGCGACAACATGCCCGCGAATCGGCCGAAATCGGCCGGGTCATCTCCCGTGCAGAAATGCTCGAAAGAGGGCGAAATGGGAGAACAACCGGTATTCCCGGTCCGGGCCCAGGCGGGCACACCGTATAAGACCCCGGTGACGACCAGACCCAGCGCGCTGTACTCCTGAACGGCCGTATCGAAACCCTGATGGACGTTAAAACAGTGCCCCTCGTACTCCTCTTGCGTTGCCGAATCGCAGGGCGGCGGGTCGATGGCGGGTTCCCAACTACTCCAGACCAGGTTGACCGCGATACCGCCGGTGACGTGATTGACGAACTCGTTCTTGTTGGGCCAGAAATCGGGCTGAATGGACTTGATGAGGAAGGCGTCTCGCTCCGGGTAAGGCAGGCCGACCATCGGGCCCTCGTCGCCCCCTTCGTCACCGCCTTCGTCACCGCCCTCGTCACCGCCCTCATCGCCCCCTTCATCCCCGCCCACGTCGCCACCCGAGTCGCCGCCTGCATCACCACCCTCGTCGCCGCCCTCGTCTCCTCCAAGGTCACCGCCCAGATCACCGCCACCCGGATCTCCACCTGAGTCACCGCCCGAATCAACCCCAGCCCCGTCTCCGTCTTGGGTCAGGCCGTCCAATTCCTGAGCGTCCTCCAGGCCCGCATCCGTGTCACCGGTCGCAGACCCGCAGCCCAGAAAAAAGACCGGCATGGCCCACAACAGCATCATTACAATCAATGTTCTCAGACTCATTTCAACTCCACGGTCAACGCGGCCCTGTTTGACCCGAACCTCAAGCTATGCTCTCATCCTGCCACGACTGGAGCAAACAATCACTGCGTAATACGCCGCAGCATAAGAGGCCCTACAAAAGCAGCATAAGAGACCCTACAAAAAGGGCCTCTAACACTGCGTAATACGCCGCAGCATAAGAGGCCCTACAAAAAGGGCCTCTAACACGGAGGAAAACATGCGCGAAGTCTACATTCTAGAAGGCTGCAGAACGGCCATCGGCAGTTTCGGCGGTATGTACTTGAAAATGAGAGCCGCTGATCTGGGCGTGATTGCCGCAGAGGAGGCCATCAGACGCGCCGGCGTGGCCAAAGATGCCTTGGACGACGTACTCGTGGGCAACTGCATGATGGTCACCGATGAGATTAACATCGCCAGGGTCATCTCCTTGCGAGCAGGCATCCCGGCTCAAGTCCCCGCCTGCACCATCCAGCGCCAATGTTCCTCCAGCATGCAAGCCATGGTCTTCGCGGCCCAGCAGATCCAAACCGGAGAGAGCGACTTGGTCCTGGTGGGGGGCGTCGAGAGCATGACCCATACGCCTTACGTTCTCAAAAACGCCCGATGGGGTTACCGCATGAAACACCAGGAGGTCACGGACTCCCTGTGGGAGGGCCTCACCGATCCGGTCAAGAACATGATCATGGGCCTGACCGCCGAGAACCTGGCCGAAAAATATGACATCAGCCGGGAAGAACAAGATGAGCTGGCCTTCACTTCCAATAGCCGCGCGGCCAAGGCCACCCGGGATGGCCTCTTCGCTGAGGAAATCGTACCTGTGGAAGTCCCAGGCAGACGCGGCAAGGTAACCATCTGCGACAAGGACGAACACATTCGCATGGAAGTGACCAAGGAAGAACTGGCCGGGTTGAAGCCCGCCTTCAAGAAAGACGGCACGGTCACGGCCGGCAACGCCTCGGGTATCAACGACGGTGCCGCCTTTGTGGTCCTGGCTTCCGAGGACAAAGTTCGCGAGTTGGGCTTGAAGCCCATGGGTCGCCTCGTCTCCCATGCCGTGGCTGGCGTGGAGCCCGAGTTGATGGGCTACGGTCCGGTGCCGGCAACGCAAAAAGCCCTGGCGCGAGCTGACTGGAAGCTAGAAGACCTGGAGCTCATTGAGCTGAATGAGGCCTTCGCCGCCCAGTACCTGGCCTGCGAGAAACTGCTCGAGCTGGATCGCAAGATCACAAACGTCAACGGCAGCGGAATCGCCTTGGGTCACCCGGTCGGTTGCACCGGCATTCGACTCGTCATCAGCCTCTTGTTCGAAATGCGCCGCAGGGATGTAAAACGCGGCCTGGCCACCCTTTGCGTGGGTGGAGGCATGGGCAAAGCGGTTTGTATCGAGCGCCCCTGACCCCGCAGCATAACGTGGCACTAACGAATCAAAAAACGATTCGTAAATGCCACTAACGCTTGTTGAACCAGGAACTCCCCAAGGGGTCGGTCTCGGTGACCGGGGCCGGAACGGCCACAGCCTCAACGGATTCTATCTTACGAGCAGTCAGCTCCACGGCCTCCCCTTCCTCGCCAGGCTGCACCGGCTCGGTGGTGATGGTGGTGACCATGGCTTTGGCATCCGGCTCCGCTTGAGCCTCAGCCTCCACCTTGGCAGGCTCGGCCGAGGGCTCCTCCAGGGGAGGTTGCGCTGCCAAATAAGCCTGCAGGGCCTGACGAAGGAAGGCCCCGGGGGCGATGCCGGCCCGTTCCGCATGCCGGTTCAAACGATCCGAATCGCTCGGGACCAACTTGACCTGGAAGAGCTGTGCATTGGCCAGGGCGTGCTGTAGGTATTCCAAAGCGCCGCCCGCAGCGGAAATGCTGAAGTCTTGACTCTCAATTTTTCGCTTGATGCGATCAGCCAACTCTTGTCGAGTCAGCCATTCAGCCTCAAAAAGCACACTCTCTTCATCGATGTTGATTTCGTATTCCACGCCAACCTCCCAGATTGTGCCCACCAGCATGACACGATGCCCCACGCTGGACAAGACCCCTGAAGGCTAGCGGATCTTGAACCAAAAGCAAGAATCCCATAATATTGGAGAGTACGCACACACCGCTCTCACCAAGCAGGAGTCAACGCGATGAAACGAACCCTGATCTGGATCCCCATTATCCTCCTCCTTGGCAGGTCCTTGGTCTGTTGCAGCTTTAATGACAACGCCACCTTGGAACTGCCAGACGGTGACACCATCCCCTGGGGGGGCTCCATTCGGGTAGTCGCCCTCCTGCAAGAACAAGGAGGAGACGCTCAATCCGGCAAAAAGGCTACCTTCACGACCACGGTGGGCAGCTTCGAGCCTTTTGAGTCGGCCAGCGATGAGCCCCTGCAGGAAATCGAGGCTACCACGACCACCGGCCAGGCAGAAGCCACCCTATACAGCTTTCCCGGGGAAGGAGGCAAAGAAGGCAGCGTCAGCGTTGAATATCTGACCATCGGCTCGGCAACCGTCACCGACTCCATCACAGTTCTCTCCCAGGCCGGCGGCCTACCTTCCGGCAAATCCTTCACCGCCACCTGTGTGCCCAACAATGTCTCTGTCTACGCCAATGAAGCGGAACGACAAGGCATGCGCATCCAATGCACGGTCACCGCCAAAGACGCCAGTGGCCAGAGCGTACCACGTGCCGACATCAAGGCCATGGTGGAGAGCGACTGCTCGGTCACCCTGGAAAAATATGACGAGAGCCTGAACGCATACATCTTCGCTTTGCAGCCCGACTGCGATCCCATGAACGTAGAGCCCATGATGGGCGAACCCAGCCACATGGATGAAACCTACGAGATCCGCAACCCCCGGGATGGCCTGCTGACCATCATCTTTTACACCGAGGGGCAGGAGGGTTTCATGGATTCCAACGGCAACGGCGTCTACGACACGGGTGAAAGCTTTGTGGGTCACGATCTGGCGGAACCCTACTTGGACTCCAACGACAACAACATGTGGGACACCGGTGAGCCCTGGGTGGACGCCAACAACAATCAAACCTGGGATTATCCCGACGGCCGCTGGAACGATTCGACCACCATCTGGACCAGCGTGCGCATCATGTTCACCGGTGCGCCCCACGCCAGCAACGACACCAGCCACTACGACCCCAACGGCATCTCCATCCAAAATGGCGGCAGCCAAACCTTCGCGATCTACCTGATGGACGAAAATCACAACCCCATCGCCTCCAACTCATCAAGCGACAAAGTAACCTTCTCCGTCAGTGGTGCCCGCATCTCGGGTGCAAGCTCGGTGGATCTGGTCCCCTCCATGGGTATCGACTTCCACCTGGACGGCTCGGTGCAAACGGAGAGCTTCTCCGAACATCGTCAATATCAGGTCATCCTGGAGGACAACACGAGCGGCGACGAACCCCACACGGCGACCCTGGATGCAGAGGCAACCTGGACACCCTCGCTCAGCTTCTCGGGCTACTCAGCCCAGCGGCAAACCGCGGACCTGCCAACCATCTCGGGAACTGTTCACTAGAAAAAATTATGGAGCCAGGATTTGTGCTTCCAGGACCAGGCTGACAACAGCGTTCGCATCGACATCCAAGCCCCCCAGCAATAGAATCGACCCATCCGGTAATGAGGCGTGGCAAATGCCCAAAGACCCGGTGGCCAGTTCTCCGTCCAGGCTACGAACCACACCGGAAACATCGTGCATCTCCATGTCTTTACGCCCCATACCAACCACCCCCAAGCCGCCGGCCAAAACCCAGCCTGATAAGCCGTCGGATTCGGGTGTGTTGACATATACCGCCGCATGGTATGCCCTTGCTGAATCCATCTGAGTGGCGACGAAGTCAAAACCGCCTTGACCGTCATATTCAATCCACATTGACACATTGCTGGCTACCGATGCCGGGGCAGAGGGCATGCCGCCTGTCAGCAAAACCCTCATGGCACCGGAATCATCCCGCTTGCTCAGAGCGTGCCCGGTCAAGCTCCAGTCCTGTAGATCGCTCAACTCACCCAGGTCCACGGGCACGGCCTCTCGACTCAGGGCGTCAATCATTTCCACCGGCGATTCACCTGGCACCTGACCACCAAAGACCAAAAAAGCGTCTCCCAAGGTTACGGATTCAGCGCCGGCGCGAGCCACGCTCAATTGCTCATCAAGCATCCCCACCAGAAGCTCCCCCCCCACCCAACTCAAAGACAGAATATCCCGACTTCGCAATTGATTACTGCGCCCCCCAAAGAGCAGACTCCCGTTGATGCCGTCCGGACCCAAGGCCATCTGTGCCCGGGCCAAACTGACCTCCTGTTTCAAAAGCTCAAAACGTCCGGTCTGCGGATCGTAGCGCTCCACGCTGCCGACCAGATTATCCATCGAGGGACGCAGGATAGGCCGCGTGCCACCGGTTGTATCCAGGTCGGCTTGCGTGGCACCACCAATCAACCAGACGCTGCCGTCCTCCATGGCCAAGGCCCGATGCAGACCGCGGCAGTTCACCAAGGGGATTGCGAGTGATGTAAAATCAGCCAGACCCGGATCGTATATCCAGGCGTCGCAAGCCGCCTTGAGAACCGCCGGCTCACGGGCCCCGCCCTGCTCAACCTCGCTAAACCCACCGGCCACGAGGATACGACCGTCCACCAGGGGCGTTGCCGTGGCGAAGGCGCGGCCATGGGGCAAGAAGCTACGAATGGGGTTAAGGCTGAGGCCCCGGCGGGTAACATAGATGGGCACGATATTCTCTTCGCCCTCCGCCATCACGATGCGAGCCGAAGCCCCCGACCACTCTGGACTTGAGGCGCATGCAGAGTCACCGTACCCACGCACCCGCACCTTGACCACATTCGGCACCAAATCGATCTGCAGCCCGGCCCGACTCTCCTCATCGCCGGCCACATCAAGGCAACCGCTGTCGGTCAAAACACTGCCATCATACCAGTCCAAGACCTCAACCTGGATGGACAACACGTCGACCGGCAAGCCCGCCTCGGCAGTCTGTGCCTGTTCGAGTTGGGCAAAACGAAGGTCCAAACCCAGACCGCCTTGCTGCTGTCCATCACAAGCGAAGAACAGACCAAACATCAGAGCGAATCCGGCGACTATAGATTTCATGGCGTTCATGGCCCATTTCCCCGCTGGCTAAAACTGCAAAGACAAACGACCCTGGCCCGAGGGGATGCCGTCTCCCCCTCCATCCACCGCCAACACCGTGCCGGTGACCGTGCCGGCCACCACCACCGCGCCAACCGCGGTCCAGAACCACCAGGTCTTATAAAAAGGCGAAACGACCACCATCGTTTCGGACTGGTCTCCCGGCTCGGAGGCCTGGCCTCCCGGCATGAAGGCCAGCTTGTCCAAAGCGGTCAGATCCGCCGAACCACTCACCTTCCCATCTTCAGGAAGCTTTCCTGGCCCGTCTTTGACTCCCAACTTGACACCTACGCTTGGCGACAAATCCCCTTCGTCCTTGCCTCCCACTTTCATGCCCACGCTTGGTGGCAAATCCCCTTCGTCTTTGCCTCCCACCTTGATGCCCACGCTTGTTGGCAAATCCCCTTCGTCTTTACCTCCCACCTTGATGCCCACGCTTGGTGGCAAATCCCCTTCGTCTTTGCCTTCCACCTTGATGCCCACGCTTGGTGGCAGATCCTCTTCGTCCTTGCCCCCTGCCTTCGTACCGGCAGCAACCAGGGGCACCAAAGGAACGCTGGCGATGTCCTCCATCCCGCCCTGGAAGCGCATCTTGAGGCGCAAACGAACTTTCTTCTGTTTGGTCCCTACCCGGAAAGTCTTGGAGACAGGCTTGAAGTCAGGGTGGGTCAGGCTGACCACATGGGAGCCCTTCTTCAGCTCCCAGGAAACCCCGAAAGGGGTGCTTCCCACCGGGATGCCGTCCAGCATGACCTCGGCACCATCCACATTGGCCAAAACACGAATCTGTCGCCGGAACAAAGGTCCCACCAATTGGGTCCAGCCCTTTTTCAAAGCCTTGACCAATTGCTCACGACCAGCCTGGGCCCGCCGTCGGACCCTTTCCACCACCTTGCCCTGCCTCAAATTGACCAGCTCCATCTTCACCATAAAGCGACCGGGCAACTTCTGCACGGAGGTGTAAACCATCAAGTCGGCCTCGGCCGCTCGCCCCACCGCGATCAAACAGCGAGCCTTATGTCCAGCACAACCTACTTTGCTGCGTAGCCACTTCATTTCAAGCGCAGGGTCATCCATGAGCTTAAAAGCCAAATAGCGACGCGCTTCATTGCGCATCATCTCCCCAAGGAATGCCCTGTCGGCCTCCTCAACGAATTCGCTCTCTGGGTCGGGAATCCAAATATTCATCTCTCGCGTACCCTGAGCCCGAACGTAATTCACCAACGAAAGCAACAAAACAAAGCCTACCAGGATGGATGTGAAGCACTTGCCGGCCTTGGCCATGACAATCCCCTTTTGGTGGAGACTGAAGCCTAGCCTCCAAGCCAGAGCCTGTCAACGACACCGGCTTGACACCCAAATGGACCACTCCTAAACTGAACTTCCGAACAACATCCGCGGAGAATGCCATGCCCAACTTCGAAATCTTAATCCCAAAATCGGACCGAATCCCGATGGACCTGCGTCTTCGACTCAAGGCTGAAAGCTGGATCGACGCACTCAAGGCGGGCCTGGCCAAGGTCGGCGAAGAGGGACCCGCCCCCGAGGGCGTGCTCTGCGACATCAAAGACGACAACAGCATCCACGTCACGGATACCCTTTCGGGCAGGGTCTTTCGAATTGAAGAACTGCTGGAGGCACCAGTTCCCGTCGCGGCCAACAGCGACGAGATGGCCACCCAACCCGAAATGCCGGCGGTGACCGAGGAGGTGCCTCAGCCCTCCCATCCAACAACGCCCACGCCCGTACCCCAGGTGCCCCCACCTGCCCCTGTGCAGCCCTTGCCCACGGCCCCGATGGAGCAAGCCCCTCCAGCGCCCACACCCCCGGCAGAACAAGCGCCTCCCACGCCGCCGCCCATGGAACCGCGACGCAGCGAGACGGCCTCGGCCATCCCTGCCGCCGATGCCATCGGCCGGTCCCTGGGATCCACGTCAGAGGCCACAGTCGATCTGCTGGAGGAGATTTTCGCGTTCACAGACAAGGTCAAAGACAAGTCACGCAAACAAGACGCCCTGGACTTCATGCTGGACTTGGCCATGACCAAGGTGCCCTCGGACGCAGGCTCCGTGATCCTGGCCGACATCAACACGCGCAGGCTGGAGTTCGGCGCAGCCAAGGGCCCCAAATCCGAAGGGCTGGTTGGCGTACAACTGAAGATGGGTCAAGGCATCGTTGGCTTCTGCGCTGAATCCAGCATCGCGGTAGCGGTCAGCGATGCGCAACGGGATCCGCGCTTCTATTCAGCCATCTCGGAAAAAATCGGCTACCCGACCCGTTCGATACTCTGTGTGCCCATGCAGGTTGATGGTCGAGTGGTGGGAGCCCTCGAACTCATCAACAAGCATACCGAAGACCTTTACACAGAGCGAGACTTGGGTATCGCCAACTTCATCGCCCAACAACTGGCACGCTACCTCATTCAGCGAGGTTGGGTGTGAGCCGTCTGGGCCTCCAGATCTTGAGCATGGTCTGCCTGCTCGCCCTGGCGAGCCTGGCGAAGGCTGAAACCTACACCTGGACGGACAAGGATGGAGGAATTCACTTTACGGACAACCCCTATGAACTTCCTGAGCCCCAACGATCCAGAGTACTCAAGCAGCAAAAGGAGAACCGCAAACGGGCCGAACGCGAGACCAAGGCGATCCCGACGACCGGGGCTCGAGACGACAACGACAGGCGCCAAATCCGGCACGAGTCCTATCGGCCCCCGGATAAACAAAGGGACACGGTGAAGCAAACCCGCGACTCTGGCGAGCGTCTGCCTGGCGGGCCAAAGGTTTCGCCTTTGAATGAAAACAAAAAGAAAAGGTGGAAGGCAAAGGCAGCCAAGGCCCGGAAGAAAACGGACCGACTTCAAAGCAAGTGTCATTCGTTAGAAAACAGTCGGGACATCAACCAAAGGCAGCATCTTCTCTTTGGTCGTCCAGGGGCGCTCGCCGACTCAAACAAGGCGGCCGAAAACCTGGAAAAATGCCAGGAAAACCTCAAGAAGGCCAAGCACTTTTTGGAAGTCAAATTGCCCGACATGGCGCGCAAGGCCGGGGTACCAACCAAGTGGGTGAAATAGAAATCAGACTCAGAAAGTGTTGTCCGCCCACGAACGCTCTCGCTCTTCCAACTCGTAAACGTTGGCTCCCTCGATCGCCAAGGCGTATATTCGGGCGACCGCGGTGTCGAAGAGTTTGCCAACCTTATCCTTGGATATCTTAAAATTGACCACGTCACCACGCTTGCCCATGCCCACGTATTTGGCCAGTCGCGTGTTCAGCTCGCCCGCCACGGCAGGCGCGCCACCCGTGGTCACCAGCTTGGTCATCGTGTAATTCATGTCCAATGAAACGCCCACAGGAATGCGCTTGCCACGCGGACCGATCAAATCCAAAAAGAACACATAACCCAGCTTGTCCTTCTTTTGCAGTTGGGCCAGACGACGCGGCTCCTGGGGAACCAGCTCGGGACTGGCCCGGCGCTCGTCCGCCTTGAACAGAGTAAAAACAGTCAGGTGAAGATCTCGAGGGTCCACTTTCTTGATGGCCTTTTTCAAGCGCTCCATCTGCCCAGCCTTGAAATCCTTGTTGCCGATCTGGCCCAAGTCATAGGCCTTGACCAAGTACTGGTCCACCCGCTCGAAAAAAGCAGTCAATGGCAGGTGCAAGGATCGCATGTAGGCCACCAGATCCCAGGTATCCAAGCCATCCAAGGTGCCTGAGAATCCCGGCATGGCTTTGTGCTTGCCCTGAGCAGAGCCTCCACTTTGAATCGTGGCAAACAACATGCTGTTGTCGCGGGCGTTCATCAAGGCACCGTCTCCGTGGTCCGCGGGCTGTATCTGCAAACTGCCACGCACTGGACCCGAGCCCGAACCGTTAAAACCGTGACAGACGGTGCAGTTCATACGGTAGAGCTGCGTCCCGTGAGTCACGTCCCCGATCTGGGGCAAATCCTCGGCAGCCGCAGGAAGAACCAAGCCGATGAAAACCAGAGATAAAATGACGCTTATGCAATTCTTCATGATGTCTTCCCCGCTCAGTGAAGCATCTTCGGGTACTCGGCCAGGGTGCCGAGCACCTTCCATCGGTGAACGAAATGGCAACGTGTGCAGCCCGTGTCGGCGATCTTGCCGAACTGGCTCGCCACCTCGGCCCGCTTGCCGGTGCCTGCCGCCACACCGAGCTGCTCAAAGGCCTTGGCCAACTCTTTCATCTCTGTCGAAAAATCAGTCATGTCGGTCTGTATGCCGCTTGCCACCATACTGACCTGCTGCAAAGTTGTGGCACCGGTTTTAACTCGATTCATGTCAGCCGCCCGCCCGGCAAACATGGCCACCTGCAGAAGCACCCACTTGTCCCCCATGCGCTGCATGGCATCTGGCAAAGGCTTCATCGCCTTGGCCGCGGAAGCAACCGGCACGCGAGTCCCGGCCGGGGAAGCCGGCATGGCCGGACCGCCCATGCCAGAGGGCAAGGCCGGCATGCGCGAGCCACCGGCAGGCCCATCCGACTTTAGCGCCGAAGCGTCCTTGAAAGGCCACACCGCCACGGGCGTCCGGAAGCTTGTGCTGAATTTCCGGCCCTTGTGCTTGCCTTTGAAGACGACCCGCAAGATGTCTTTTCGGACGGGCGTATAGTGGAATCCATAGGTGCCCGCGTCCATCTGGGGGTGGAGCAGGTAGCGTTGCGTATAGCCCTCACCGTCCGCGTCGGTCACCTCGGCGGTGATGGTGGAATCCTTGACGGGGATCTGTTCGCCGTAAATGGGATCGGGCACGGGAGGAACCTCGAACATCTCCACCATGGCCTCAACCACCTGCCCCGGGTCCGGCACACCAGGCGTCAAACGCACCTTGAACAAAATGATACCGTCCTTAACCTGCACGGTCCGAACGGCAGGCTTGGGCGACTCACTCGGCTTGGCCTCGGCCCCAAAAACCAGGCCCGGCAGCGCCAACCACGCAACCAACAATCCCGCGATGCGCATGCTCTCTACCTCCTTGCAACGTTGATTTCCGAGGCATCGTAGTACACGAATTGAACAAATGGAAGGGGGACGTTGTTGCGTTATTCTCGTTATTTGGGAGGGGACGTTGTTGCGTTATTCTCGTTATTGGACTCAGGCGGACTCCTTCACTGTGGCCAGGATGCGATAAATGGTCTTCGGGGCGATATTGAGACGCCGAGCCAGTTGGATAACTCGAAATCCAGGCCTCATCGAGACCTCGATAACCAACTCATTTCTCGCCTTCACCACACACCTGCGGCGGCTTCCGGTCGTAAGTTGCGCCACAGTCAGACCATGCCGATAAGCAACCCCGGGAATCGCCTGCTCAACAAGCTCTAAGAATGGCTGCTGAATTTCCGGCTCAACAGCCTGCATCTCGATTTCCCTCATGATACGCTCGACGAATTCACTGCTTCCCAAAACACGCTCGTCGTGGGCCCAGCGTTCACGACCTCTTCCATTACGAAGAAATTCGCTCCGCCCGCCCATGCTGCGAATAAGACCGCCGCCCGAGAAATCCTCCCTTTTTCGATTTCTAAGAAAATCTTCAATTTGAAAAAGGTAGGCCTCACGCGCCGAGGCGCTCGTCCGGCCAAATCGACCGAGGATGGATTCGGCGTCGAACCATGGCTGACAGAGTCCGCCCAAGAGCCCCGCATGGCCACTCCATGGGTACCGCTCAAGGTCGCCGAGAGCAATGCAGGGGCCTGTCTGCACCGGATTAAGGTGAATATAGGCGACGAGTGTCTCAAAATAATTATCGTCATCGACGAGGCAAGACCAGTAGCGGTTCTGAAAGAGGTGCCCGGACCGCCGGTGCCTGTTGTTGAAAACGACGGCATGCCCCGTCATGAGTCGCCGCATGATGGTCGAAAGATCGGCTTTCAATGTCCGAAGCAACAGGTGGAAATGATTGGCCATGAAGACCCATGCATAGATAACGCCTGCCTGGTACTTCAAAACCTCTCCAATTCGCGCGACCAAATTTAATCGATCAGAATCATCCCGAAAAATTGGCTGCTGATTAATGCCTCTTGCAATGACGTGGTGTAGCGCTCCTGGTGTATCCAGTCTCGGCCCTCTAGGCATAAACGCCTCCTTGAATCAGGACCATGCGATTGTCGTGCCATCCGAACACAATCCGACAAAGCTCTGGAAAAAGCGTAGGTCTGCTTCGCGTGAGGATTACGGCGTGTCCGGAATCCGGTCACCAAATGCCTGATTCTGATCCTGCCGGGTGCAAACAAAGGGAATAACGCAACAACGTCCCCTTGCCATTAATGAGAATAACGCAACAACGTCCCCCTGCCCTTTCTGCCCTTATTCGTGGCGGAGGGCCTCTATTGGGTCGAGGCGGGAGGCTCGCCAGGCTGGGTATATGCCGAAGATCAGGCCAGATGCGGAGGCGATGCTTAGGGCGACGATGACGGCCCAGAGGGGCGCGGCCGCAGGTAGGCCGGCCAGGGCATCGGCCAAATAGGCTGCGCCGAAACCAAGTCCAAGTCCAAGCACGCCCCCCAAGGCAGAGAGAATGATCGCCTCCATCGTGAACTGCACCAGGATGTGGCGTTTGCGCGCACCCAAGGCCCGCCGCGTGCCAATCTCGCGGGTGCGTTCGGTCACCGAGACCATCATGATGTTCATGATGCCGATGCCGCCCACCAAAAGCGAAATGATCGCGATTCCGAGGGCCGCCAACACGATGTTGTCGGTGATGGACTTGACCATCTCGATGGTGGATTCGTTGGAGAAAACAGTGAAATCATTTTCCTTGCCCGGCTTCAGTCCTCGACGCTGGCGCATGATCTGGATGGCTCGGTCCTTGGCGTAGTCAAAAACCTCCGGCTGCATGGCCTGCACCGTGATGTTGACCGAGCGACGGCCGCCGTAAATGCGCACAAAGGTGCTGATGGGGATGATGACGAGGTTGTCCCGACTGCCGCCGCCCAAGCCACTGCCTTTGCCGGCGAAAACGCCCGCGACCCGAAAGCGCCTGCCGGCAAAGGTGATGTGCTGGCCCACCGAAGTGGAATAGGGAAAGAGCCCCGCCGCCAAGTCCGCGCCAAGCACCACCACGGTCCGCTCATGCTGCAGGTCCGAGTCATTCAGGTTGCGGCCTTCGGCGATGTCATAACCGTTGTTGGGCGCGAACTCCATGCTCCCGCCGCAAACGACCACATTGGCCGGTGTGACCTCATGCCGGGAGCGCAGGGTGGCACCCCAGGTCCAAAGCTCCGAACCCACGAAACGAACCGCCTCGTCCAAAACCCGAATCGCCTTTGCATCGGCCACGGTCAGGTTCTTGCGCTCGCGCCACTTGTGGGATCGCCGACCGCCCAAACGCATATGGGGATGCTTCTGAAGCTGAAAGGTGTTGGAGCCCAAACCGCTGAACTGCTCATTCACGAAACGCTCGAAACCGGTGGTGATGGCCAGCATGGCCACCACCGCGCCCACGCCGATGATGATGCCCAGGGTGGTCAGACCCGATCTCAACTTGTTGGCTTGCAGGCTCACCAGAGCGCTGTATAAAACGTCGCCGATGCGCATCATTCGGACCTCAGGGCCACAATCGGGTCCAAACGCGAAGCCATCCAGGCCGGCCAGATGCCGAAGAACATGCCCACCATGGCCGAGAAACCCAGGCCGGCCACAATGGCCGCGGCTGAAACGTGTGCAGGCAGGGGCGAGATCGAATCCACCAGATAGGCCACGCCAAAACCGGCGGCCAGGCCGATGAGGCCGCCGAGGCCGCTCAGCACCAGACTCTCGATGAGAAATTGAAACAGGATGGTCAAACGGCGCGCGCCCAAGGCCTTGCGCAGGCCGATCTCACGGGTGCGCTCGGTGACCGAAACCAGCATGATGTTCATGATGCCGATGCCGCCCACCAACAGCGAAATAAACGAGATGATGATGATGACCAGATAGAGGGTCCCGGTGATCTCATCGTAGAACTTGCTCAGCATCTCTTGCTGGTTAACCGAAAAGTTGTCCTCCTCGACGGGCCGCAAGCCCCGCACCCGCCGCATGATGCCCTCCAACTCGCTGGCGGCCTTCTCGAGAGACATCTCCTTGCTCACGGCGATGGCGATCTCCATGGAACGACGCGTGCCGAAGTCCCGCCGAAATCGCCCGAGGGGCATGGTGGCCGTGATGTCCTGACTTCGGCCCAGGAAACTGCCCTGGGCACGCAAGACGCCGATGACCTGAAAACGACCCTGCCCGATGCGCACATACTCTCCCAGCGGACTGCTCTGGGGAAAAAGCTGCTTGGCCACGTCCGAGCCCAAGACCACAAAAGGTCGACCGTATCGCACGTCGGCGGCCGAGAGAAAGCGCCCCAGACCCACCGACTCGCCGGTGACCGCCAGGTAAGCTTGGCTGGTACCCCGAAGACGCACATCATTGACCTGCTCAGCCCCCCGGCTCACCCGGGCTCGAGACTTGACGATGGGGGCCATGTCCTCGGCAAAGGGAACCAGCTCTTTCAATCGCCGATACTGCCAATCCGTGATCGGGGGTCGGTTGACGTATTTGTACCAATCCCCACGCACAATCCAGGGCCAGTCGGAGACATAGATGGAGCGGGTACCCATCAGCGCCATCTGCTTTTCCACGCCCTGATCCAGACCGTGGATGATCGACAGAATGCCGGTGACCGTCATCACACCGATGACAATGCCCAAAGCGGTCATGCCGGCGCGAAACTTGTTGCCGAGCAAGGCCCCCAAGGCCACATCCACACCAGCGGTCACGCCATGCCAGCGGCCCATAAGCCAGCGCAAAGGCCCTCGTTTTCTTTCTGCCGCCACCATCGCTTGGCCGTTACCTGCGACCCTTGCGTCCGCGGCGTCGAGGTCGGCCCGCCTTGCCCGACCCCTTCTTGCCGCGCCTTTCGGCTGCCTCCAGATCCACATCATCGCCGTGCTGCAAATCCTTGGACAGAGCACGATAGGGCCCACTGACCACCTGCTCGCCCGCCTTGAGTCCCTCTTGGATTTCGATGCGCGTGTCCGAGGACAAACCGGTCTTGACCCGCCGGGCCATGGAGCGTCCCTCTTCGACCACGAAGACCACCTCCACCGGCTCCTCACGTTTCACGTTGCCCAGGTCCGGCTCACCCTCCACCTTGCCCCCGTCCGACTCACCCTTGGACTTTCTCTCGCCAGACTCATCTTTCGTCTCGTTTTCGACCGGGTCCTTGATCTCGCTGGGCCGACGAAGCGTCACGCTCTGGATGGGCACGGTTAATGCTTCCTCTTTGTGATCGGTGCGAATCTTGACCGTGGCCGACATCTGCGGTCGAACCTTGACCTGGGTATCGTCCACTTGCACCACCACCCGAAAGTTGGTCACCTCGGATTCTGTGTACGGGTTGCGGGTGGTACCTGCCTTGGCCACCTCCTTGACATGACCGGCCACAATCTTCCCCGGAAAAGCGTCCACCTCGATGTCTACCTTGTCGCCTTCGTCGATGAGCACCACGTCTCGCTCGCCCACCTCGACCTCGACTTCCATACTGGACAAATCAGCCAGCATCATGATGATGTCCTCCCGGAAATCACCACCCGAAACCCGCTCACCGACTTCCTTGTTCAGAAGAATCACGGTGCCGTCCATGGATGCCGAAATCGTGCACTTGGCCAAATCCTTGCGGGTCTTGCTCAGCGAAGCCTGTGCCTGGAGCAATCGCCCGGAGGCCGCATCCACTTCGGCATTGGCGATGGCCTCATCGGCCTGGGACCTCTCCAGGTTGGCCCGCGAAGTCAAATCCTTGGCGTGCAAGCCCCGCATGCGCTTGGCATCACCCTGAGCCCTCTGCAAGGCCGCCTGCGCCAACTTCACGTTGGCCTGAGCGGTCAATTCCATGGCCCGACTCTCCTGCACCCGAGCCCGGTAAATCTCCGGATCGATCTGCACCAACAACTGGTCCTTGCTGACCGTATCCCCCTCCTCCACCGTGAGTTGGAGAATGTAGCCACCCGCGTCGGCGGCCACGTTGACCACGGTCTCCGGTCGAATCTTGCCCGAAGCCGTCACCACCTGAGTGATCGCTTCAGCGCGAGCCTTCTCGCACAGCACCTCAATGCGTACGGACTCCTTGGGACCCATGTTCCAATAAACCACGGACCCGATACCCCCCAGAATCAACAGAATAATGATGATGCGCTTGATCATGGTTGTCCCTTGTCCAAGTATGTCTCTAACAAATCCCCCCGGGCGTGATGCAACTGGGCCGAGGCGATGTGCAGATCAAAACGGGTCTGAACCTCGGCCAGCCTGGCCCGGGTCATCGCCAACTGTGCATCGCGGATCTCCAATGCCGTGCCCTCGCCCACGTCGTAACGCTCCTGAGCCAAAAGCAAGGAATCCGCAGCCGCCTTGACGTTGGCCTGCTCGATCTTGCCCACCCTGCGAAGATGAAACAGACTGGCCTTGGCCTTGACCAGTTGGGCTTGCAGACCGTGTTGCAAAACCACGCGCTCTCGACGCACTCGCTCTCTTTGCGCCTCGGCACCTTCGATTTGAGCCGCGGCCGCAAAGCCGTCGAAGATGGGATACGCGATACGCAGACCGAAATTCAAAGAATAGAGTTCGTCAAAACGCGAGTACACCTTGTAAAACTCCTCGTGCTGCCGACTGTAGCTTATTGAGCCGGAAACCGTGGGCCAACGTCCAGCCTGGGCCAACTCCACGTCCTCTTCGGCCACCGCCTCGGCAGCCCGACTGCGCTCGATTTGCAAATGGTCGGCCAGGCGGGCCACGCTGACCGGTGCATTGGCCTCTGCGTCCACCTCTACGGGTGCAACAGCGACAGGCAGGGACGGATCCCGCCCCAAGGCCAGATTCAGGTCTACCCGCACCTGGGCGATGACCTGATGCTGCCGCTCCAGCGAGATGCGATCCTCGCCCATGCCGACCAGGGCCTTGGAGACGTCCACTCGAGATCCGGCACCCAAACGATGACGCTCTTTGGCCAGATTCAGTTGGGCCTGACTCAAGCGCAGCCCCTCCTCCAAAACCTGGGCCTGATGTTCTACTTTCAAAAGTTGAAAATACGCCTGCATCACCCGCAGGCCCACGGCCTCCCGGGTCACCGCCACGTCCAGTTCGGCCTGATCAAGCTGCCGAGCAGCCCTTCGAGGCTGATGAATGTATCGAAATCCATCAAAAATGTTCTGGCTCAAGTAAAGACCAAAGCCATGCAAATCGTTGTGGTAGGCGTTTTGGGGATAGTCCATCTCTTGGCTTTCAACGTAGATCGACTCTTTGCGCCCAACAAAGGTGTAGGAATCGGTGGTCTGCACGTCGAGTCGCGGCAAATAAGTGGCCTGGGCCGACTTGCCGGCGGCACGGGCCATGGCCACGCCAGTCTGAGCCAGGGCCAAATCGGGGTGACCACGCAAGGCCATGCGCAGACAATCCTGCAAGCTCAGAGACGGCCTCGAAGGATCAGCCCGCGCTGTGCCCAGCAAGCCCACCCCCAACAGGGTCAGGGTCCATATCCATCGCCTCATGCGCCCTCCTCCCTTACTGCCTCAAAGCACCTTCGTGACGGCGGCCAATGCCACAGCCAGCAAAACACAAACCAACGCCGACCAAATCCGACCCCGGCCCATGCCGCGTGCAGCCATATACATCAAGACCCCCGCCCAAACAGCGAAGGGTTCCACCAGGCCCGCCAGCGGCAATTTCAGTCCCGTCAAGGCCGCCAAATCAGTTTTGAAAAGTCCCTGCATCTTGTCCGGATGGATGCTGGGGTAGGTGAAGATAACGGGCAGGGCCAAGATTTGCCGTAGCGCAATGGGCAGCCAAGCATGGGCCATCAGGCGGAAGACCTGCCCAAAGCCCACCCCTCGCCTCCAGGTGGCCAGCAGCAAAAAGAAAAACAAGCTAAAAATGAGCAGGGCCAGGGGCAGAGCCAGAGCGATGGCCGGATAGCCCAGAATGCGTTTTATGTTCAAGCCACGCTGGGCCTGGTCGATGACCTCCTGGTTCGAGACCTGTGTCCCTTTGCTGTCCGCCCCCTCTTCGGCGGCCACCTGTCGCTGCATGGCCTGGACGTCCACCCGCTGATGGGCGGCCCAATGGGCGGCCAAGAGGGCGGCGATGATCACGAAAACCACCAGGACTGCTCGGGGTCTATCCCGCAGACGCCCAAACACCACCGAGGGATGCCAAAACATGCCCAGAAGGTTGCGAAGCTGGTTCACCAAGGGTCTCCCACACCCCCCCTTTTTTGCCAACCCGGACCTGATTCCACAAGCCGGGCCTGGAGCCTGCGAAGCGGGACAAAATCTTCGAATTGACTCGCCGAAACAATATCTTGTGGCCTCCGGCCGTTCAAGTGATTTTGTATTTGAATCGATCAGGCAATCTGCTATGCTCCGGTAGCAAATCTGTATCAGTTGACGCCCTTGACTTGGATGAAAACTTGATCGACGACAAAGAAATCCTGACGCTGGACGATGACTTCGAAGAAGATGATGGTGATCGCACCATCATCCAGGGCATCAAAAGCCTGACGGACAAATCCGACAACCGGCAGGCTTCCTTGATGGTCATCTCGGGCTCCTCGGCAGGCAAAATGTTCAGGGTCGAAGAAGGCACCATGAACATCGGTCGAGCCAAGGACTGCGAAATCGTGCTGAACGACGACGGCATTTCGCGTCGCCACTGCCGCATCGAAGCCAACAGCCTTGGCGATATCTTCATTTCGGACTTAAACAGCACCAACGGCACCTACTTCGACGGCACGCCTATCTCCCGCCACTTGCTGCAGGACGGCGACAAGATCCAGGTGGGCTCCACCACCATCATCAAGTTTAGTTACCAAGACAGCATCGAAGAGGCCTTCCATCATAACCAGTACGAACAAGCCACCCGCGACGGTTTGACTGGCATCTTCAACAAAAAACGCTTCCTGGAAGAACTGCGCAAAGACTTCGCCTACGGTCTCAGGCATAACGAGATCACCAGCCTGATCATGTTCGATCTCGACCATTTCAAAAAGGTCAACGACACGTACGGCCACCAATGCGGCGACATGGTGCTGCGAACCCTGTCCAAAGTGGTCACAGGCACCCTGCGCGAGGAAGACCTCTTTGCCCGATTCGGTGGCGAAGAGTTCTCCATCATCATGCGTAACCAGGACGCCCAGCGGGCTTATGTGGCCGCCGAGCGTGTGCGCCGATCCGTGGAAACCCATAAGTTCATGTGGGAAGGCCAGCGCGTGCCGGTGACCATCTCTTTGGGCGTGGCCACCTTAAAAAAGGCCAACTTCCGTACCTACCAAGAGATGCTGGAAGAAGCCGATCAGTTCCTGTATCTCTCCAAGCGCAACGGTCGCAACCGCACATCCAGCTCCCTGCGCTCAGGATAAGCTCGGATAACCTTGCAATAAAAAAGCCCCCATCTGCTGGGGGCTTTTGATGTTTCAAACTGGCTTGTCGAAATCAAGCCTGAGCTGGAGCCTTGGGTTCTTCCACCGGAGCGGGCTTGACTTCCTGCGGCAGATAGCGAGCCATTATCTCGGCCACGTCGAGAATCTTGTGGGTGTCCACCAGATCCTTGTCCTTCAATCCGTCGGTCAACATGGTCAGGCAGTAGGGGCAGCCCACGGCCACGGTCTTCGCGCCGGTCTCCAACAACTGATCCGTGCGCTCGTTGTTAATCCGGGTGCCCTCGTTTTCTTCCATCCACATGCGTCCGCCTCCGGCACCGCAGCAAAAAGCCTTGCGCCCGCTACGCTCGGCCTCCACCAACTCCAATCCGGGCACGGCCTTCAAAGCCTTGCGCGGAGCAGCGAAGACGTCATTGTAACGCCCCAGGTAGCAAGAGTCGTGGAAGGCCACCTTGCCCATGCCGTCGCCGGAAAGCTGCAAGCGCCCGTCCCGAATCAACTCGGCCAACAACTCGGTGTGGTGCAGTACCTCGTAGTCACCACCGAAGTCCTTGTACTCGTTCTTCAAGGTGTTGTAGCCGTGGGGACAGGTGGTGACAATGCGCTTGACCTTGTACTTGTTCATGGTCTCGACGTTCTGCATGATCAGGGTCTGGGCCAGATACTCGTTGCCCATGCGCCGGGCTGTCTCTCCGCAGCAACCCTCTTCGATGCCCAGGAGGCCAAAATTGACCTTGGCCGCCTGCATCAGCCTGATGAAAGCCTTGGTCACCTTTTGGGCGCGATCATCGAAGGCACCCGCGCAGCCCACGAAAAATAAAATCTCGTGCTCGGGATCCTCCGCCAGGGCTTTCAGGTCAAGATCCTCGGCCCAATCGAAGCGTTTGTTGGAGCCGATTTGCCAAGGGTTGTTGTTGTTCTCCATGCCCTTAAATACGCTGGTGACCTCCTGCGGGAAGGCCGTCTCCATCTGCGTCAAGTACTGACGCATGGGCAAGATGACGTCCAAATGTTCGATGCCCATGGGACAGTTGGCCTCGCAAGCCCGACAGGTAGTGCAAGCCCAGAGAACCTCTTGGCTGATGATCTCGCCCTGAAGGCTGGGGCGTCCATCCTCGCCGTTCTCGTCTTTCTTCTTGCGACGCCCAAAGACGTCTTCCATGTGACCCTTGATGTCCTGAATGACCTGTTTGGGGTTAAGTTGCTTGCCCGTGAGATAGGCCGGGCAATTCTCCTGACATCGGCCGCAGCGAATACAGGCGTCCGAATCCAAGAGCTGCTTCCAGGAAAGCTCCTCGAGCTTGGCCACGCCGAAGGTTTCCACGTCCGTGTCTTCACCGTTCATCATGGCGGCCACGGCCTCGTCCTTGGCCATGCGGCCTCGGGAAGAGCTGGAACGGAAGAAAAGAGAAAAGGAACCCGCCACGATATGCCACAGCTTGCCGAAAGGCAGATAGGCAAAAAAGAACAGAACCAGCAAGAAGTGCACCCACCAGACGACCGAATGCGCGGTCTTGAGGGCGGCGGAATCCAGGCCCCAGAACATGACTTTCGCGAAACCATAGCTCACAAAGCTGTAGGCCGCCCACCATGGCTGTTGCTCAGCCAGGCGCAAGGCCTGAAGCAGATGGCCGGTCACCAAAATGGCGAACAACAAAAACAGCGCAAACCAATCGTCGTGCTTGTTGTCTAGTTCCTTGGGTCGCAAAACATAGCGACGCAGGGCCAGAAAAACCACACCGCCGATGGCCAACAATCCATAAAGGTTCAGAGTAATGGTGTAGGCCCAATAAAAATAGCTGGGCGTGGAGAGCACGGGAATGCCCAGATCGGCCTCCAGCATGATAATCAGGGTGCCGATGAAAAGAATGACAAAACCAAAAAACAACATGGCGTGTATGAGGCCCGGCACGAGTTCGCGCATGACCAGGCGCTGACTGCCGAGGTCCCAGCCTGCCCAGAAAGCCCGGCCGACGATGTTGTCGGTGCGCTTGTCCTTTTTGCCCATGCGCCACATGGCAAAACGCCGCCAGACCCCATAGCCGAAAGCAACAAGCATAATGGCCAGAGGAATGTAGACCTTCAGGTGGGGGCTCAACACGTTCCAATACACTTCGCGGAAAGGAAGGCTTTGCCCTGCTTGGGCCATGACCTCAGCAAACATCTACCACGTCCTTTCGACGGCGCCGTCCCGCGTCGCCCGGAATACTGATAACCGTGTCAATCACACCTGTCAAGTCCGGATACGCCACCTCGCTACGCAACTCCGCGTCGAAGCAGCAAAGTCGATGCTCGACGTGGAGAAACCACGCCTCCGCTCGACTTCGCAACTTCTCCTTGATTTGCGCAGCGATCTGGCGTCCCGGAAAACTGGGGGGGGGGATCTGGAAAAACCTAGGGGAAGCAGCGGGCGCCGCGCTGGCCATATGGCTCGCAGCCGGTGAAACCGTGGGCTTTGCAATCCAAGTCAACCTCTCCCTCGGCGCTGCAATAAGTGATCACGCCGTCCGAGCAGTTGTCCTGGTAAACCAGGGGGGTACAGGCATCATAGCCACAGACCACGTTGTCCCCCGAGCCGGTGCAAGTCTGGCCCATCTGGCTGCACTCCATGCCACCCTCTTTGCCGGCCTGGCACCAAACGTGGGTGCTGCCGTCGCAGCGATCGGCAAAAGTATTCGAATCACATTCGGGACCCTTGCCCTCGCAGAAGGCCAGGCCCTCGTAGAGCAAAAAGTCGCCCGCCACGCAATCGCCATTGTAAAAACCGCAGTCGAACTGCAGATTGCCGTCACGCATTTGAATTTGGGCCACATCACCCTGGCATTCCACCACCAAGCCGTCGGCCGTCGAGGCGGCCATGCCCTGACCACAAGTGGGCATGATTCCGCCCAGGCCGTCAAAATCGATCTCTATGCAGCTCAAACCCATCTCGGCGCAGTCCACCGTGGTCTCAATCCATTGATGGTTTCGACCGATGTCGTTGCAGCCCACCAGCTTGTCGCCGCTGCATATGCGGGACCCAAAGGTATTAATCTGGCTGCAGTCTACCCTGGCCTCTCCATCATTCATGCAGGCCAAGACCGCATCGCAGTCCGTGCCCGCTTCGGCGATGCAAGCCATGTTCTGCAGAAGGGCCATGTGCTGATTGCCCATGACGGTCAGAAGGTAAGAGTGTGAAACCATGTCAAAGTCATTCAGGGCCTCTGTGGTCTCCACGCATTGGCTCATGCTGTCGAAGGCCTCACTGCAGGCCAAAAGGCCAGCACAAGCGTTCTTGAGATCTTCCGCTGTGTTGTCATCACTGGAACAACCAGGAGCCAAAATAGCTAGCAGGGAAAAAACAACGAAGAACCTGGACATGTACAACCTCCTAAATTGCCCGCAGGGCTGATGAACAAGTACCATACTATAGCACTGTGTCGCTTTGCGACACAGCACAAGAGTTTCTGCTCTGCTGCATATTCGTTTGAATACTTGACTCAAATGGCAAGATCATGCCTCCTCAAGAAACTCTAGCATCCTGATCGAATCAGGGCAGGAACTTTTCCGGGTCGGCCAGCTTCTCCGGCAAATAGCTGTCGATGACGTAATTCAGTCCCCACTTGGCCAAAGCCTGTTGCTCGGCGCGAACACCCGAGTCGATCATCTTCTCGAAGGCCCGCTGCCATCGTTTGTGGTGCAGCACAAAGGGGTCGTTCTTCAAGGCATCATTGGCCCGCTTGATGTCCACTTCTTTCAAGGGATGGGTGGGCAACTTGTACTTGACGATGTCATCCGGGGTGATGCCCAAAAAACGGGCTCGCGGCACGCAAAAATACTCATTGATATGGGCCGCGTTGCCTGAGCCCACCTTCAAGGTGCGATAGATGTTGCCGATACCGTAAGGGTCGCAGTCGACGAAAACATAAACCGGAATCTTCTTCTCGTCCGACAAGCGCCGGATGAAACGGCGGCAGGCTCGTGTGGGCACACCCCCCATGGAGATCAGGATGCAGTTGGCCTTCTTCCAATAGTTGTGCTTGACCAGGCGCTGAAACATACCGGCCGTCTCAATGGCCAAGATGAACGTCGCGTCGGTTTCGAAACCCAGTTGCTCGACGGTGATGGGGATGGAGTATGCCCCGGAGCCGAACTTGGTACAGTCGATGCGCAGCTTCTTGCCCGTATCCCGATCCTCGTCGATGACCACCAGCTTGCCGGCTACGTCTCCACCCTTCTCCTCGGGGATAAAACCCAGCTGCTCGCGATTGACGCCGAATAGGGCCTCCACGTCGTCGATGACCGTGTCGCTCTCGGGTTGCTCCTTGAACCGAGCCGGCCCCCAGTTCTTACTCACGTAATACGCTTCCCGTTTGGTGGCGATGTCGTCTTGCTCCACAAGCTCCTTGGAGAACGACATGACCCTGAGGGTCTGGGCGAAGGTTTTGACCGTACCCACGGTCAAGGTGCGCTCTTTTTGGCGCCCCTTGAGCTCGAAGAACCCCACCTTGGGTCGGTATCGCACGTTGGCCAGGGAGCGGATGGGAAACTTCATGCTGGGCTTGCGCCCGGCCAGAATCCTCTTTTCGATCTCGCCGGCCTGCTTTTTGATGCGGGCCACCATGTCCAAAACCCGCCCCGTCTTTTTCTTCTGCTCCATATTCTTCGCCTCAAATGAACTTGCGACTGCGCTGCAAGGTGTCTGTCAGGGTATCGACCACCAGTTGCTCACGTTTTTCGCTGGTGCCCAGAATCTCACGCAGGGCCTCGCCGATATGCGGAATGTAAGTGGCGATGTAGTCATGCTTGCGCCCTTCTTCGGCCTCGCGCCGCCGGGCCGACAGATGGTGGGCCAGGCGCCTGCCGCAGATCTGCAAAGCCAGCTTGATCTCTTTGAGAATCTCTGGGTAGCGGGCCACGGCCTCCTTGCTCTCGGAGGTAAAGGGCACCCAGACCGAGGCCATATGCACCATGATCACCAAGGGCCCCGAGGGCAAAGCGCCCCGGCCCTGGGAAACCTTGTAGTGACGCCAATCGGTCTCAATGACCGCCCGGCTGACGACGCAATCGGACTGTTGGTACTGTAGAGGCACCCGGTTGGCAAAGCGGTACAAGGTACAAAGTTCGTCCTTGGGCAGGTTGCCGCCCCAGGCCAGGCCCGCTTCGATCAGAAAAGGGTTGCCGCGGTATACCGATGGCGAACGGGTGACCGAGGTAAAAAAGTCCGCCTCCACGCCATGCTCCATGCCCAAGCGAATCAGATCCTCGCCGATGGGCACCACGCAAGAAGTGGGCGGATTCATGACTTTGACCACGCCCATGGCGCGGTGCAACTTCTCGGCCTGCTCAATGTCTATGCGCCTGGGCCGAGCCTTGTGACTCAAGCCGGCCTCTTCGCAAATCGCCAGGGCCACCTTCTCGCTGACCCTTGAAAAGTCCCGCTGCAATGCGCCCTTCAAATCCCGACCGCGAGTGTCCTTGAGCATGTTCATCAGCACGCCCAGTTCCACCCCGTGCGGGTGCGGTTTGATCTCGGCCGGTTCGCGGGGCAACTCAGGCTTCAATCGCTCGTGGTCGAAGCGATCTCCCTTGGGGTTGACGTAGTGGATGGTCAGGTGAGGATTGGCGATGGCGGTTTGCTCGATGTACTGATCCACCGAACGCTTGCCGCCCCGATAGGTCGCCTCGATTTCAAGCTCCACGCATGTACCGTGTTCCTGATCCCACTCCACCTCTTCGTCCGTCCACTCGGGTTTGTTCTGCCGCGTATCGATTTTGATTTCGAAGCGATGGGCCAACTTGTCCGCCGTGCGCGAGATGCAAATGACCGGCTTGCCCGTGGTGAGTTGCCCATACATGCCGGCGGCCGAAATGCCGATGCCCTGCTGACCCCGGCTTTGTTTCAGCCGATGAAACTTGGAGCCGTAGAGCAGCTTGCCGAAAATCTTGGGAATCTGTGCGGGAAGGATACCCGGTCCGTTGTCCGTCACCTTGACCTTGTACCGATTCTCGCCCATTTGCTTAAGTTCCACGCTCAGCTCGGGCAAGATCTTGGCTTCTTCGCAGGCATCCAGACTGTTGTCCACGGCCTCTTTCACAGTGGTCAAAAGCGCCTTGGCCAAATTGTCGAAACCCAAAAGGTGACGATTTTTGGTAAAAAACTCGGAAACCGAAATCTCTCTTTGCTGAGCCGCCATGCGCTCGGCCACACTGGCACCGCGGCGCAAACGCTTGCGAGCCTTCTTGCGTTCGACTCGCTCTCTGTGCACGATTTTCTTCTTGGGTTCCGCCTCCGGCTGAACCGCGCGGGTCCTTTTTGCCGTGGCCTTGCCGTTGCCGAAGAGCCCAAGCTGATCCTTGGTCTTTTTTGATTTTTTCTTGCTCGTAGACCCAGCAGCCTTCTTGCTGGTCTTCATGGTCGGCTTCTTGGCGGACTTTTTGGCCGCCTTCTTCGTGGTCTTCGCCTTGCCGGCGCTCTTTGTCCCAGCCTTGCGCTTCGAGGCCGTGCTTTTCTTTGCCACCATCACTTCTCCCGGTCTCAAATCTCTTCAACCGGCCCTCAAACCGGACCGGGCGCATCATACTACGCCGCTCGGGAAGGCTGTCAACAGGCATGGGAAAGCTTGCAGCCTGACCTGCTAACGCTTGGGAATCGATCCAATCGGGATGAACATCGGCAAGGGCTCCGGTCGACTGCCCAACTTGCCTTCGATCACGTCGAGCGCTTCAAAACCATATCGCTCGTAAAATGCGACGGCTTCGGCTTCGGCTTTGGCGTCCACCACCACACCGACGCAGCCAAACGACTCGGCCATATTGCGCGAAATTTCGAAAACACTTCTCAAGAGCAGCTTCCCGATTCCACGGCCCTGAGCGGAGCGATCAACCGCCAATCGAGCAAGGCGAAGAATAGGCAATGGATAGTGGGGCAATTTCTTCCGCCGGGATTTGGGCAGATCGTCAATCTCGATGTGTCCGGCGCTGATGGTCATGTATCCGAGAACATGTGCGCCATCATGGGCTACGTAGGTAGCGCCGAGATGATGGCGAAACTGATTCTGGGCGGCGTATTGGCGAAAGAATCGGTCGAGGTCCATGTGGCCGGACTCGAACCCGGAGCGATCGTCGTCGGAACGAAGCAATCGAACCTTGATGTCGGCCATCTTTCTATCTGCCCTCTTCGGCATCGTCTGAAAAAAGTTCCTTCATGGCAGCGGTGGGTTTCGCGGGCTCCGCGATCCTATCCAGAATGGCATCACCGCTTGCCCGAGACACCACGAGACGAGCCGGCACAATCACGTCCGCAGGCAAAGACTCAAGCGCCGAGATATGGTGCAAAAGCGCGGATTCAATCAAAAACCCCTTCTTGAGCCCATGCGCTCTGGCATAGCGCTCCAAGCGCTCCTTCGTCTCTGAAGAAATCATCGCTGAGATTTGGGTACTCAATGTGGCCATGCTCACCCTCCTGCTCCTACATTATTGTAGGTTATTCTACACAAAACATCAACCCCGAATTTGACAGGCCTCCTGTTTAGCCCCACGGTTCACCTGGAGCCAAGACCATGAACGCAAAGATTGATCGATCTGAACTGAGCATCCGTCCGGCGCGGCCCGCCGACCAAAGCCTGCTTGCCGCCAACAACCAGGCCATGGCCGAAGAGACCGAATCCAAGCGCCTGGACCAAGCCAAGCTGGAGGCCGGGGTGGCGGCCGTGATGGCCGAGCCCTCCCGAGGCTTCTACCTGCTGGCCGAGCGCGACGGCCAGGTGCTCGGCCAGCTCATGGTCACCTTCGAGTGGAGCGATTGGCTCAACGCCGATTTCTGGTGGATCCAATCGGTCTACGTGATGCCCACGGCCCGACGCCAGGGAGTCTACAGCGCGCTCTACCAGCACCTGGAGGCCAAAGCTCGCCAAAGCGAACGAGTCTGCGGCCTGCGGCTGTACACCGGACACAAGAACCACCCCGCCCAGGCCACCTACGAATCCCTGGGCATGCGTCCAGCCCATTACCGCATGTACGAGACGAACTGGATCCTGAAATGAAGAGATGCTTGATGGCCTCGTTTTTCCTGCTGGCAACAGCCTTGCTGCTCTCCTCGGGCTGCGACGAAAGCAGCCACGACGAAGGAATCCCCGTGCTTGCCCTCTCCGCCGAAAAACTCACTTTCATCGTCGATGAAGATGGGTCCAATCCGACGGCTCAGGCTGTTGACATCACGAACACCGGCAGCGGCACGCTCGGGTGGACCCTGGCCACTGACGCCTCGTGGCTCTCGGTCACGCCGTCTTCCGGTGACACCGGCACGGAGACCGACACGATTTCGGTGGACGTGGACTTTGCGGGACTGTCCGCGGGAAGGCATGCGGCGGCTGTGACGATTTCCGCCTCTGACGCAACCGTCGAAACGCAAAAAGTCCACGTGACGCTGTTTGTCATACCGGGTTCGGGGATCACGCCGGTGTTTGTGAGTTTCGCTTCCCACAACGAAGATGACGAACGTTACGACATGTACGACACCCAGGACGGGTATGAGGGCATGCGCGAGGCCATCCTCAAAATGATGGATGTCGTGCAGACCCATGACATTCCCTTCGATTTCCAACCGGACTGGCGATTTCTCCAAGCGATCAAGCGCTGGGAAACAGACGCCCTCGTGGCCACAACCAACAACAAAAATATTCTCAGGCACTTAAAAGAAGACCTGGGCGTCAGCATCGATCCGCATTCCCACGAATGCGCTACCGCGTCAGATTCCGCAAAAACAAACAACCCCGATTTCGCCGATGGCTGCAACTATGCCGACGTCGCCTATCTAATCGAAGAACTTGGCGTCAACCCGGCTCCGATCGTGGGCGGTTTCATCGTCAATCCTCCTTCAAACGCTATCTGGGAAAAGTTCCGATCTCCATTGCGAGGACTCGTATCCCCTGACTACCATTGGCAAGCGGAGTCACTCTGGGGTGGCGGCAGCCCGCAGCACATTGACGACCCGCAATTCTCAGGTCTGTGGCTGCCCATGGATCATTTCAACTTCGCAACAGACGACCCGTCTCAAAATTTGCCCAACATCGGCAATGGGGGCGCGGCTCCGATACAGGACCTGATAAACAGGATCGAGACAGGCCAGGCACCGACAGGAAGAATCTACACCTGGACGCACATGGAATTCGAGTTGAACTTCTATGTGAATGGAGACAGCGCCCTCACCGCCTTCGAAAGGACACTCACGCAATTGGCACCCTACGCGAATCAGGGCAAGGTAATCTACGCCACCCTCCCTGAAATCCTCGAAATCTGGCGAAGCGTCTACAATTCGGAACCGAACATCTATGACAGGAGCCCCCCTTAAGGGGCCATTTTCCTTGCCGGAGTCCTCCGGCCAATGATAGCCCTGCCCCATGGACTTCTCCTGGTTACAGTCCGGCGAATTTTACTCCACGGTCTGCGCCCTGATTTGGGCCGTGGCGGTCATTCTCTTTCGCAGGACCGGCGAGTTCATGCAGCCCGTGGTGCTCAACTTGTTCAAAGGCACCGTCGGCTTGGTTCTGTTTCTTTTGAGCATGCTGATTCTTGGTAAGAGCTTCTTTCCCGCTGCAAACAGCATGAACGACTGGTGGGTGCTTTTGATTTCCGGGGCCATCGGCATCGGCATCGCGGATAGCCTTTTCCTGGCGGCCCTGAATCGCTTGGGTGCCGGTCGCCAGGCCATCGTGGACTGTCTTTACAGCCCCTTCGTCATCATTTGCTCCATCATCTACTTGACTGAACCTCTGACCCCCTGGCTCTTTGTGGGCATGGGCCTGATGGGGACGGCCATCATGGTGGGCACCTACGCCCCGGCCAAAAAGGCCTCCGACCTGGACCGCAAGGTGCTGATTTGGGGCGTGCTCTTCGGCATCCTGTCCTTGCTGCTCATGGCCGCGGGCATCGTCATGGCCAAACCCATCCTGGATCGCTCGGACGCCTGGTGGGTGGCCACCGTGCGCCTGGCCGGCGGTTGGGCCCTCTTGATGGTCCAGGTCTTTCTCAAACGCGATCAGCGCCGGTCTTTTTTGAAAGAACTCATGCCCAGCAAGCGCTGGATAATCAGCATGCCGGCCGCCCTGCTGGGCACTTACTTTGCGCTCATTTTCTGGATTCTGGGCATGAAACACACCTTCACCACCATCGCAAGCGTCCTGAACCAAAGCTCCAGCATTTTCATTTTGATCCTCGCCACGGTAATTCTCAAAGAACAGCTCACCTGGCGTAAGATGGTGGCCATCGTCATGGGTTTCGGCGGCGGCATCCTGGCGACTTTTTAAGACAAGCATGAGGTCATCATGAGACAAGCCATCCTTCACTGTATTCGCTGCGGACATCGGGTCACCTCACGGCGCATCGAGGGCCTTGATCGGGCTGTCTGCCCGGCCTGCGAACATGTCCACTATGAAAACCCCCTGCCCGTGGCCTCGGCCGTGGTGCTGGATGAACAAAATCGGCTCCTCTGCGTCCGCCGGGGCCAGGAGCCCCAGAAGGGCGAATGGTGTCTGCCCATCGGCTTTGCGGAACTCGGCGAAACCATCGAAGAAGCCTGCCTGCGCGAACTCAAGGAAGAAGCCGGCATCGAAGGCAAAATCGATCACCTGCTGGATGTCTCATCCCAAACCAGTGATTTCTACGGCGACCTCTTAACCGTAACCTTCCTGGTCATCCCCTTGAGCACCGAAGCCCAAGCCGGAGACGACGCCACCGAAGCCGCCTGGTTCGATCTCAACAAGCACCCGCCCTTGGCTTTTGCATCCAACGACAGGGCGCTCGGCAAGCTGAAAAAAATCAGCCATCGCTCAAAAAAATAGTCTCATTTGCTGGGGGAGGCTCACTGGGGATCGATTTGATACCTCACCGCGCGACGGCTGTAAGTGGTATGGCCGTTGTTTGTGGGGTCGTCGTTGAAATTATATGGAACGAAGTATACATAGCTGCCGTCGAAGCAGCCGTACTTCATCCCCTTGGTCTCGAGCCCATCAATGGCACCTGCGTCGAAGGCCGACCAGTCCGAGCGGTCCTTGAAATCACCCAGGGTGTCGAATCTGAGCACATTAGCGTGGTAAGTACCATAGGGCGAGGCGTCCTGCTGATAAGGGATGAAGAAGACATATCGACCGTCGAACTCCGCCCCCACATAACCCTTGGTCACGAGACCATCTACGTCGGGCACGTCGACCGCATTCCAGCTCTCGGCGGACTTGAAGCCGGCGGTCGTGTCGTAACGCAGAACCCGGGCATGCTGGGCCGATAAAGCATCCCGAAAGGGAACGAAGTAAATGTACTTGCCGTCGAACACGGCACCCTTGTAACCAACCGTGGCGAGTCCATCGACCGAGGAGGCGTCATAGGCGCTCCAATTGCTCAGAGAGACGAAACCGCCGCCCCCGTGAGTATCAAAGCGGAGGACGTTTCCATGAAAGGTGTCGGCGCCATTGCTGAAGGGGGCGAAATACACATATTGTCCGTCGAAGGCTCCTCCATAGTAGCCTTTCGTGACGAGACCATCGATGGATCCGACGTAGAACATCTCCCAGCTCGAAGGGTCGGAGAAAGCGCCTGTCTTGTCATAGCGAAGGGCAAAGCCGTGAGCGAAATTCTGATCCCCATAGGGGACGAAAGTGACGTACCGCTCGCCGTCGTACACCGCACCGTCATATCCACTATTGGGGGGCATTCCTGGAAGGGTACCCGCATCGAAGGCGCTCCATGACGAGCTGTCGGTGAAGCCGGCACCCGCCGTGTCATACATCAGGACTCTCGCGTGGCGCGTGGTGCCGTCGGCGTAGGGAGCGAAATACACATATCTGCCGTCAAAGGTCCCGCCGGCGTAACCCACGGTCGGTCTTGCGGGATCGCCGAGCGCGTCACCGCTGTCGTAGGAATCCCAGGCCGCGTCGCTTTTGAAATCAGCCTGGGTGTCGAAGCGCAACACCACGCCATGGAAGTCGGTGGGCAAGTTCCCGCTTCGGCAGGGAGCGTAGTAGACATAACGGCCGTCGAACACGGCACCGTAATATCCCTTGGCTTTGGCGCTGAGCGTCGAATCCGCAATCAGCGGCGCGTAGGCCGACCAGCTGTTCGGGTCCTTGAATCCCGAGACGACCTCGTCACCGTCCGCCTGCTCGTCATCACCCGCATCGGCAAATCCGTCACCCGCGTCGCTTGCATCGACTGACCCGTCACCCGCATCGCCCGCATCGCGGTTGTCCTCGCCGGATTCACCGGCGCAACCCCCCAGGAAAAACGCAAAAACCAACCCGCCGACAAGCCATTTCGCCAAGCACTTCCTGTTCATGTCAGATCTCCCTTCCTCGTGTTCTCCTTTACCGCCCCTGAATCCGATGACGAAAATTATTTGGGGCGTGGGGCGACCATCTTCGCTCGTCGGCAGGCTCGATCGGCAAGACGCATCAGGGCCCTGTACTCCATCCCATCCACATCCGAAGCCATGCGATCCATGCGCTTCAAAATTCTTACCCCATCCAAAATACCGTCCACATATCCCCGATTTTCTGTGATCTGTAAGGGGAAGCTCAGGGACTGGTAGGGTGCCTTGCGCTTGGCGGTTTTGATCAAGGTGCCCGTGCCCGCGTTGTAAGACGAGATGGCCAAGGCGTCGCGCAGACGCTCCAGGCGCCCGCGGATGACCTGTTCGGCGGCACCGATGCGCACCAGCTCACGCACGGTGCGCTGCATCCATCTCTGCAGCAAGGAGCCCACGTCCGGGATGCCGGAAGGCGCGACCACCAGGGGCACGGGCAAGACTTCCCCACTGCCGAAGTCCGCGTCGACTCGTCGATCCACAGCAAAAGTCGAGGACTCGAAGAGACTCTGCTGCATGGTGAACATCTCAAGGGTGAGCAAAGTGGACAGTCGCGGGTCGATGGTCCCGCCCTTCCTGCCGCCCAGACGTCGCTCGATGCCGTCTCGCACCCGGCGGAAATACAGACAAGAGGCCCAGATGGCCATGCGCGGGTCGTCGATGATGCGCGTCTTCAGCTCCTCCCAGCTCTCGATGCCCTTCAGCACCTGCACGGCACCGGGGATGCGCCTTTGAAAAATAAAAACGTCCTTGACGGCGATGTTCAGAAACTGGGCCAGCGAGAAGGCCCCGGCCGAGCTGACCCGCTGGTGGACAAACTCGCTCTCTTGGATATAAAGGCGGGTCATCACCAGGTGGTCCAAACCCGTAAGCGCCGTGGCCTCGCGGATGGTGTCCATGTAACGCAAGCCGCGCAGCAGGCCCTCCAGGGTACGGAAAACCTCGTAGGGCTCCACTCGATTTTCGTCAAGCTTTAGGTGCAGGTTGCGGAGCATGAGGCTGTATCGCTCCAGCGCCCGCGCTTGTTCTTTGCTCAGGTCGGCCAGGATCAAGCGAATGGGGGTCAGAAAGGCCTCGCGCTCACCCCGAGCCGCGTGCAGTCTTTTGACCTCCGAGTCCCGGTAGCGCCACAACAACACGCGCATGCGCCAGGCGGATAGATTCCCCAGAGTCCGATAGGAGCGAGCCTGTTCACAGATGTCGGCGGCTTTCTCGCCGGAAAGCCCGTCCAAATCCTTGGCGAAAAAGACCCCGCGACGCTGCAAGAGGCCTTTGAGCCAGATCGTAATGATGGGCTGTAGCTTGGCGCGGGGTACGGCGCGC
The DNA here is from genome assembly GCA_019314375.1 of Deltaproteobacteria bacterium. Taxonomy (GTDB): domain Bacteria; phylum Myxococcota; class B64-G9; order B64-G9; family B64-G9; genus JAFCZJ01. Next base: position 7,811 of record JAFCZJ010000021.1, on the reverse strand, counting down.
AGATGCGCGGCCAAGAACAAGCCCGGCATATGACGGGCCGCCATGTTGTCGGCAAAAAGCATCTTGACCCTGGCGTCGATCCGAAGCAGTTCCGGGTCCTTGGCGAGCAGCTTGGCGTAGCTTCGCTGCCATTGCGAGATGAACGGTTCGAGAAGGGCCGCCGCCTCATCGTCCTCGACAAGCAAGGCCAGACCACGGGCGTCGATGAGCTCGGGCAAATGAGTCTGCCAGAGGGCCTGCTTCTCCGCAAAGGGCGCTTTTGCCGGGGGGGAAAGGCGTAGCGGTGCCGGGTTTTGCACAGTCCCCGCCCGGGCCGAAAAGGGCCCCAGGGCAAAAATCAACAAAAATAGCGTCATACGCTTGAAAACCGTGGGGCCCATTGACTGAAACACACCTCCTCTATACGATGCCACCGTATCAACAGAAGGGGAGGTTGTCATGATTTTGGAACACAGAATCCAGACGATGTTTGCAAGCTTGCTGGTCTTCGCGGCCATGGGCTGTGCTACATCCGAACCCAAGCCCGCCCAGGAAAGCAAATTCTACAAGAGCGTGGCCGTACGCCGATGCCTGCAATTCGAAAAAGAGACCAAGGTCAACGAGGCCCAGGCTTGCTGGGCGGATCTCTTGCGTCGCTTAGAGGACTCGCCAAACTTCCGCACCAAAGCCGAACTGTCGGACAGCGACGTGGCCAAGATCCGTCAGAAGGCCGGCCAGTCCCAGCAAAAGGCCCACAAGATGAATCGCGAGTTGCAGGCCTGCTTCAACCTGCCCTCCCGGCCTCGACAACAACGCATCGACTGTTTTGAAAAGTACCTGGCCGCTCACAAAGACGAGCTAAAGCAAAGCGAGCGCTACGAGATCAAAAACGCCATCGCCTCCACCCGGGCCGCTGAAAAGAAGGCCAGCGGCAGCATCGAAGCCACCATGGAACACGCCGGCAAGCTTTTGGGTGCCGACCTGCACACCGAAGACGGCGGCCTGCGAGTGGACGCCGTCCATGGCGGCCCCATGGCCCAAGCCCAATGCCCGGCCCAGGGCATGATCGTGCTCATCGACGATTTGCAGGTTACCGAAATGGATGTGGCGGAGATCATCAGTCGCTTGGAAGCCTGCCAGGAAAAACCCGTGACGCTCACCATACGCCACGGTGGCCTCAAAGAAGTGAGCTTCCACCGCATCACTTGCAGCTGCGGAAAACAAGCTTCGGGCAAGCGCCAATGGCGAATTCTCATGCCGGCGGAAGCCTGTAGCGAAGAGGACAGCCCGGAGCTGACCCTCGGAATCGAGTGGTGCTACGAAGCGGCAGCCGGCATGCTGCACGTCGAGTCGGTCTGCGCCGGTTCGCCGGCCGCCGAGGCCGGGATTCGGCCCGGCCACGAATACACGCACATCGGCGACAAGCTGATCTTGGGAAAAAGCCTGCTCCAAATCCGGGCACTCTTGGAACAGACACCCATACAGTTTGTGGAAAAAGGAGGGTCCTTGCGCTCACCCCAAGCCTTAGATGGCAAGCTCATGGATAAGGCCGCCAAATCCAAGTGCTGGCAGGCCATCCAGGACTTGGACAAGGGGACCAACAAGACCCCGCTATGATCTCCATTGCCAGCTACCTGCACCGCAATGAGTTGCGCGATCTGATTTGGCGCTGGGTCTACAATCGACCGGAAGCCGCCGACGCGGACCGCATCACCCGCCTGGTGCTTTTCAACAACATTTATGTAGCCCGCTACCTGGATCTTTTCGCCAATCGCATTTTCTCGGGCCTGCACGATGCACCGCTGAGAAGGCAGAAGGTGCGGGTCAAAAAGAACATCAAGGATTCGATCGTCGCCAACCCGCCCTACACCAACCTGCGCATCGAGAGACTCTTAGAGCAGTACCGAAACCACCCCGAGCGCTACTACCGGGAAACACCCTTCCACGGCACCCTCTTTTTCGAGCCCATCGGCGGCGAAGATTTCTATGTGGGCGCCAGCCGAATCAAGCGGGTTCGTCGTCTGGCGGAAAAAATCTCCCGGCGCATCATCGACCGCATTTTCTTCACCATCAAAAGCCAAGCCGAGCGCCTGGCCGATGCCCGCGCCAAGACCCTGGGCATCCCACGCGACCAGTTGGTGACGGCCCCGCAGGACATGATCTCCGAGTTCCATCGGGCCGAGCAGCGCATGCTGGAGGACCTGAAGCACAATCGGGATTTCCCCGCGGGAGATGACATCGTCATCCAGGACGTGGCCGGCATTAAGGTCATTTTGGAAAACGCCGAGCAAAAGCGGCTGACCGACATGCTGCAAGAAGCGCCCGACACCGAAATCATCGAGGTGGAGCCCCACACGGGGGCTTACAACGCCACCAACATCATCGTACGCCACAAACCCCCTGTAGACGAGATTTTGGCCCAGCCCCTGGGCCCTGAGATGCTCAGCCGCATGTGGCGCCGGGGTATGCTGCCGGACCAGGCCCAGGAGTCCTTCGCCGACTTTGTGCGCTCTGGCGAATCCAGCGTGCACATCGAAATCATCGTCTCCAATTACCAAGAGATGCTGGAAAGCGAAATCGGCCGCTGCATGCACGAGGACCGCATCATCGAGCAGAGACTTCGCCAGGAATACCGAGGCCATCTGGCCAAAAATGTCGAGTACCTGACGGAATACCTCTTCGCCTTCGCGGTTTCGCCCAGGACGGAGTGCACGGACCTGCCCATCAAGCTCTGGAATCGATACCTGCCGGATTATTACGACGAGGTCATCAAATCCCTCTTCAATATCCCACCGATCTACATGGGTGACTAGGCCGATCCAAGCATGGATTCCCGACAGAAACCTTCGGGAATGACCGGCGCTAGGCCGTCACCCCCGCTAGGCCGTCACCCCCGCTAGGCCGTCATCCCCGCTAGGCCGTCATCCCCAGGTGCTTCTGCTGGGGATCCAGGTTTCAGGGGTCGGGTTCGCGTGTAGCAACTTACACACCCGCCACCACAGATACACACAGATTCAAAAAACCAACACGCCTCAACCTGCTGTAATCTTTCAATAAAAAGAACATGCCTCGTCCTGCCCGCCCGCGGCACGGGCATTGCATTGGGCATGGCTAAAGCCAGCCAAGGAGAGAACATGAAGGCAGAGATGGAGCACGAAGAACTCCAATTGGTGCTCGACACCATTCGCCAATACGCCAAACGCAAGCTCGACGACCAAACCCTGCTCAAGTTGGACCAGGAGAACCGATGTCCAACGGAACTCATCAGAGAGCTTTTGGGTCCAGATGTGGGTCTGCACCTCGCCTTCATTCCAACGGCCTATGGCGGATTGGGTGGCGGCGCGCGCGCCATTTTCCAAATCTGCGAAGAGCTGGCCGGCGTGGACATAGGCTTGGCAACCTCCCTACTGGGGGTATCCCTGGGCACGGACCCCTTGCGGGTCGGCGGCACGGAAGCCCAGAGAAAACGATGGATGAGCCAGGTAGCCGAAAAGGGCCTGCTGGTGGCTTACGCCGTGACCGAACCCTCGGCCGGATCGGATTTGGCAGCCATCCGCACACGCGCCGAAGCCATCGAAGAAAACGGCCGCATCGTGGCCTATCGCATCAACGGCACCAAGCAGTTCATCACCAACGGCGGCATCGCGGATCTCTTCACCATCCTGGCCATGACACCGGGGGGCCCCAGCTTCTTCGTTGTGGAAAAAGGCACCCCTGGTCTCGAGCCAGGCCCTTCCGAACATAAGCACGGCATCCGCAGTTCAAACACCACATCCCTGAGCTTAGACGATGTGGTGGTCCCGGCCGACCAACTCATCGGCGGCGAAGAAGGCCAAGGCCTGGCCCAGGCTCAGCAGGTCTTCGGTTACACCCGCGTCATGGTAGCCGCCTTCGGCCTGGCCGGCGGCACCGCGGCCATCCGACGCGCCATCCAGTACGGGGCCGAGCGCGTACAAGACGGATCAACCCTGAACAAAAAAGCCGCCTGGACACACAAACTCATCGTGCCCCACGTCGTGGCCCTTGAAGCGTCCCGGGCTTTCATCGAAGAGCTCTCCGATCGATTGGACCGAGGCGAGCCTGAGTTGCAAACCGACGGCGCGGTGGCCAAGCTGGTGGCCACCGAGGCCGGTAACGCCGCCGCCGAGTCAGCCATCCAGGCCCACGGAGGCTATGGCTACACCCACGAGTATTTCGTTGAAAAAATCAAGCGAGACGTGCGAATCACCTGCATCTACGAGGGAACGAGCGAAATCCTGCAACGCACCATCACCCGGGATCGATGGCGCCAGCATCTGATAAGTCGCGGTGCCCACTATCTCGACCTGGCCCGCACCATGGACGAACTGTCACAAACGGATCCCGACTGTGGCGCAGACCAGGCGGCCGCGGCCTGTACGGCTCTGGCCCACATCTTGGAAACCTGCCGCATCAAACGCCTGACCCGCAACCAGCACGTTCTGTTCAGCCTGGGCGAACTCATCGCCCAGACCGAAGTAGCCTGCGCCTTCGCCCGCAAGGCAGCCCGGAATGATCCGGACACCTCCCGCCTGCCGACCTCCAGCCTGCGCGTCATGAGCCGGCTCTGGGCCCGGCAGGTGGCCGGTCAGGTCAGCCAAAAAGGTCTGTCTCTCATTGCGGGCGCGGACGTGCTCGACGAAAGAGAGCTGGAACTCTTCTCGAAAAAGATTGGCTTGGACCGCATCCGCCATGGTTTGCGCGGCATGCTCGCCGACATGGCCGAAGCCGCCGCCACCCTCACCTCCAACAACTGACCCAGCAGGAATACAAACATGAGCCAGTCCAAAAAATCATCATGCCCCATCGCCATCATCGGCCTCGGGGCCGTCATGCCCGACGCAGCCGACGCACCAACTTTCTGGAAAAACATCTGTGCGGGTCTCGACTCCGTCGGCGAGGTGCCGACCCATCGCTGGGATCCGGCGCTGCACTACGACAGCGATCCCAAGACCCCAAATCGCAGCTACACCAAAATCGGCGCCTTCATCAGCGATTACAAATTCAACCCATTGCAATTCCGCATCCCGCCCCGGGTGGCCGAAAGCATGGACGATGTGCAGAAATGGGCGGTGGAGGCCTCAAGCGAAGCCCTGCGAGATTCGGGCTACGAACAAAAGGACTTCGATCGAGAACGCTGCGCCGTAATCATCGGCAACGCGCTGGCCGGTGAATTTCACTACATGAGCACCTTGAGGGTCTACCTGCCCAAGTTCGCCCAAGCCTTGCGGGACACCGAGCAGTACCGTGCCCTCGCCCCCGAGGTCCAAAAAGCCCTGGATGCACAGTTCGAGCAAACCGCCGGTCTGGATTTACCGGAGATCAACGAAGACACCATGCCCGGCGAGCTGTCGAACGTCATCGCCGGACGCGTGGCCCAAATCTTGAACCTTCGCGGCTCCAATTACACCACGGACGCGGCCTGCGCCTCTTCCCTGGCTGCCCTGCAATCGGCAGCAGCCGGCCTGGCCGAAATGCGATTCGACATGGTCCTAACGGGCGGCGTCGATTCCTCCTTGGGGCCCCCATCCTTCGTCAAGTTCTCCAAAATCGGCGCTCTGTCGGCAAACCTGAGCTGCCCCTTCGACGAACGGGCCGACGGCTTCGTCATGGGCGAGGGCTGCGGCATCATGCTGCTCAAACGACTGGAAGACGCCGAGCGCGACGGCGACAAGATCTACGCCGTGCTGCGCGGCATCGGCTCTTCCTCGGACGGCAAGGGCAAGGGCATCACGGCCCCCAATCCCCATGGCCAGCGCTTGGCCATCCAGCGGGCCTACGAAGCAGCCGGCATCTCCCCCACCGAAGTGGGCATGATCGAAGCCCATGGCACCTCCACCGCCGTGGGGGACGTGGTGGAAGCCAACACCACCGCCGAGTTCTTCAGCTCGGCGGGCGTCCGACCCCAACAAATTCCCATGGGCTCGGTTAAATCCCAGATCGGTCACATGAAAGGCGCGGCCGGTGCGGCGGCCCTGCTGAAGGCAGCCCTGTGCATCCACCACAAAATCATCCCGGCCACGCTCCACTTTGAAAAACCCAACCCCAAGATCGACTTCGAGCACGCACCTTTTTACATTCCCACCCGCTTGCAAGGCTGGGAATCCAAGGGCCCACGGATTGCGGGCGTCTCGTCATTCGGCTTCGGCGGCTCCAATTTTCACGCCGTGCTCTCGGAGCACCAAGCGATTCGGGCCGAGGCAGGACCCGGGACAGGCCAAGGCCCTCGAGAAAAATCCAAGACTGGCGGCATCATGTCCCTGGGTGCCGAGGACGCAGACGGCCTGCGACAACTACTCGACGACGGGGCACCTCTGCCTGGGACCACTTCGAACGCACCTCATCGACTCAGCATCGCCTACGAAAACGAATCCCAACTCAATCGCCGCCTGCGCCTGGCCCGAACCGCCATCGACAAAGATGAGCCCACTACATGGAAAGCCCTCTCAGCCCAAGGCATTCACCGCGGCCAGGGCCCGGCCGGAAAAACCGCCTTCATGTTCCCCGGCCAGGGCTCCCAATACATCAACATGCTAAAGACGCTTAAAGAGGAAGAGCCGGTGGTGGCCGAGACCTTTGCCGAGGCCGACCGCATCATGGCACCCATCCTGGGCCGAAGCCTGAGTGAGGCCATCTTCACCCTGGACTCGCCCGAGGCGCGTAAGGCCCTCCAAGACACCACGATCTGCCAGCCCGCCATGCTGACAGCCGACCTGGCCATCGCTCGTTTGCTTGAACAAAAGGGCATTCATCCCGACATGGTGACAGGCCACAGCCTTGGCGAATATGCAGCCCTGGTGGCGGCCTCCGTGCTTTCTCTGGAAGACGCGTTATTGGCCGTAAGCGCCAGAGCCAAAGAGATGGTCGGCGTGCGTGTCGACGATCCGGGCAAGATGGCCGCGGTCTTCATGCCGGCCGACGAGCTCATACGCCGGATCCAAAACATCGAGGGTGTCGTGCCGGCCAACTTCAACTCATCGAACCAAACCGTCCTGGCCGGAGCCAGCGCCCCCATGGATGCGGCCGTGGCCCGCCTCACCGCCGCCGGCGTCAAAGCGGTCATGCTGGACGTCTCCCATGCCTTCCACAGCCCCATTGTGGCCCTGGCCAAAGAGCCCCTGCGCCGGGTATTGGAGGGCTTCAATTTCAGCAGCCCGCGCATCCCCGTGCTGGCCAACCTGGACGCTCTGCCCTACGACACGGACCCCCAAGCCCGCGCCGCCAGATTCTTCGTCGAGGTGGGTCCCAAAAAGATCCTGACCCACTTCGTCAACGACATCTTAGATGATCCGACGGTCATCGCAGTCCACACCAACCACCCCAAACAAAACGATCAAGACTGCATACAATCTTGCTTGGCAGCCGCCTTTGCAGCAGGCCAAAATCTGGGTGCCGAAAAGTCGTTTCAGCCCATATCCGCTCAGGCGTCCAACGCCTCGCACCAGCCAGCATCGCGGATCGGCTCGTTTGGCAAGGAGTCGACGAGGGCCGCAGCGGAGCGACCTTCTGGTCGTGAGCATCGGCCCGAGGAAGCCGACGCAGTCCAAACGAGCCGAGGCGCGATGCCCCCAAGAGGCCAACAACCCAAAGCTGTCATCTCAGGCGTTAGCTTGGGCTTGCCTGGTCTGGACCGGGACTTATTCGCCGAGGACAACACGGAACGCATCCTGGCCGGTTACGCGGGCATTGATCCGGTTGGAGAGGGTACGCGTCAGGACTTGGCCAAACAGCATGTGGTGCGCTTGTTCAAAGACGCACCGGGGGGACCGGCATTCGGCGTCATCGAAGACCCCGAGCAGGTGGCCCAACTGGCG
>JAFCZJ010000334.1 GCA_019314375.1 Deltaproteobacteria bacterium | reverse complement strand
ATTTCGACCCGCAGGGTTCCTTCCAACTCCTGGGTGAACATCAGCTGCAAGGTTTGGTTCTTGCCCTCTTCGCCGAGGACCTTGTGATCTCTGAGTGAGGGCGCGGTGACATTGATCAAGTTGATGCCTTTTGGCAGGGTGAGATCCAGGTCCATCATCTTTCCCGACTTGATTGAGATCCTGACCGAGGCGGAGGCCTTCATGACCCCATCTCCAATCGAAAACAGGGTGTCTACCACCGCATCAAATTTGCCTCGTTTGCGATCAGGCGGTGCAAGCCGAACAGAGAGCCCGGCTTCGGGATCGACGTATTTATAGGTATGGGCCACGGTCTGGGAAATTCCCTGGCGAACCCAGGCAGGTAGCTGGTTCTCTCCCACCTTGGTCATCCCCGTGGCTTGCTCGGGGTTCATGGAAAGCTCGTTGCCCGAGATTAGGGCCAGCATGCCCCGCTGCCGGTGCACCTCACCTGGGGTCAGCATGGGAATATGCACCGGCGTGTCCTGAGAGGCCTTGGTGCCGATCAGCAATTCGTAAGACACTTGGTAGCGATAGTCGCCCTTGATGTCCCGGTCCAGGTAGACGTTAAGCAACTGGTCCTTCGGGGTCCGGGTCACCCTCCAGTCGGTCACGCCGGCTCCTTCCACCCGGTTGATCACCACCGAGGAAGGAAGTCTGGCCGTTACCTTGTTGGAGGTCCCCCGGGTGACCTGATAGGCCAGTTGCGCTTGGATCTGAATCACCCCCTCCTCCGCGCGCACGATGTGGTAGACCTCGGCATTGGCCCGAATTTTTTCCTTGGCGGCCTCGACCAGGGCCTCGGACCAGGAAAAAGTTGCTTGATCGGTTGGGGGCAAGTGGATGGTGGCGACGGTTTTGTTCCCCTGTCTCGTATTTTCCACGCCGGCCTTCGGCGAGACGCTGACCTCCTTTTTGCCTGGGAGTGAAAGCTGAAAGGATGACACCGGCGGGCGTGGCATCCAGAGACTGGTGGAAGTCGGCCCGCCTTCTCTCCGTATGGGCGTATCGAAATTCAGGCGGATCTTGTGCCGACCCTTGCCCCAGAGCTGAACAGCCAGTCGGCCCTCGACTTCTTCCACCACGGCGTCTTTTCCGTCCACCGTGGCGCCGGCCAGGGCTACCTGGTTCGAAAGCAAGGGCAGCAAGACCGGTTCCGCCGTCATGAGTTTTACGTTAACCTCGGCCTGCCAGACCATCACGGTGTCACGCAAGGTGCCCTTGTAGTCGGCGTTGGTGATCAGGGCCTTGACCTTGCCGGGCACCTGCCAGGAGAGCAAGATGCCGGAGGTCCGAGGTACGGAGGCGCTCAAGGTCGTGATGTTGCCCTCCTCCGTGATGTTCACTCCGCTGGCGGGCATGGCGGAAACCAACATGCCGTCACCCGGAATCTCGGCCTCTAGTTTCAAGGCCGCGGCAGAAGGCACCGGAATCTGAATTGACCTGCCGGAGGCCGCCTCCAAGACCGGCGTGCTGTACACCAGTTTCAGGCGATGGGTCCCCTTGGCTTTGGCCGACCAGACAAGGTCGCCCCGGATGACAGCCAATGCGATGGCTTTGCCGTCCAGCGTGGCGCTGCTGAGCGAGGTGCCGGCGGGCAGGAGTTTCACCGCCACCCAGTCAGCGGTCAGCACGTGTACGATCAGGTCCGTTGTGACTTCGGCCGGTTTTCCGATTTCGCGGGGCACGGTGACCTGGACCGTCGCGCTGGAAAGAGTCACTGAGACCGGTGGGAGGACCTCTTTCCTGGGCGGTTTGTTGGCCTGGCTGTAAAGCTGCTGATACACATCGAGAGGCAGGCGAACCGAGGCATTGGACTCTTCCTGGGCCTTTGAGTTGCCGTGGGCAAACAGGATAAGACCCGCCATCAGGATTAGGGCTTTGAGATAGGAAGGTTCGGCCTTCATGGCTGTTTCTCCTTCTGATTCCTGCGTGGGCATATCATGGTGCCGAGGAAACACGTGAAACCCCGGGCGGCAGTTTTGTTTTTCCAGCATAGGCAAGCGATCGGACCAGATGGACCTGGACCTGCCGATCTTGCTGCCAGTTTTGATGACCCTTTAAAACACTTACATACTCGGCCAACATGTTGAGATCTTTGCCGAGTTCAGGGTCGTTTCTGAGTTCGGGAAAGCGGCTCTGTAGTCTGCGAATGCGGCTTGTGGATTTTGCAAGCGTTTGCAGGACCCGATCGAAGTGGCCCTCCTCTAAGCGTCGTGCCGCCTGCAGCAGGTCTTCGGATATGCGATAGGCCAAGAGATTTTTTTGCACGTTGCGGGTCAGGGGATCGTCGGGCCGGATCCTGGCGTCCAAATCCAAACTGGCGCTGGCGACCGAATTGCGCAGGCGGACCAGATCCTTGTAGCGGAGGCGCACGTCGGCCACTTTGCCGGGACCAGGCACCATCACGTCCAGCAA
>JAFCZJ010000333.1 GCA_019314375.1 Deltaproteobacteria bacterium | reverse complement strand
GCCTTGGCGTCTTTTCTTTGGGTTCGACCAGGTCTCGGACCAAACGATGACTTTCAAGCTCGCGGCCAGACAGTCCAGTCCCAGGTGGAACTGATCTGCATTCAGCAGGGCGAATCCCCCGAGGCTCGTTCAGCCCGCATGCCCGATGGAAGTTGGCGCTGTGCCCTGAACGAAAACCTCGCCTTCGCTGTCCTGCCGATTGGGAACGCGAGGCATGTGGCTCTCTTCGGCATCGACGAGGCGGGCCAAATCCTGTGGTATACGCCAACGCCCACGCAGGCCGCCAGCCACTTGCTTCAGCCCAGCGATCGCCCCATGCCCATCGAGCGGACCGTACGCCTGGATGTCAACCACAGGCCCGGCGACTATCGGGTCTGGGCCCTGTTTTCGAACGAAGCCTTGCGCTTTGACCGGGTACAAAAAATGGCGCAAACTGTGGCGGAAGGTGGCGAATTTGCCTGCTGGAATAAGCAAGCAGTCTTTGTCGCTGCATGTCATGGGAGTAGAGCCATGAAGTCTTTGCCTCTTTGGGTCCTGATGGCCCTCACGCTGAGCGCGGCCCAAGTCACAGCTGAACCCTCTGCTCTCCACGTGCTCATCGTAGCCAACAACATGGATCCCGACGGCGAGTTGGCCCCTTTGCGCTACGCCGATGACGATGGCGTGCGCTACGCCGAGCTCTTCGAAGCAGCCGGTGCCCGGGTCGAACTCCTGACCACCCTGGATGCCGACAGCCAAAAAGTTTTCCCAGGACTGGCCAGCCGCACCCGACCCCCCACCCGAGAACGTTTTCGCGCTGCCATCAAGCACCTCTTCGATGACATCCGACACGACAACAAAGAAGGCCGGCGAACCGAACTGGTCTTTATCTATACAGGCCACGGTCGGCTAAAGAACGGTCAGGGTCAAATGATGTTGACCGACGGCGTCCTGGATCGAGAAGCGCTTTTCAAAGAGTTGGTGGAAGCCTCACCGGCGGATGAAAATCTGCTGATCTTAGACGCATGTCATGCCTATTTTTTGGTCCTGCCACGCGGTGACTGGCAAGACGACGCGGGCACAGCCCGTGACCAGGACGCCTTGCGCGCCTTCCTCCGTGGACCCAATCGGCTGGACCGGCATCCCAATACAGGGGTCATCCTGTCAACGGCCGGCGCGGCCGAAGTGCATGAATGGTCCCGCATCCGGGGCGGCGTCTTCAGCCACGAACTGCGATCTGCTCTGCTGGGTCTGGGCGACGTGAACGGTGATCGTCGGGTGGACTATGCCGAGGTGGAGGCCTTCCTGGCCGCCGCCAACGCCGGCATCACCAACCCAAAAGCCCAAATCCAGGTATTCATACAGCCCCCGGCCCAGGATCGACTGCGCCCAATTCTTGACTTGACCGGCGAAGACGCCCGTGGTTTGGCCTATGCCACTTGGAACAAGGCCGCGGATCATGACAGCAGCCTGGCTTTGCTCTTCACTCCGGTCCGAGACAGACCCAACTACTACGTGCGTCAGGCGAATCAAGAAGCAAAAATCGCCCTCGCCCAACCCGGTGTCAAACGACTTGAACTGGCCTGGGCCACGCTGACTCTCAAGCCGCCAAGAACCGCCGACAGGGGCAGTGTGGCTGAATCTTTTCGCTCCGAGCTTTTCAGCGTGCCCTTCGGAAGGGCTTTTTCGCAGGGCTACGCGGCCAGTCGCTCTGATCCTCAAACCCGACTTTCAGCCACTCCTCGCCGGATTCCGATTTCAACCCACCAGCTCTCTTTGGGTTATCTGCTCAGCGATGCCGTGATGGAAGCCGACGGTCTTGCCCACGGCATGCAGTTGGCCTATCGATGGAGACTGGGGGAGGCCCTGCTCTTGGCTGCTCGCTTCGGCTGGACCCACGCCGACGCTCGCAGAGAGGGAGACAGCAGCATGGAAGCCCTGGGCTTGGACTTGGGCGTGGGCGCGGCCTACACCCTCTGGGAGGGAGTGGACCTTTGGGCACTGGCTCTCGTAGGCAACCGTTTCTTGTTACAAAATGAGAGCACACCCAATCCCGGTGAGCACGACAAATTCACCTCCGATCTCTTCGCCCCAGCCCTCGGTACAGAGTTGGGTGTCCGGATTCAACTTCTTGACCCCTTGGGCCTGGAGTTGGCCGGGGGCTTGGATTTGATCTTTGGATCCATCGATGGAACCGAGACCCGCCTTCTGGTCCCCTCAGGACGCGCCGCCCTGCTGCTTTCCTTCTGAATAGGTTCCATTTTTCGACAGTTTATGCCAGGATGAGCGAGTTCTTCGTTAACAATTTTCGTCCTCGGACGGGAGGGTGTTTTATGCGATCTTTCCAGAAACAATCCTTGTTGTTACGCGTTTTCTTGACCATCTTGCTGGCTTTTGCGATTTCAGCCTGCGGTGACGACACAGCGGGCAAAGACAGCGACGCCGACGGCGTGGTCGACAGCGAAGACAACTGCCCGGCCGTGGCCAATGCTGATCAAGCCGACGTAGACTCAGACGGCTTGGGAGATGCCTGCGACAACTGCCCGACCATCCCCAACCCCGATCAGGTGGACAGCGATGATGACGGCGTGGGTGATCTTTGCGCCCCCGACGCCGACTTCGATGAAGATGGCGTGATCAACTCGGAGGACAACTGCCCGGCCACCCCGAATGCAGATCAGAGCAACACCGATGGCGATGCCCACGGCGATGTCTGTGACATTTGTCCCGACAATCCCGACGACGCCCAGTTGGACACGGACGGCGACGGCTTCGGCGATGCTTGCGATGTCTGCCCGGATGTGGTCGACGCGGATCAGGCGGATTCAGACGGTGACGGCGCGGGCGATCTCTGCGACAACTGCCCGGACAAACCCAACCCGGACCAGGCGGACGCCAACGGCGACGGCACGGGAGACGCTTGCGACGCCGAAATGGACTCAGACAACGACGGCATCCCCAACGCCGACGACAACTGCGTGGACACACCCAACGAAAACCAGGCTGACGGGGATCAAGACGGCCTCGGCGATGTCTGCGACAACTGCCTGGATACAGCCAATCCGGACCAAACCAACTCGGACGGTGACGCCTTCGGCGACGCCTGCGACAACTGCCCCTACGTGGACAACCCGGGCCAACAAGACTATGACGGCAACGGCATCGGCGACGCCTGCGATGACGGCATGCGTTTGCTTTCGATCTTCCCTTCCGCGGGCTGGCGAGAAGAAAACACGGACGTAACGCTTGCGGGCATCGGCTTCGAAGACGGTGCCACCATCACCTTCACCAACGCCGACGATGGCGCGATCACCTTTAGCGCCACCAACGTGAGCCTGGTGGACTTCACTTCCATCACCGCCACGGTCCCGGCCGATCCGACGCGGGCCTTGGGGCTCTACGATGTGACCCTGACCCTGCCGGGCGGCGATTCCGACACCCTGGTCAAGGGCTTTTTGGTCTCCCCCAACCCGCCGCCGGTGGTGGAAGACGTGATCCCGCCCTTTGCCTACAACGGCGATCCCACCGACGGCATTCTCAGCGATCGGGCCGTGATGATCATAGGCCAAAACTTCATGTCCACACCGGGTGTGCGTTGGGTCAAGGAAGACGACGCCAACCTGACTTTCGATGCAAGCTCTGTTGCTTTCACCAGCACGACCAGCATCACGGCCATCGTGCCCAGCGAAAGCGAATCCATGCCCGCCGGTTTGTACATTCTTCAAGTCACCAACCCGGATCGCCAAGGCGCGGCCTGGGCCGGTCGCTTTGAGATCACCGCCACCCCGCCACCCAGCATCTCAAGCATCACCCCGCTCCGGGCGGCCGGTAACGATTTCACCGGTGGCGTGGTCACC
>JAFCZJ010000089.1 GCA_019314375.1 Deltaproteobacteria bacterium | reverse complement strand
CGAGAATGGCAATCGAAGTGTAGCGCCGACCCCAAAACTTTTCTCTCCAGTGGTGAAGCCGTCCTGCCTCACGGGCCAGGCTGGAGTTGAGGTAAGCCATGAAGCTAGAGAGCAGCCTCACGTCCGGGGCGGTGATAATTAAATGGATGTGGTTCGATGCCACCACGAAAAGGTGAAGAAGAATGCCGCTGTGGCGCTCAAGAGCCCGACCCAAGACACCCAAAACGAGTTCGTTGAGTTCTTTGGATGGGCGCAGGAGCAATCTTCCCTGAATCGCACGAATGGTGATCTCGAAGGTCGTATTTGGATCTTGCATGTGTCGAAGGCGTCGTCCCATGACGAGTTGTAGAAGCAAGAGGCTTGCCAATTTGGATGGTTTTATCTGGCTTGGTGTAGTGCTCAGTAAATGCAGGAATTTTCAGGATCGCGTTAGGCGTTGGTCTTACTTGGAGAACTCACCGTGTCCGAAAACCAAACACTCTGGTTCCACTTCAGAGCAAGGAGTCGGACAAGCAAGGCATTCAAGAGGCCAAGGCGGCCTGGGATCAGGGCATGGTGGCCAAGACCTTGGCCAAGAGGCCCGAGCGTCAGGACCAATTCACCACATCATCGGGCACCCCCATGGAGCGCCTCTACACGCCCGCGGAGGGGGCCGGCGAACCCCATCTGGAAGAACTGGGCATGCCAGGTCAATACCCGTTCACACGCGGCGTGCAGCCCACCATGTATCGGGGACGCTTCTGGACCATGCGGCAATACGCGGGCTTCGGTTCTGCGGCGGAGACCAATACCCGCTTCCGTTATCTATTGGATCAGGGACAGACCGGTTTGTCGGTGGCCTTCGATCTGCCCACCCAGATGGGCTACGACCCGGATCATCCGATGGCCCTGGGCGAAGTGGGCAAGGTGGGGGTGAGCATTGCGAGTCTGGACGACATGCGCCAGCTCTTTGACCAGATCCCCTTGGAGAAGGTCTCCACCTCCATGACCATCAACTCCACGGCGGCCATTCTTTTGGCCATGTATGTGGCGGTGGCCGAGGAGCAGGGGGCGGGCAGTGAGGTGCTGCGGGGCACCATCCAAAACGACATTCTGAAAGAATACGTGGCTCGCGGAACCTACATCTTTCCGCCCCGGCCCAGCTTGCGCATCATCACGGACCTCTTTGTTCACTGCAAAGAGCGGATGCCCAAGTTTAACACCATCTCCATCTCGGGCTACCACATCCGAGAAGCCGGCTCCACGGCCGCACAGGAGCTTGCCTTCACCCTGGCCCATGGCATTGCCTATGTTCAGGCCGCCGTGGACGCGGGCCTGGAGGTGGACGCCTTTGCCGGTCGCTTGTCTTTCTTTTTCGGTTGCCACAACAATTTCTTAGAGGAAGTCGGGAAGTTCAGGGCCGCCCGACGCATGTGGGCGCGGATTATGCGTGAGCGATTCGGCGCCAAACAGGAGCGATCCTGCTCTCTTCGCTTTCATACCCAGACCTGCGGCGCTACCTTGACGGCCCAGCAGCCGGACAACAATGTGGTGCGGGTGGCCATGCAGGCCCTGGCCGCCGTTTTGGGTGGCACCCAGAGTTTGCACACCAACTCCCGGGACGAGGCCTTGGCCTTGCCCAGCGAAGAGGCGGCGCGTATCGCGCTGAGAACTCAGCAGGTCATCGCCTATGAGTTCGGGGTGGGTGACGTGGTGGATCCCCTGGGCGGCTCGTACGCCATTGAGGCCTTGACCGATCAGGTGGAGGAAGAGGCATTGGGCCTGATCAAGCGCATCGATGAGATGGGCGGGGCGGTCAAGGCCATCGAGGAGGGTTTTTTACAGCGCGCCATCGCCGACTCCTCCTATGAATACCAAAAGAGCATCGAGTCCAATGAGCGAATCATCGTCGGCGTCAATCGCTTCACTTCGGAAGAGAGCATCCAGCCCAATTTGCTCAAGGTCTCGGAAGAAGTGGGTCGACAGTCGGTCGAACGCATCAAAGCCTACCGGCAAAAGCGCGACGAGGAAAAGGCCCAGGCTTCCCTGGAGGCAGTGAGAAATGCCGCTCGTGGCGCGGACAACTTGTTCGAACCCATTTTGCGCTCGGTCAAGCTGGGCTGCACCACCGGCGAGGTGGCCGACGCCTTGCGCGACATCTTCGGCGGCTATCAGGAACCCTGATCGACAAGAGGAGAGGTGAGATGAAACTGAATCATATCGGCATCGCGGTTGAAGACATGGAAGCGGCGCGCAAGCTCTATGGTGAAGTCATGGGTTTTAAGGTGGGCGAGCCTGAACATTTGGTCGACCGAGGCCTGGTGGTCTGCTTCGTGGACGTGGGCGGCGCGAATGTGGAGTTGCTTTATCCCACCGATCCCGAGTCGGCCGTGGGCAAGTTTTTGGCCAAGAAGGGTCCGGGCATTCACCACCTTTGCTACGAAGTCGACGACGTCCAGGCCAAGTTGGACAGCCTGAAAGCCTCCGGCGTTAGATTGCTGAATGAGACCCCCATGCCCGGCGCCCACAACACGCTAGTGGCCTTCGTGCACCCCAAAAGCGTGGGCGGCGTTCTGACCGAGTTCTGTCAGCCCAAGTAAGGGTCCTTTACTGTTCACCCCTTTACTGTTCACCTGGCACCCTTCAGGCGCTGGTTCACCCCTTTACTGTTCACCTGGCACCCTTCAGGCGGCAGTTCACCCCTTTACTGTTCACCTGGCACCCTTCAGGCGCTGGAGAATAATTCTCATCTACATGTAAAGATTGCGCTTTTTCCCCATCAGACTCGGTAGCAATCAGATTCGGAATACGCCATTGCTGGGGTCTGAGAACCAGGCCCGTAGATCGTCTAGGTTTTCGGATAGCCAGGTCAGCAGGGCTTCGGGGTCTTTGTCGCTGACGACGGGCCACTTGCCGCTCTTGGCTTGCAGGCGCTTGAAGTTGATACTGGCTTTGCCGGTGGCGATGATTTGTACATCCTTTAAGAAGATTTTTGCTTTTTCCAGTTTTCCTTTGTGGGCGTGGCCTTCTTCTTCGCCCTTCAGTGGGTTGGGTGTGTTGTCCAACAATTCGTATGCGCCAGATTGGATGCGCGCCAAGATTACCCGATCCGCATCACCAAAATGAGTCGGGGAAATTTGGCCGTGCTCGGTGACGCCGATGGCCATGCTTAGCCATTCATTTTGGGCTGGGTTTTTTTTCATGGGTTCTGATTTTTCCCTTCCAGCACCTTTCAAGATTGCCGCACCTTTTAGGTGGGGGTAGTTCAGGTTCGGAATATGCCCTTGTCGGGATTGGAGAACCAGGATTGCAGGTTGTCGATGTGTTCAGACAGGTAGGAAAGCAAGGCCTCGGGGCTTTTGTTGCTGACGACGGACCACTTGCCACTATTGGTTTGTAGGCGCTTGAGGTTGATGCTGGCTTTGCTTGTGGCGACGATTTGTATGTTTTCCAAGAAGGCTTCGGCCTTTTTGAGTTTTTTCCTGTTGCCGTGGTCCTCGTCCTCCTCCTCGTCCTTAAGCGGGTTGGGTATTTCGTCCAGCAATTCAAATGCACCAGATTGGATGCGTGCCAGGATTACCCGATCCGCATCACCAAAATGAGTCGGGGAAATTTGGCCTTGTTCAGTGATGCCGATGGCGATGCCCAGCCATTCCTCTTGGGTGGGGTTTTTTTTCATGGATTTTGATCCTTCCCTTCGATTTTGGACTTTACCTTGGTCCCAACCACGAATCGAGCTGAAAAGACGCCCAGCTCGAACAAGAGGTACATGGGTACGGCCATGATGGCCTGGTTGAGGGGATCGGGTGTCGGGGTGATGATGGCTGCGATGACGAAGGAGGCCAGCAGCACATACTTGCGGTATCTGGCCAGGGTGTCGGGATGCACCAAGCCCACGGCGGAGATCAAAAAGACGATGACCGGTGTTTCGAAGACCACGCCGAAAGCGAATATGAACATGGCCGCATTGGATAGATAACTCTTGAGCGACAAGACGATCTGGGTTTTGTCGGCCATCTGCCCGACGGAAAAGGCCGCTGCGTTGGGCAGCACGATGAAGTAACAAAAGGCGGCGCCCCCGAGAAAGAAAATTGTGGCGACAAGGATGAAGGGCAGGGCCAATTTGCGCTCGCGTGGGTTTAGTCCGGGCGAGATGAACCACCAGAATTGCTGAAAGATTATTGGGATGGCCAGCAGGATGCCGCCGATGAGGCCCAGTTTGAGTTTGTAGAAGATGGGTTCGAAGATGCCCAAGTACACGGGCTCGGAGCCTTCAGGCAACAGCCCGTCGATGGGCAGGCGGATTGCCCAGTCCAGCCAATCGGAAAAATAGAAGGCTACGCAAAAACAGACCAGCACCGCGATACCCGAAACCATCAAGGCGCGTCTTAGCTCGCCAAGATGCTCGGTGAAGGTGAGTTTCTTTTCGCCCATGGTCGTCGTTAAAGTTTGAAGCGGGAGATGGCCTGCCTAAGTGCCTCGGCTTGCTCGGTCACCGCATCGACCGTTTCTTTCATTTCGGTCATGGATTCTGAGTGGCGTTCGGCGATGGTCTTGATTTTTTCCACCGTGCCCACCGCTTCTTCGGTGCCGCGGGCCTGATCGCGCTGGGCACGGTTCAAGTGGTTGACCATTTCGGAGATGTTCTCGATGGCTATGGTGATCTGTTTCGAGCCCCTGGCCTGTTCCCTGCTGGATCCGTGCACGTGCTGCGTGATGATTCGCATGCGTTCCGATGAGCTCATGATTTGCTCGGAGCCACGGGCTTGCTCGGCCGTGGAGTTGGCGATTTTGTGGACCGTTTCGGCGATGCGCTGGATGGACGTAGTGACCTCTTTGGAGGAGCGGGCTTGCTCTACCGTGGCTTTGGCGATCTCTCGCACCATGCGGGTGGACTTGTTGGTGCTGCCCAGGATCTTGCGCAGGGCGTTTTCGGCCTCGGCCGACAAGGTGACGCCCTCGTCTACATTCTGCAAGCCGCGCTGCATGGTCCCGATGACGTTTTTGGTTTCGGTTTGTACAGCCTGGATCAGGCCGGCGATTTCCGAGGTGGAAGTGGCGGTGCGGTCGGCCAGGTCCTTGATCTCGTCGGCCACGACGGCGAAACCCTTGCCGTGTTCTCCTGCCTGCGCTGCGATGATGGCTGCGTTAAGGGCCAAAAGGTTGGTCTGCTCGGCCACATCGTCGATGACCGTGAGCACCTGGCCGATGGCCTGGACCTTTGTGCCCAGCGCAGACATGACGCTGAAGGCCTTGCGGGTTGATCCGCTGATGCGCTGGATGCCCTCGATGGTTTGCCTGACGGCCTCGGCACCCACCTCGGCGTCTCGGCGAACTTCCTCGCTGATCTGCGCGGTTACGTCGGCGTTGGTTTCCACCTGGCTGATGGTCACGTCCATTTCCCGCATGGATGAGGACGTTTGTTCGGTGGCGGCTGACAGATCGCCCGTGCTTTTTGCCACCTCTTTGACTGACTGGGTCATCTGCTCGATGCTGACGTTGGTTTGCTCCACGCTGGAAGCCAGGGCGTTGATGTTGTCGGCCATTTCGTCGTTGGTGGCCGCCATTTCCAGGATGGAGCTGGAGCTCTCCTCGGCGCTGCCGGCCAAGATCTCCACGTTCTCCGCGATGCCGCGCAAGGAAATGAGCATCTGGCTCATGGAGCTCGATGTCAGATCCACCGCGTCCACCTGGTGACTGGCACCCCGCATCACCTCATCCGCGTTGTCGGTGAAGCGGTTGACGGCGTCACCAAGGCTGGATGCCACGGCCTGTATCTTGCGCATCATGTCGTTCAGGTTTTTGCTGATGCGGTTGAGTTCGGTGGCCACGGCGCCGATTTCGTCATCCGTTTCGTCGCTGACCACTTCCGTCAGATCGCCGCTGGCGATGCGGCGGGCCGCATTGGCCATGATCAGCACCCGGCGGTTGACCCGGTTGGCGGCAAGCAAGAACAAAGCGATGAATGCCATGAGGGCCAAGGACAGGACGATGATCAGATCGACCAAGAGGCTGGTTGTCTGTTGGTTCAGCCTTGCCTTGCCCATGCCTATGCAGGCGTAGCCAAGGAGAGGGCTGGCCTTCTCGTCGGGGCCGACATCCGGCACCGTCGTCGGGGCCGACATCCGGCACCGTGGGGCCTGCCTCTTTTAGGCCGGGCTCTAAGTTCTCATCATCTTGGTCGAGGCCGGTCGGGTCTTGAGCGGTTTTTTTGGCGTCCCCCGCATCGCTGATTCGCGCTTCGCTTCGGATGGCCTCGGTGAAGGCGATGTAGTCCTCTTCGTCCACCGGGGCACCTGGGTTGAGTAAATGCAAATCTACGAGGGTTTCAAGATGTTGATTTTCGCGTAGATGCTTGGCGAAGACTTGATAGATGGGCGGGCCCGTCTGCTCAGTTCGACGCAAGACAATGATGTACTCGATTTCGGGATGATGCAGCATGAGGCGCTTGAGGCGACGGTCGTATTCGCGGTCCTGCATGGTCAGGACTTCGTAAGCGGAAGAAGCGGCCAGGTTGCTGGTGATGATGGAGCCACGGGCTCGGAATGCGTCCACGAGCTGATTGCTGACCCGGTCGTAGACGAAGAAGAAGACCAGCACCATGATGGTGGCCAGGGTGCAGGTCATGAGCAAGATGGCCTTGGTCCGCAGGTTGGTGTGCCTCATCCAGGAGTTTGGCTTTCTCATGGCCTCCCCTCCTTCCCTTCGACAACAATAACGTTTGCTCGTTTCATGAGCTTTTCAGGTAGCATCAGACCGGCTTGCTTCGCCGCGTTTGGGTTGATGGTCAAGTGCCCCTTGGGGGACACGATACCCATCACTTCCGAGGCTTTTCCCGCGAGGATGGCCTTGACGAGTCTGGCCACCATGCGGCCTTGGTCTGAATAGCTGGCGGCGAAAGAGGCCAGGGCACCCTGGCGAACGAACTGCTCGGAGTAGGCCAGGACAGGTAGCTTGCGATTGTATTGCAGCAGGATGGTTTGCTTGAAAAAGCTGCGGGTCATGACCTTGGCGTCTCGAAGCAACCACAGTGCATCCACCCGAGAAACCAAACGGCTCAGGGCCTTCGGTACCTGGGGGCGGCTTTCGACGCGGATGGCATCGATATGGATGTTCAGGGCCTTGGCCTTTCTTTTCGCCGCTCGAACAAAGTCGCCGCTGGCCTTTTCGTCGTAGATGATGCCGAAGCGCTTGGCTTTGGGCAGAAGCCTTGCGAAGGCCTGTAGCTGTGCGGCTGGGGCCGGCTCAAGCAATACGCCGGCCGTGTTGGGTCGCTGCAGACCGTGTTGGCGCGGGTTGTTGGCCATGCAGAACACGATGGGGATGTCGTCGATCATCGATACGACGGTGCGGGTGGCGCCGAGGCCCACGGTCACGATGACTTGCGGTTGTTCTTTACGAATCGCCTTGATGAGCTTTTCAGGATTGGCCAGCACCCCCTGGGCTCTCAAAGTGATGGAATCACCAGCAAAGGATTTTTTGAAGCCGCTCATTGCACGGCGGTAAAGGTTCGAGCCCGAGGACTCGACCAGCACCACTTGCGCGGCTTGGGTTTCCGCTGGACTGTGCAGCGACAGCAAAATCAGGGCTGTGCCGAAAATACGCTGAAAAAGCAAGATGCACCTACTCCAGGCCCATCTGGGGCCCTGGCTCAGAAGCCGTCACCGCCCCCCATGCTCCCACCACCCAGGGGGCCTTGAATCCTGACTATCAATTTTTTGCATTTGGTGAAATAGATGCTGCTTTTTTTGACCATCGTCAAGACGGTTTTGCAGTGCTTCACCGCCTTTTCCGGCGAGTTTCCCTTGATGACATAGGAGGTCTCGTAGAGTTTCTTTGCTTCCATTTCCAGTTTACGGAGCCCATCCACAACAGGGCCAAGCGATTTGTATCTTTTCGAAGAGGAGTAGGACTGGAAGGCCACGTCGTACTTCCTTCGCTGATGGGCATCGTTGCCCTTGACAAAATAAACCTTGGCCAGGCGTTTGTTCAGGTTCTCCGTGATTTTGCCTTTTCCCCCACCCAGCTTTTTGTCCATTTTATGGGCTTTTTTTAGATATTTGATGGCCTGCACCGACTGACCGGCGTTGCGCGACAACTCGGTTCCCTTGGTGTACAGGCTTCTGAACGTTTTGAGCTTTTTGATGTATTTTTCATTTACGCCGGATGAGGCAGCCAGGCTCAGGGCCAGATCCACCTTGGCGGCGCGGTAGGAAACCAGCGACTCACCCATAAGCCAGAACCTGTTTCTTTTGGGTTGCTTGCTCCTGCGTTTTTTGCGTTTCTTTTTTTTCGGTTTGCGGACTACCTTGTCGCGTATTTTGATGCTTCTTTCGGCCAGGCCTTTGATTTCCGCGGCCACATCATCGCCGGGGTTGACCTGTAGCATGGACATGGCCAACTCCAGGGCCTCTTCGAACTTGCCATCGCTTTGGGCCAGGCGCGCCTGCTCTTGCTGATAGGCGCGTCTTCCTTCCGCCAACTCCTTTTTGAGCAGGTTGACTGCTTCGATCTGCATGCTGTCGGGAGACACGCTGGCCAAGGCCTTCAGGGCTGCTTCGTAATCCTTGGCCTCCATTTTGTCGCGGGCTTCCTGGATGTGGCTGGCCACCGCGGCTTCGTGCTGGATTGTTTTCTTGTACTTCTCGACGCTGGCGTCCTTGTTGAGCACCGCTGCCACTTCTCGAATCAGAGGCATGGCCTCCAGCCATCTTTCCTCTTTGGCCAGTTCTTTGACCTTGTCGAATTTCAATCTGGCGTCCGCAATCCGGGCCTGCTCGGTTTTCTGGGCCTCGAGTTGCTGGGGCGTGGGCCCGGCGGGCGGCGCGGGCTTCAGGATCACAAATTTGACCACGAGCGCCAGGGCCACCAACAAAATGACCACGGACCCGATCATGAGGATTTTCTTCTTTTTTCCTCCGCTGGGGGCGGGGATGTACATGGATCCGGTCAAGCCGCTTGGGGCTCCCTCGACCGCTGAAGCAGGCAGCATCTGCGTTTTGTCCGCGGAAACGGGGGCTCCCCCGCTCAGGTCCGGCTCGGCTCCTGGTGCCGTGAAGGTGATGGCCGCGTCGCCGACTTCGATCAGATCGCCGTCGTAGAGCAGCTCTTCTTTGATTTTTTGCTCGTTGAGGAAGGTGCCATTGCCCGAATTTTGATCCACCACATACCAACCATCCGGGCGTTTCTCAATGACGGTGTGCTGGCGCGAAACCAGCTGATCCGGCACCACCACATCGCATTCGGGAGAACGCCCGATGACGAAAGAGTCCTTGACCACTTCCACGTCGGATGAACCGTCGGCGGTCTCGATGGTCAGGATGGGAAAATCAGCGATTCCTCCGGTGGCCGCTGCAAGGATCTCGGTCTTGTCTCCCGTGGCAGCGGGTGCTTCCTGCACGGGCAGATCGCCGACGTAGGTTTGGCCCGCCTCCACACCGGCCGGGACTTCGCCGAAGACCAGGGCGTCGTCGCTGTGATCCATGGTTTGCAGCTCGTCTGTTCCGATTTCGTCTTCTTCCCCCGACTCGTCATCACCGTAGGCCCCGTCGATGGCCGCTTCGTAGTCCTCTTCTTCGAGGCCTTCGCCGTCGTGGCCTTCGTCGTCGTGGCCTTCGTCGTCGTGGCCTTCGTCGTCGTGGCCTTCGTCGTCGTGGCCTTCGTCGTCGTAGTCTTCGCCGTCGTGGCCTTCGCCGTCGTAGTCCTCTTCTTCGAGGCCTTCGCCGTCGTAGCCTTCGTCGTCATGACCGATGCCGCTGTCCGCGTCGTGTGACTCATCGTCAGCGTTGCGTTGGCGTCTGCGTGATTTGTCCACCATGGGCTCACCTCAAGTTTGCAATCTTCGTCAACAGGCTATTGTACACGGTTCTGCGCTACTTCCCAAATTCTTCCAGCCCTTAATGCAATCAATCCACCTTGAAAAACTGGTCCGGTTTGGCAACGTCGTCAGCCGGTACGAATTTTTGGGGCTTGTCGTCCCGGAGGAATGCTTCCAGTACGGAGCCGGGGGTGCCCGGCCTGGCGCGCAAACCCGAAACAGGATCGATGCGCACGAAAGTAATGCCGGGTGGCACATCGAAGTTGGCTTGAGGCCGCTCGGCCAGGGCCTTGGCCATGAAGTCGATCCAGATGGGCAGGGCCGCCCGCGAGCCGTTTTCACCCCGACCCAGCGGATTTTTGGGCTCGTCATTGCCCACCCAGACCGCGGTGACGACGTCGTGCGTAAAGCCCATGAACCAAGCGTCCGCCGAGTCGTTGGTGGTGCCGGTCTTGCCCGCCACCGGCTTGCCCAGCCGACGGGATCGGGCGGCGGTGCCGCGAGTGGCCACGCCTTGCAGCAGGTGGGTCAAGATGTAGTTGTGTTCTCGATCCATCAAGCGCGGCATGGGCGTGACCAGTCGGTCATAGGCCCGATCGAATTTTTCGTCCCAGCTCTGCCAGGGATCCTGGTGAGAGGCTTGGTTGAGCAGCACCCGCCCAAAGCGATCGGTGATCTTTTTGATAAAACGAAACCGGGGCTTAAGGCCGCCCAGATTGAAGACCGAATAGACCCGGGCCAGATCCCAGGGTTTGACGCAGGAAGCACCCAGGGCCAGGCCCAGTTCTTCGCGAAGGGGGGTGGTGATTCCCAGTTCTTTGGCCCAGGCGATGGCTTCGGGGATGCCCACGGCGTCCAATACCTTGATGCTGGGCACGTTCATGGAGTTGACCAGGGCGGTGTGGACGGTCAGCTTTCCCTTGAAATTCGAGTCGTAGTTTTCCGGCTTCCAGCGGTTTTGGTTTTCAGGGTCGTCGTAGACCACCGCGGAGTCGATGATGATGGTGGCCGGATTGAATTCTTTGTCCTTGATGGCCAATGAGTAATGGATCGGCTTGAAGGAGCTGCCCGGCTGTCGGCAGGCTTGCAGCACCCGGTTGAATTCGCTGTCGGCGAAGTTGTAGCCGCCGATGATGGCCCGAACATATTCCAAGCGGGGCTCTACGGACAAGAGCGCTCCCTGCACCGCCGGGATCTGGTCCAGCTTGACCACGATGGCGTTTTCGTCTTCCGGCAAATATTTTTTCATGGCCGGGATCTCGCCGACCATCAAGCCCTTGGGTGTTTTGACCCGTTGGACCAAAATCACATCGCCGGGCTTGAACACCTTGCGGGCATCGTGGACCCGGGCCGAGGCGGACTTGAAGTGCACCGTGGGATCTTGCTTGCGGGCCCAACGCATGCCCATGATGGGCAAGGTGGCTCGCTTGTGACCCAGGGCCACCATCACCACGTTCTCAGTCACTTCGTCGACCAGGCCCAACACGGAATGATCCGTCGGGATCTCTTCACCAAGGCGCTTGTCCAGTTTTTCCAAGAAATCCTGGCGCTGGGCTTTGGTGTCCAAGTGGATGAGGGGGCCTCGGTACCCCTGGCGGTGGTCTAAGCGAATGAGGCCTTTGTTGGTGGTCTGCTGGGCCGCGACTTGCCAGTCGGCCTGCAGGGTGGTCTCAACGGTCAAGCCGGATTCATAAACCCCGTTGCTGCCGTAGCGATGCGCCAGTTGTCTGCGGATTTCTTCCGAAAAATAGGGCGCACGCCTCCGGAAAAGATCAGGAATGGCCAGGGCCTCCAGCGGGGTTTTGGCCGCCGCCTCCTCCTGGCCGTGGTCGATGAAGCCCACCGCCCGCATGCGATCGAGCACGTAGGATCTGCGCTCCAGGGCCGCTTTGGGTTGGTCCACCGGATCGTAAATCGAGGGGGCCTGCGGCAGGCCGGCGATGGTGGCCATCTCGTGCAGGTTCATCTCCCAGACGTTTTTGTGAAAATAATTGCGGGCGGCGGCTTGAACGCCGTAGGAGCCGTGGCCGAGGTAGATCTGGTTGAGGTACAAGTAGAGTATGTCTTCTTTGCCGAAGGTCTCTTCCAGCCTGCGAGCCAAGACGGCTTCCTTGAATTTTCGGGTGAAGGTTTTTTCCCGTCCGATGAAGGTCTTGGCCACCTGTTGCGTGATGGTCGATCCACCCTGGACGATACGGCCGGCTTTCAGGTTTTTGATGGCGGCTCTGAGGATGCCCATGGGGTCGATGCCGCCGTGGTTGAAAAAATTATCATCTTCCGAGGCGATAAAGGCCTCCACCAGGCTGCGTGGGATCTGGGATGCGGGCATGACATCCCGGCGCTCGATGGCGAATTCCGCAAGCAAGATGCCGCTGTTGGAGTAAACCCGGGTGGTGGCCGGCGGGTTGTACTGATCCAGGCGAGGCAACTTGGGGATGCTGTCTTCCACGGCGAGAAAAATAAGCCAAATGCCTACAATCCCCCCCGCCACCCAGAGGGCGACGCAGGCGATCATCCAGGCCAAGATCCGCAGAATCAATGGAAAACCCCCGCGAGGGTTGGCCAGGACGAGGTGCGGATTTTTGGGTCGCTTTTTGAGCAAAGCGAAATCCTCCATTCAAGCCGGAAAGTCTATTGATTCAGACGGGTCAAGTCAAATTGGGTTTTACTTTGTTTATTCCCTTTGTGTGGTAGATTCTTCGGCCGTGACCCATGCGAATTCGTACAGCGCGGTTCTGGCCGCTTGCTTGCTACTGGGGGCCCTGCACGCCTGCTCGGCGGTCCGACCAACGATTCTGCTCGATCGACGCGGAGATGGACATGGGCCGGGTGGCTATCAGCTTCCAGAGCACCCAGCCTTTTCGTCGGGTTCCTTTGATTTGACGGCGGTTTCGCTGGCGCGCGACGGATCAGACTATGTCATCCAGGCGACCTTCGCTGCCCGCATCGCGAAGACCGAGATTTTCATCACTCGGGACGATAGGCGCTCCTTGCAGCCTCAGAGTGTGGACTTCTATTTTCAGATTGACGGACCGGGACCCCGTAGTGACCAGGCCTTGCCCGGTCGGCGCTTGGCTTTCGTCCAGGGCCAGGGCTGGCATCGGGCCGTGGTTTTGTCTCCGGTGCCCCGGGCCTTGCGGCGCGCTCTGGCCTCCAGCACGACCCTCGCGGATCGGGTTTGCGTACCCGAGCGAGTGCAGGTTCGCGGTCGCAGCCTGCGAGCCCGCGTACCGGTCGCTTGTTTCGGGCCTTGGCCGCCCGTGGCGGTGGCCGTGGCCGTGACAGCCACGCGTTTTGTGGGCAGTTTCGAGGTGGTGGACGGAAGCAATCGGCCCGAGGCCCTGACCATGCCGGTGCATGCGGCGAGCGGGGAGTGTCGCCTGGACGAGGTCGGGGGCATGGCCTGCCATATTTCCGGTTGCAATCCCTGTGGCGGGCATCCCCAGGTTCTGGATGTTTTGGACCCCGAGGAGATTCCGGTCGCGGATTTGGGAGACTACGATTCCGAGCGGGGTCGTCTGGCTCAAATACCCATGATTCCTTTGAATATACAACCAGTAATCAAGCGTGAGGCAGCCCATGGCAGAGGTGGTTCTGAAGGGACTCAACAAGCGGTTCGGTGAGCAGCTTGTTGTGCGCGATGTCGATTTGGATATCGCCGACGGAGAGCTTTTGGTCTTGGTGGGGCCCTCCGGTTGCGGCAAAAGCACAACCTTGCGCATGGTGGCGGGCTTGGAAGAGATCACTTCGGGGGATCTCTTCATCGGTGGCAAGCGGGTCAACGACGTGCACCCAAAGGATCGGGACATCGCGATGGTTTTTCAGTCCTACGCCCTGTATCCCCACATGAACGTGGCGGACAACATGAGCTTTGGCCTGAAGATGCGCGGCATGAAGAAGGATGAGATTCGAAAACGGGTTGAAAGGACCGCGAAAATCCTGGGCCTGACGGACCTGCTCAAGCGCAAACCCAAAGACATGTCCGGGGGCCAGAGACAGCGGGTGGCCATGGGGCGGGCCATTGTGCGTGAGCCCCAGGTTTTCCTTTTCGACGAGCCCTTGAGTAACCTGGACGCCAAGCTCCGGGTGCAGATGCGGGCCGAGATATCCAAGCTGCATCGCAGCATCGGCACCACCATCATTTATGTGACCCACGATCAAGTCGAGGCCATGACCCTGGCCGATCGTATCGTGATCATGGATGGTGGACGGGTGCAGCAGGTGGGCACGCCCCTGGAGGTCTACGAGCACCCAAAGAATCGCTTTGTGGCGGGCTTCATCGGCTCACCGGCCATGAATTTTGTGCAATGCACTCTGGAGGCGGGAGATCCGCCGCGACTGAAGGGCGATGGTTTTTCTTTTGTCCTGCCCGAGCTCCATCGGCGCGCGCTCGAAGGACGCAAGGGTGCAGTGGAATTGGGCATGCGCCCCATGCACTTAGAGGCGGAGGCGATTTCGGACGAGGCGAAGGAGGGCCCGCCCGCCGAAGCCTTGGCGAAGGAGGGATTGGTGGGCACCGTCGAGGTCATCGAGCCCATGGGGTCGGAAACTTATCTTTATGTGCGCTACGGCGATGGGACCATCACGGTGCGAGAAGAGGCCCACTGCCGCGTGACCGTGGGGCAAAAGGTCAAGATCAAGCCCAATTTGGAGCACATCCACCTCTTTGACCAGGCCAGTGGCGAGGCCTATTTGTGAAAAGGGGTGAGTCCATGCGCGCGACAGGCATAGGTTTTCTGTTTTGTCTGATGGGGCTTTTGTGGCCCGGGTTGGCCTTGTCCGCCGTGGAGGTGGAGTTATGGCATTCGTACCGGGCCCAAGAGCGCGAGGCACTTGAAGAGACGGTTCGCAATTTCAACACCAGCCAGTCCGAGGTGCGCCTGAGGGTTACCTTCGTGCCCTATGATGCATTTTTGGACAAGATCACCAGCGCCATTCCTCACGGTCACGGACCGGATCTTTTTATCGCGGCCCATGATCGCATCGGGGGCTGGGCCGATTCGGGGCACATTTCTCCTTTGGATGCTTACGTTAAACCGGAAGTCCTTGGGCGTTTTTTCAAGAAGACCATCGATCCCCTGAGTTATCGGCGCAAGCTTTACGGCCTGCCCACCTCGTTCAAGTCGGCGGCCCTGTTTTTCAATAAGGACTTGATAGACAAGGCACCTCAGACCACCGAAGAGATGGTGGCGATGGCCGAAGCTTTCGTCGGTAAGAAAACGGCCTCGGGCCAGCATATTTATGGGGTGGTCTGGGAACACTCGGCGCTGTACTTCCACGCAAGCTGGCTTTACGGCTTTGGCGGCCAGCTTTTCGACCAGCGGCAAAATCTGACACTGGATCATCCCGGCAATGTCGAGAGCTTGCGTTTTGTTCACCGACTGGTCACGGAGAAGGGCCTGGCACCCTCCGACGTGACCAGCATCAAGGTCACCTCCCTGTTCAACTCGGGCAGAGCCGCCATGGTCGTCAACGGGCCCTGGTTCCGTGGCGAGATCGCGAAAGGCGTGAACTTCGGCGTGGCCTTGCTGCCCGAGATCGGTGCCAGCGGTGTGCGCGCGCGGCCTTTTGTGGGC
Organism: Deltaproteobacteria bacterium; assembly: GCA_019314375.1. Taxonomy (GTDB): domain Bacteria; phylum Myxococcota; class B64-G9; order B64-G9; family B64-G9; genus JAFCZJ01. The sequence continues at coordinate 11,852 of JAFCZJ010000089.1, read as the reverse complement.
AGTGAAGCGTTTATGCTTTCGGCCAAAAGCAAACATCCTGACGCTTGCTATGCGGCCATGGAATGGTTGACCCGGGACGAGACGGCGCTTGTTCGTATGAAAAAGGGCTTTCAGCCGGTGGCCAACATGGCCCTCTACAGTGGCGAGAAAGCCCAGGCCGATTCGGTGCTGGCTGTCTTTCGCGAGCAACTCAAGCATGCCGTACCCATGCGCAATAGCCCGGAGATGCGCATGATTTGGGTGCCCATGAACCACGCCCTGGTCAATGCGGTGACCGGTCGAGCCACGCCGGAACAAGCCTTGGCCGAGGCCCAGCTTCGCACCAGCATACAGATCGAGGAGTTCCGTAAGGGACAGGCCCTGAAGGACAAGGGCTCTTCCGAAGATGAGTTTCGAAGGGCGGTGGCCTGGGGTGTGGGCGGCGGCTTGCTGGTCCTGGTTTGTTTCATCGCCGTGTTTTGGCGTCGCTTCAAGCGCATGTTGGCAGAGGCCTGGCGGCAAAAAAGCGCATACGCTTACGTTTCGCCGGCCATGCTGGGCATCGCGTTGTTGGTCTTCGTGCCCTTTCTCGCGGGGCTGGGTTTGAGCTTCTTCCGCTATTATCAGGGCGAGTATTTTTACGTGGGCGGCAAGAATTTTGTCGACATCCTGTCCTCGCGGGAATACCCCATCACCGACTCCTTTAGTTTTTACTACAAGCTCTTCATCACGGTGGTTTGGACGGCCACCAACGTTTTTTTACATGTGGCCATCGGATTGGGATTGGCCTTGTTGCTGAAAAATCCCTTGCTCAAGTTCAAGGGGCTCTATCGGGTGCTGCTCATCATCCCCTGGGCCATCCCCAATTACATCACGGCCATCATTTGGCGCGGCATGTTCGACGCCGACGACGGCGTCATCAACCACCTGTTCGGCATCGAGGGCTATTCCTGGTGGCAGTCCACGGGGGGTGCCTTTTTCGCCAACCTGGTTACCAATTGCTGGCTTGGGTTTCCCTTTATGATGGTGGTGGCCTTGGGTGCCTTGCAGTCCATCCCAAATGAGCTCTATGAGGCGGCCGAAGTAGATGGCGCCAGCGCTTGGCATAAGTTTCGCACCATCACTTTGCCTTTACTAAAGCCCGCACTTTTCCCGGCCATTATTTTAGGCACCATTTGGACTTTCAATATGTTTAACGTCATCTATCTGGTCAGCCGTGGCGCGCCCAACGGCTCGACCGACATTTTGGTCATCGAGGCCTTCCGCTGGGCTTTCGAGCGTGGCGATCGTTATGGCTATGCGGCGGCCTATTCCACCCTGATTTTCGTCATCCTGTTTTTCTACACCATCATGACGAGCCGCATTGCGCGTGCCACGGAAGGAGCGTTTGACTGATGGAACGCTCAAGCAAGACCGCCAAGGTGCTGACTCACGGTTTCCTGATTCTTTTCACGGCGGCTATTCTTTTTCCGGTGGCCAAGGTCATTCAGGTGGCCTTCCAGGATCAGCAGACCTTCGATATGAGTTTGTTGCCCGTGCCGGATCCTGAACTATTGACGCTGAAGAACTTCGAAGACGTCCTGGGCCGAAGCAAGGTGGAAGGTTTGGGGCCTGAGCTCGATGAAGCGGATGTGGAGAAACTCGCGGCCTTTTTGGCCGGCGTGCCCGCGCCGCCGGTCGATGCGGATGATGACCCAGATGATGACCCAGATGATGACGCGGATGATGACGCAGATGATGACGCGGATGATGACGCGGATGATGATGACGATGAAGAGGATGAGTGGGAGGTGCCCGGGGCCATGGGCACCTTCATGAAGGGCAAGGGTTGTTTCGCATGCCACATGTTGGGCGAGTTGGGCCGAGATGGTCTGGGCGGGGACCTGCGGGTCGTGGGCAGGCGGGGCAAGGCAACGCTTGCCGCCTGGCTGGCCGAGCCGACGCGGGATCGGGCCCAGGAGTTGGGCTTGCGCGAGAAGCCGACCGGTGCCATGGAGCGCGAGACGGTTTGGCTCTTTGGTCACCAGCTTTTCAACAGCGTGGTGGTCTCTCTGGTGACGACCTTGCTGGGTATCTTTTTGGCGACCACCGCGGCTTACGCCTTCAGCCGTTTTCGTTTTCCGGGTCGCCGGGCCGGTTTGTTGGCCTTTTTGGTCATCCAGATGTTTCCCGGCACCATGATGATGATTCCTTTGTATATTCTCATCGAACGCCTGGGGCTTCTCGACCAGCTTTTGGGTTTGATTCTGGTGTACTCCACAACGGCCATTCCCTTCTGCGTGTGGACCTTGAAGGGATATTTCGACACCATCCCCAAGGAGTTGGAGGAGTCGGCCATCATCGATGGGGCCAGCCGGATTCGCATCTTTTGGACCATCATCCTGCCTCTGGCCAAGCCGGCGGTGGCGGTAACGGCTCTTTTCGGATTCATGACGGCCTGGAACGAATTTATTTTGGCGGCCACTTTCATGAACGATGAGACCGCCCAGACCTTGCCGGTTATGCTCAACGGCTACGTTTCGGCCACCACGGTGGAATGGGGTCACTTCGCGGCGGGCGCCGTCTTGGTTAGTTTGCCTGTTGTGGCTTTGTTTTTTATGCTGCAGAAGAACCTGGTGGGCGGTCTGACGGCAGGTGGGGTCAAGGGATAGAAAAGAAAGGTAAAGGTAAAGCACATGAATAACAATCCTTATGGATTGGAAAGACCCGGCATTCTGGATTTGGCTCCACCCCAGCCGCGTTCGGTGGATGAGACCGGCTTGTCGATCGGTTTTCTGACCGATCTGGCGGTCAAGATGCTGTATTACAGCGGTGTGCTCTCGGGCGTCTCCGTCGCGGACGCCATGGGATTGCCTTTCTCGGGCGTGGTCGAAGACGTGATCAGTTTCGTGGCGGAGGAGCGCCTGGTGGAGATGAAGGGCGGCAAGGGCTTCGGTCGTGCCTCCTTTTCATACACCTTGACCGAGCGTGGCCGCGAGGTGGCTCGCGAGGCCGTGTCTCGCTCTTCATACGTGGGCAAGGCCCCGGTGCCCCTGGAGCAGTACACCTCTCTGATTCGCCTTCAGATGCAGGATGTGACTTTTGTGGACAAGGAGATGCTGGTCGAGGCCTTCCGCGGCATGATTTTGCCCGAGGATTTTTTCGATCGCATCGGACCGGCCGTCAATTCCAGTCGTTCCCTTTTTCTTTTCGGACCGCCGGGCAACGGCAAGACCACGGTGGCCGAGCTGGTGGCGGATATTTTGGGTGGAGAGGTCTTCGTGCCTCACGCCATCGAGGTGGACGGGCAGGTCATCAAGGTCTTCGACCCTTTGAATCACAGGCCGATTGATCTGGATCGGCAGACGGCCCCACCGCTTTTGGTTGGCGTGAAAAGGCCGGTGCAGAAGAAGACGGGACCCGAGTTCGACAGACGTTGGATGCTTTCCAAGCGGCCTTCGGTCATGGTGGGTGGTGAGCTGACGCTGGAGACCTTGGACCTCATCTACAACCCCAACACCCAGTTTTATGAGGCGCCCTTTCAGGTCAAAGCCAACGGGGGCATGTTGCTCATCGATGACTTCGGCAGGCAGCGGGTGCATCCCACCGATCTTTTGAATCGCTGGATTGTTCCGCTGGAAAAGCGGGTGGATTTTTTGACCCTGCACACTGGCAAAAAGTTCGAAATTCCCTTTGATCAATTGATCGTCTTCGCCACCAATCTGGATCCCAAGGAGTTGGTGGATGAAGCCTTCTTGCGCCGCATCAAGTACAAGATCGAAGTGGAAAATCCATCTGAATCCGAATACCGGCAGATATTCAGATCCGTCTGCGGGGCCAAGGGCTTGCGTTACTCCGACGACGCGGTGAGTTACATCCTGGACAGCTACTATCAGGAATACGACATGGAAATGCGTTCTTGTCATCCCCGGGACATCGTCAACCTGATGATCGATGTGGCCAAGTTTCAGAAAAAACCCCCGAAACTCGAGAAAAGCCTTATTGACCAAGCGTGTATGTCTTTCTTCGTCTCCATTTAATCCCCCCGGAGCTTAAGATATTTTGACATGTAAAGCCCGTTGTGCTATCGAAATTTCGCCATATTCGTTAATCGGAGACCCCTGTCAACGAGGCCTTTGCGGTGCGAACTGTATTTTTCGATATCGATGACAAGACCGATGAACTGCGTTACCTCCTTATCAACGATCGGGAGAGGGCCCGAGAGTTCGAGGAGAAGTTCGAGGTCTCGTGGATTTTTCACGAGAACGCCCTGGAAGGGGCGGTCTTGGATATTTTTGATCTGAAGGTGGCCCTGGATCATGCCAGCACCAGCGATGGCATCCTGATCCCCACCTACCAGCGCATCCGCAATCACAAAAATGCCATTGAGAAGATGAAGGAAACGGCCAACGAATCCAACCGAGCTCCTTCCCTCTCCTTCATCAAGCAATTGCACCAGATTTTATCCCATGGCATGCAGGGACAGGCGGGCGGTGTGTACCGCAAGGACATCCCCATCCACCGCTCCTATTTCCACGAAATCGTGGATCCCTCCCGCATTTCTTATCTGATGAACAAGATGGTCAAGGACTTCAAAAGCAAGGACTTCAAACAGCTTCATCCCTTGCAGCAAGCCGCCGAGGTCCACTTTATGATGATGAACGTTTTTCCCTTTGATGCGGACACGGGCAAGGTGGCGAGGCTTTTGATGAACTTTTTTGCCATCCGGGGCAACTACTATCCCATCATCATCCCGGACATAGAGCGACAGCATTACTACGAGGCCCTGCGCGGCAATGCCGCCACCTTACGGGCGCTCATCGTGCGCTCCACAGAGCAGCAACTCGATCAAGCCCTGCGATTTTTCAACGCCTAGGGCCCTGTTTACTTGAGGGTGCCTTGAGGGTGCCAGGTGCTTAGGGAGAGGGTTTGGGCTTGGGCTTGGGTTTGCCTGGGGGTACGCCTGAGAGGCTGTTTACGGCTTTTTGCATCAAATCCATGGTTTTGGGGTCCAGTTGGCCTTGCCACTGTGTGTTGTGGAAGCCGCCCTTCATGCTGCCTTGGATTTGTTTGACCAGGCCCTGTAGTTGCTGCATGGAGGTGTTGGGCACGATTTTGGCCACGTCTTGATCGGCGTGGGCTTCTTCGAACCAGCGCTTCCAGAGCTTGCGCACTTTTTTGCCTTTGCTCTTGGCCAAAACGTTCAAAAGATCTTTGGGTTCGGCTTGGCGAAAGGCGTACTTGCGGGCGTATTGCTTCAGTCGGGTCAGGAAGGTTTTGTAGCCGATGGATTTCCTGAGCGCGTGGTAGAAGATGGCCCCCTTGCCGTAAATCAAGGCCGTGTACTCGAGCTGGCTGCCGAACTCGGAGGAGGCGCGAGCCACCGGGCCGTCCTTTCCGTCCACCATGCGGTGATACTGGTAGGGCATGACGAGTTGCATGTAGAGCTGGCTGGCGGCTTCGTCCTGGCTGTAGTTTTTTTCGAAGTACATGACCGAGGAGTAGTTGGTCAAGGACTCGTCCATGAAGGGGTGCCGGTTGGAATCCGAACCCACCAGGGCATGCCACCACTGATGACCCACTTCATGGGCCACCACGAACTCCAGGGCCTTGGTCTGCTGCATGAGCTGTTGCATCAAGTCCATCATGGGGTTGCCCGAAGGACCGGCGGTCACAGCCATGGCGATGGTGATCATGCCCGGGTACTCCATGCCACCCGCGCCGCCCACCAGGGGGGCCTCGGCTACATCCAGGCTGGAGTAAGGATATGGGCCGAACATCTTGGCGTAGGTTTTGACGGCGCGCACGGTGGCTTTGAGCACCGTGTCCGCCGAGCCCTGGCTTTCGGGCACGTGGAAGTAACGCACCCGAGTCCGGCCGGCCTTGGCTTCGACGATCTGGTAGCGGGTGGAGCATTGCAAGGCAAAGGCGCGCAAGGCCGCGCCCAAAAGATAAACTTCTTTTTTGGCCGCGGCCCCCGAGCCCAGGGGGCGAGTGCCTACCTGTATGCCGGAAGAGGCGACTTCGGTGGTGTTGGGCACGGTCAGTTTGATCATGTAGTTGGCCACATCGAAGTGGGCCACGTCGCCCATGCCCCCCAGAGCGCCCCGATCCCAGTCGCCATTCATGCGGGCCGGCAGAATCGGGTGAAAAAAGCCCAAGTTGAAGATGCCGGAGGTGTGGCCCAGGATGCCATATCCCATGGGGGCGTGATCGGCCTTGAATCGCCGCATCGCCTCGAAGGGCGAGAGCCCGAAGGCGGCGAAGGCGGCCAGAGGCGGCAGTTTGGGCACATTCAGGCTAAAGTCCAGGCTCACCCGCACGCGTTGACCTTTGCGCAGGGCTTTGGGCAAGGGGATGCTCAACATCAGAGAGTCGTCTTGACGCGCATCCGAGGCTTGTCCATTGACCTGGATGTTCTGCACCCGCATGTTGGGTTCGCGGTCCTTGGGCAGCAGGTTCTCCGCGTTGGGCAGGGTGCGCAGCAGGATTTCCCTGAGGGGCTTTTTTTCCAGGTGCGTGTAGATGAGATCCAAATGTCCCCGCATCTTGCCTTGCAGCATGTCCAGCTCCAAATCAAGCTGATAGAGGGGCAAGTCCTCCAGGCGATCCATGTGCATTCGGGACTTCATCTTTTTGGCGTAATAAGGATTGAGCGCCGGGATGAAGGGCTTGGGATCGTAGGCTGGGATTGCTTTGTTTAGATCCGGAACCGGCGATGTGGCTGCAGCCGCCTCGGGGCATGTTTGCCACCCCGAAGCGACCGCCAAGACCACGAACAAGATGAACGAGCTAAGATGTGCGCGCATGGGCTTCTCCCCCGCACCTGGTATCAAGAATGCCATTATAGCCTCTTTCATCGAATGCCTGCAATCCGCCGATCGGACGGGGTCTTGACTTGCTTCCACATTGCCCTAATGTGTCAGCATGACTGGCCAAATTACAAGCAGGGCGCGGGCCATGACGTCACACTTGGGAAAAGAAGGTCGGGTGGCTGCCGTTTTGCCTGTTCACAACCCCCGGGCTCTCCTGAGAGCCCATGGCTTTTTGCCCGTGGAGGTCTGGGGGCCTCCAGGCCACGCCATAACCAGCGGAGATGTGCATCTGCAGGTTTACACTTGCTCTGTCGTGCGGCACGCATTGGCTTTTATCTCCGACGGGGGATTGCTGGGGCGAGCAGACTGCGTGGTCGTGCCTCATGCTTGCGATTCCTTGCAGGGCCTGGGCTCTGTGCTTTTGGACTTCACCAAGCCCGATTTGCCGGTCTTGCCCTATTATTTACCCCGGGGCCAGCGGGCATCGGACCGTCGTTTTTTGGCTGCCGAGCTTCGCGCCTTGGCGGGGCGCTTAGCGGAGATTTCGGGCGAAACAGCCAGCGACGAGGACTTGCATGCGGCCTGTGACCGGGAAGAAGAAGCGGATGCGGTGCTGGCCAAGTTGCTGTCTCGTCGCGCGGCCCTTGAGATCGACAACCGTCATTTTTATGAGCTTGCCCGAAGCCGGGAGTACCTGCCCGCCGAGGCGTTTATAAAGCAGGCCGAGACAGTCTTGGCCGCGGCGGGAAAAGACCCGGGAGCACCGGATTTGCCCGTCCTGCTTTCGGGCCTGATGCCCGAACCCATGAGCATCTTAGACGCCCTTGATGCGGCCGGTGCCACGGTGGTGGCCGATGATTTGGCTTGTCTTGGGCGAAGGCTCTATCAGCCCAGCCAGGCGAAGGATCCCTATTTGCGCATGGCCGAGGGCCTGCTGTCGGGCGCCCCGGACTCTACGCGCGGGGTGTCCATCGAGGCTCGCGCCGAGCACTTGATTCGCTTGGCCAAGGACCGAGGCGCCCGAGGCTTGATTTTCTTCCTGGTCAAGTTTTGTGAGCCGGAGCAGTTCTATCTGCCCCAACTGCAAAAGCGCTTTAAAGGGGAAAATCTACGCAGCATGATGGTGGAAGTGCATATCGGAGAAACCCTGCCCGACCAGGTGATCACCCGCCTGGAGGCTTTTTTGGAGACTTTGACATGAGCCTCCTCGGACGCCTGCGCTATTTTGCGAATGTGGACCTGGTGGGTCACGGGGTCTTACGCGTGCAGCGTTTGCAAATGCAGCGTAAATTAGCCCGGCGGAAACCCAGGCCTGATTCTCTTTTCGGGCCACCCCTTCAGAGCTCGGCCTGGCTCAAGGAACTCATCAGCCGTCATTACCTGGCCGGTCGTTATGCTCACGACCGGGGTCCCGTGGTCTGGGTTACTTCGGGTGCGCCCATCGAGTTCCTTAGTGCCTTGGGGTATTTTCTCCTGTATCCGGAGAACCACGCGGCGGTCTGCGGGATTCGTCGCTGGGGCGAAAAGCAATGCCTGGTGGCGGAAGAAGCCGGCTATTCGCGGGACCTTTGCTCCTACGCCCGCACCGACTTCGGCACTTTGCTTTCGGGCAAAAGCCCGGTGGGGCGTTTGCCTAAGCCCGATCTGCTGGTCTGCTGCACCAACATTTGTCAGACCGTGCTGCATTGGTACCAGGTCTTGGCTGAGCACTTTAAGGTGCCCTTGATCCTCATCGATACGCCCTTCATCTACACCGAGGCATCAGAACACGCGCTAAGCTTTGTCGAAGAGCAACTCGAAGAAGCATTTTTCGTGGCCGAGAAGGTGGCTGGGCGAAAACTGCACGAGGACAAACTACGGCAGGTGATGCAGCACAGCCATGAGGCGGTCAGCCTGTGGATGCAGATTCTGGACCGCGCTCGCGCCAGGCCCGCGCCCATTTCGGCCTTCGACGAGTTCATCCACATGGGGCCTATCGTGGAAATGCGAGGCCAGTCTTTCACGGTGGCGTATTACCGTGCATTGCTGGCGGAGTTGGATCGGCGCATCGAGCAGGGGGTGGGCGTGCTGCGCGAGGAACGCATCCGTTTGCTTTGGGACAACCTGCCCATCTGGTACCAAATGCGTCCCCTCAGCCAGATGCTGGCCGAACACGGGGCCACCCTGGTGGCTTCGACCTACACCAATGCCTGGGGCGAGCTGGCGGACATGATCGATCCCGCCGAGCCCATCAAGTCCATGGCCCGGGTTTACATGCATCCCATTTTAAACAGGGGCACGGGCCATAAGTTGAAAACCATGCGTCGCATGGTGGATGATTTCGGTGCCCACGGGGTGATTTTGCATTCGGACCGATCGTGCAAGCCTTACTCCATCGGGCAGATGGATCAGCGGGAGCGTTTGGTTTCGGAACTGGGCGTGCCCGCTATATTGCTGGAGGCGGATCACAACGATCCCCGATCGTATTCGGAAGAACAAACAGACAATCGCCTGATGGCGTTTTTGGAGATGCTGACACCATGACCATTCAAGGCTTGGGTTTAGACGTTGGCTCCACGGCGGTCAAGTTGGTGGCCGTGGACGAAGAAGGGGGCATGTTGCGGCGCCTGGTTGAGCCCACCGAGCCGCGACTGGAAGCGCAGACGACCCGGCTCATCGAGCAAGCGAGGAAGGACTGGGCGGCAGGCGAGGCCCCCCTGGTGGCTACGGGCTATGGTCGCAAACTGGTCAGCGAGGCCAAAAAACAAATCACCGAGATCACCTGCCACGCCAAGGGAATTTTCGGGGCGCTCGGCCGCGCCGGCACCATCGTGGACATCGGCGGCCAGGACGCCAAGGTGATCGTGATCGGTGACAAGGGCGCGGTGGAAAACTTCGTCATGAACGACAAGTGTGCCGCCGGCACCGGGCGCTTTTTGGAGGTCACCGCCAATCGCTTGCGGCTTGACGTAGAGCAGATGGGCAAGTTGGCCCTTGTCGGCACGGCCGAGGTGCCCATTTCGTCCACTTGCGTGGTTTTCGCCGAAAGCGAAATCGTCAGCCTCATCGCCCGGGGGACGAATCTGGAGCCCATCGTGCGAGGCCTGCATCGCTCCCTGGTCGGCCGCGTGGTCAGTCTCGCCCGCTCGGCGGGTTTCGCCCCGCCGCTCATGCTTTCGGGCGGCGTCGCCAAAAACGAAGCCGTCCGCCGATTCTTCGGCGAGGCCATGCAATGTGAAGTGCTCATGCCCGAACATCCGCAGTTCATGGGTGCCTACGGCGCGGCTTTGTTGGCCGGCTCCCTTTAGGGTCTGCTTCTTGACAACAACCCTCGTTTTTCTTAGGTTTGTTCCATTCCGTAGCACCAATAGCGGTTTGGGGTTTGATGTTTCGAATCCGCAACCATTTTAGGGAGGGCAAGATATGTCAAGCTGGAACCAGGGTGTGATGGTGGGTTTGTTGGTGTCGGTTTTTATTGTTTTGGCTCCGGCTTGTGATAGGCAGCCCGTTTGCGACGTTTGCGAAACGCCGCCGCCCGCTGAATGTTACAACGCACAGACTTTGAGAACTTATGTGGTGCCGGGTGAATGTGTCGGCGACACCTGTGAATACCCCCATGAGGACGAGACTTGTGACCTGGGTTGCGTGGACGCGGCTTGCGTCGTCGAGGGCGAGGGCGTCACCATCCAGTCCCTGCAAAACCCGGCGGATCCGAATTTTCAGCCGGAGGGCAGTCTTGTGCAGGTCAAGGGCGTGGTGGTCACCGCCCCCAATGATCTGCATGGATTTTGGGTGAGCGAGCCCGAGGGCGGACCCTGGTCCGGTGTGTTTGTCTTTGTGGGCAACCTGAGCAATCTTCCCCCCTTGGCGCTGGGGGATGTGGTGGATTTGGTGGGCACGATGGCCGAGTATCATGGTCATACTCAGCTCACGGTCACCTCGGTGGTCGTCACCGGCGCGGGCAGCTTGCCCGAGCCCGTCCTGGTCACGCCTTCACAGATCTGCAACAGCGGCGATGAGAACCTGAGCTGCGGCGACGGCGCGGATGCCGAGATGTACGAAGGGGTTTATCTGCGCATGGAAACTTTAGAGGTCGCCAAGGAGACGGGTTTTGTTTTCCAGAGCATCACGGGTGTCCTGGATTACAGCCACGAATATTATCGTTTGGCCCCCACCCGATGTGATGATTTGCTGGACGTCTCCGGGTTGGCCGTTTGTGAGGAAGTGCTCTGCCCCGAAGAGCCGGTGAGCATCATGCAGATTCGCGATCGAAGCAGGACGGATGCCGTGCCCGAGGGCTGTCCGGTGCGCATCGAGGGCGTGGTGGTGACCGCCAGGAGCGAGTGGGAGGTCTTTGTCCAGGACCCTACGGCCACGGCCTGGGCCGGCCTCTCCCTTTTTTGCCCCGCCGAGGACCTTGACGAAGTGAGCGAAGGCGAGGTGCTTGATCTGGAGGGCGTCTATCATGAGTTTGCCAACATAAGTGAGGTCGAGGTGCCCGGGGGGGGCGTGGTCAAGGTGGGTACGGCTTCGCTGCCCGAGCCGGTGACTGTGGGCGCGGAGGAAATATGTTTCTTCCAGGCGGATGCGCTTTGTGTCGAGGGAGAGGCCTACGAGAGCATGCTGGTCAAGGTGGAAGACCTGGTCACGGTGCTTGCTACGACTTCTTCCATTTCCGGAGAAGACTATGGTGATTTCCAGGTGGCCTCGCCGGATGTGCCGGATGCCGAGATTTTGGTGATATGGGACATGAGGCATGACTATGCTTGTGTCGAAGGCTCGAGTTTTTGCTCGGAAGACCGTCGCCGGCTGGGCATGCCCTTTGCTTCCATCGTCGGCGTTCTGATGAGGTTTTATAATAAGAATCTTTTAGCGCCTCGCTACGGAAGTCGTGATTTTGTGGAGGGCAGCTGCTTGGCGCAGGACACCGACTGCGATGGGGTCCTGGACACGGAAGATCTTTGCCCCGAGCTTTTCGACTACCAGGCCGACGAGGACGAGGACGGGGTGGGCGATTATTGTGACAATTGCCTGAGACAAGAAAACACCGAACAGATTGATTTTGATGGTGATGGTCTTGGCGATGTATGTGACAACTGC
>JAFCZJ010000088.1 GCA_019314375.1 Deltaproteobacteria bacterium | reverse complement strand
TATATATATTAATAAGTATACCACAATTATGGAGGAATGAAATGAATGTGGAAACAGGACGGAGTCTGAAGCGCAAGATGGTTCAGCGCTTGTTGATGGCTTTGATTGTCGCTATTGCGCTCAGCTCATGTGGTCATGGTTGTTGGGATGACGGTCCTTTCCTGTATTTTTCGGACGGCCCGACCGTGACAAGAGATGCCGACGACCATGTGGTCGTTTCGGGTGAGCTTTGGTCTGTCCAGCAATGGCCCGAAGGCGACCAATTCTGCATCACGGCTGATTGGGCAGGGCCCATACCCCCTGGGGAAGAATTTCAGATGGCTCAGGTCTGCTCGACAGGTGCGGTGCCGCAAGACACGACGCCGGATGATGGATTTGTTTTCACGCTTCGTTCCGCGCAACCCGTAGCGCATCCCGATGCCGATCAAGCCGATTGGCAATTGACTGTGACGATTCAAAGCGAATTTAACGACAACAGGGATGATGAAGTTTTTGAGGTCTTGCCTGTAGATTAAGCACCCAAGGACACCGAACAATCGAGGACAAGAAAAACGCTTGGCGCTTGTATACCCAAAGCGCGATTCGGGGGTCCAATGTCTCTGTAACAACCGTGGAGGCTTTCATGATGAGACTTGTTGGTATGTTTTGCCTGAGTTCGTTGGTGTTTTTCTCGGCATGTGATCAGGAGCGGGATGTCTTGTGTCATTGGGTGCCTGGCGGAATGAGTGTGGACGGCAAGGGAGAGGACTGGTCTCAAGTCGAGTTGGAGCCTTTCGATGAAGCGGGTTTCTCTTTGGGCTTGGCCAACGATGCCGAGGCCATGTATTTGCTTGTTTTTGTTCATGACCAGGATTTGAGTTGGCATTTGATGCGCCAGGGTATCGAGCTTTGGTTCGACAACAGCCGAGACAAGCGGCGCAACTTTGGATTGCGCATCCAGGGAGGCCAGGGGGATCTGGCTTTGGAGTGGATTCGGAACAAAGAAAGCATACAGATCGCCGCCGACGGCAGCCTGGGCGTCAAGGTAGCCACGCGCTGTCAGGCCGGCCTATGCACCTATGAAATGCGGCTGCCCTTGATGGCGAAAAACGGCGATGGATTCGGCCTGGGCGTGGTCCCGGGAGGACGCATTTCTCTCGCGGCCGTGGCGAATGTGCCTGATGGAGCTGGGCCGAAACAGCGCAAGGGCGGTAAGGGCGGCAGGGGCGGCGGGAACGTCAAGGGCGGGATGGGCAGGGGTGGTGGTGGGCGTGGTGGCGGGATGGGTATGGGTGGTGGGCGTGGCGGCGGCAAGGACCAAGGAGTCAGGCCATCATCCAGGAAACCTCGGCTTAAGGAGCGCGTGCTCTGGCTTCACACTCGTTTGGCCTCAAAACCTTAAGTGGCTTTCACGCTTCGCTCTGCCCAGGCCTTGATTCATTGATTGATGCCTTGTAGCATCCACGTCAAATCGCGTTCAGGAAGGTCCGGATGAAGACTTGGATGATTGTGCTTTGCATTATGGTGGTCGTGGTGGTGGGTCTGGGTTTGGCCACGGTCAGTTGTGGTGATGAAGGATGTCCCGGCATCGTTTGTTCCGATTGCGGCATGGATGGTGATTGCGACGTGGATTGCAGCGGTGATCAGGTGGAGTATTGCGGTCACTTCGGCTACTTCGACGATCCCGACTTGCGTTGTGCTTTTTGTGAATCCCCTGATTTCGAATTCTAGAGGAGGCTTGAAATATGTCACGTCGCGTTGTGTTGTTTGTCCTTTGTGGAATGCTTGCACTGCCGCTTTTGGCCATGGCCAAAAAACCCAAGACACATGCCTTCGGCTGGGAGGATATGTTCGCCATGGTGCGTTTGAGCGAGGCCAAGCCCTCGCCGGACGGTAAGTGGGTGCTGTTTTCCGAGACCCGTTACGACGTGGAGAGCAACACCTCGAATACGGATTTGGCCATGGTGGATCGCAAGGGTGAGACTCACCGGCGACTGACCCACCTGCCCGCGGCCGACTACAATGGCCGCTGGATGCCCTGCGGCAAGTCCATTTTCTTTTTGTCCACCCGCGCCGGCTCAGCCCAGGTATGGCGTCTGCCCGTGGCCGGGGGCGAGGCTTACCAGGTCACGGATTTGCCGGTGGACATCGAGGGTTTCGAAATGTCCGCCGACGGCAAGCGGTTGGTCTTCTGGGCGAAGGTCTTCCCCGACTGCAAGAAACTGACATGCACGGCCAAACGCCTTGAGAAGAAAGCCAAGGATCCGGTCAAGGCCATGCTTTTTGATAAACTCATGATCCGGCATTGGGATACCTGGTTCGACGGTCGGCGCAGCCATCTTTTCAGCCTCCGACTGGAAAAAGGTGTTGTGCAGGGAAGTGCGGTGGATCTTACCCCCGGTTGGGACCAGGACAGCCCCACCAAGCCCTGGGGCGGTTCGGACGAGTTTGACATCAGCCCGGATTCGAAGATCTTGGTCTTTGCCTCCAAGCCATCCAAGGGCGAGGCCTGGCACACCAACACCGAACTGTATCGAGTCCCCTTGTCCGGCAAGAGCAAGCCCAAGTGCATCACTTCTTCCAACCCGGCCTGGGATACAGGACCGGTGTTCAGCCCCGACGGCAAGACTCTGGCCTATCTGGCCATGGAACGAGCCGGCTTTGAGGCTGACCGCTTCCATATCGTTTTGCACGATGTCAAGACCGGGCGCAAACGGGCGCTCACCAAGGAATGGGACCGCTCGGTGCGTGAGATGGTTTGGGCCGCCGACGGCGGGACTCTATACGTGGGTGCCTCCGAACACGCGCGCGGCAAGATTTTCGCCGTGGACGTGGAAAGCGGCAAAGTCAAGCCATTGGTGGAAGTCGGGCGCAACGCGGGCCTGGGACTCACGCCTGCCGGCGAGCTTGTCTTTCTGCGCGATCGCATGGTGCACCCCAAGGAGGTTTTCGTATACAGCCCAGCCATGGGCAAGACGAAGCAGCTAAGCCACGTCAACGATGCCCAGTTGGCCAAGGTGCGGGTGAGCCCGCCTGAGGAGTTTTGGTTTGAGCACGACGGTTTTCGGATCCACGGTTGGATTTTAAAGCCCGTGGATTTCAGGAAGGGGCGCAAATATCCATTGGCTTTCATGATCCATGGTGGGCCCCAGGGCAACTGGGGCGATGACTTTCACTATCGTTGGAATCCTCAGTTTTATGCCGGGGCCGGCTATGTGACGGTGGGTATCGATTTCCGGGGCTCCACCAGCTATGGCCAGGCGTTTACCGACGCCAATCGAGGCAACTGGGGCGTGGGGCCCTATTCGGATTTGATGGCGGGACTCAAACATTTACTGGCTGAGCACAAGTTCATCGACGCCAAGCGTATGGGCGCTCTGGGGGCTTCCTACGGCGGCTATATGATCAACTGGACAGCGGGTCAGGACCACCCCTTCAAGTGCCTGATCAACCACGACGGTGATTTCGATACGGTGAGTTCCTACTTCAACACCGAAGAGTTGTGGTTCCCTGAATGGGAGAACATGGGTACGCCATGGGAAAAGAGGGAAGTTTACGAACGGAACTCGCCCATGCAGTTCGTGGGCAAATGGAAGACGCCCATGCTGGTGATCCAGGGGGCTTTGGATTTCCGCGTGGTGGAGACCGAGGCTTTTGCAACATTCAACGCTTTGCAGCGTTTGGGCATACCAAGCAAGCTCTTGTACTTTCCGGATGAGAACCACTGGGTGCGCAAGCCCCAAAATTCGCGTTTGTGGCATCGCACGGTGCTGAGTTGGCTGGACCGCTGGACCAAGACCCGAAGGCCAGGAAAAAGGGAGTGACGCGGAGGTAGTTTCATTTCCTGGCCCTCTTGGGCGGGGTTTCGGCTTTCGTTTGTTTGACAGGGCATTTACACAAGGGGCAAACCGAGCCGGCTTTCTGGATGCTTCGACAATTGGGGCACAGGGTCATGCGTATCATGGGGAACCTCCTGGGTGCTTCAAGCATTCATTACTTGACTGCTTCATTACTTCAAGATACGTGCCAGGGGGGCAAAAGTTCCCCCGTGTATTTGGTTCGGGTGCTTTTATTTTGTTTTCAGGGGTTTGAAGATTTGGTTTTTTGGAGGTGGCTTGGGTGCTCGTTGAGACATGAGCAATTTTTGACCAGGATCAGGCCAAAATATGACACAGATGTCGGCGCTGGTCAGATATTTGGGGGACTGCTGTCGTCCGCCATTTTAAGATTGGCGTCCCGCAATCGATGGGTCAGCACCCGGATGATGCCGTGAGCGATCTCGATTTTTTCGCTCATTAAGTCGTAGAAGTCTTCCCGAGAAACCTTCAGGCAGGTCACATCCGAGGTGGCTGTCACCGAGGCTGAGCGGGGTTCGTTATCCAAGATGGCCATTTCGCCAAAACTTTCTTTTTCACCAAGCTTGCTCAATTCTTGAGTTTCCCGGTGGACGCTCACCTGGCCATCGATGATCAAGTAAAGCGAGTCGCCCATTTCTCCTTCCTGAATGATGAGCTCACCTTCTTCAAATGTCACCTCCTGGGCGATACCAGCTACCTGGGCCAAATCCTCGCCAGGAATGTGGCTGAACAGGTCAACCGATTTCAGGAATAGGACTTTTTCTACGGTGGCGATCATTTCACAAGAACCTTTATCGGCCGATAAGTCCCGGCGCGTCAACGAAAAAATCGGCTCTTCCCTGGGCGGCGCTTGCAGCGGCAGCCACCCCCAGCAGGCTCATCGTTTCCGGCTCTTGAAAGCAGATCATGGCTGATTCGGCGTTGCGGCCCAGCGAGCGGCCCCTGGCGGTCTTGATCATGCTCGAGCGGAACAAAGACCAGCTCTCGGCAAAGCCGCCCCCAATGACCACGCTCTTGGGGTTCAAAACGTTGAGCAGGACCGCCAAGCCAAGGCCCAGGATTTCTCCTTGTTGAGACCAAATTTTGATGGCAGCCGAATCCCCTGATCTGGCCCTGTCGGCCAAATTCTCGGGTAGCTCGGGCAAGGGCTGGCCCTGTGCTCGAGCATCCGCCAAGAGTCGCCGAAGCGCGCCGCCCCCAGCGTGGGCTTCCCAGCAACCCTTCCGCCCACAGGAGCAGTCCTTGCCATCCGCGAACAGGGGCATGTGTCCCGCCTCCATGGCGGCCTGGCCGCTGCCACGCAATGGCTTGCCGTTCAGTATGAATCCGCAGTTGATGCCCGTGCCGATGTTCAGGCCCAAAAGATGGTTTTGTCCTTGGGTCGGTCCGAAATGGTAGGCCGCGATGGCGGCCGCATTGCCGTCACCCTCTATATGGACAGGTCTTTCAAAGGCTGCTTCCAGTGGGGCACGTACGTCCACGCCCAACCAAAATTGCGTGGCCGAAGCGACCACCACACCGTCTTCTGGGTGCACGCAGCCGGGCATGGCGCAGCCCACGGCTTTTACATCTCGCGTGGTCAGGTCTGCAGCATTTAGTACGCCCCGGCAGGCTTCCACCAATTCGCGGGCCACGACAGATTGGCCTTGTTCCAAATCCAGATCCCGGCGTTCCCGAAAGGCCAAGTTGGCATGTCGGTCGATCAGCGCCGCTTTGACGTTGGACACCCCAACGTCCACGGCCATCACGAAAGGGCCTTTCACGATGGATAACTCCTAAAGTTCCTTGAATTGTCAGAAATTATATTTAGAAGTCATATTTCTTATTGTCCGGATTGAAGTCGTTTGCCGTAAGCCCGGGGTTGATCTTCAGGTCATGGTATTCGAAGGATTCATACATTTTGCCGTCCCAACCAAGGGTCACGACTTTCAGGGGCATCAGGGTTTTCCGATCCAGCCAGAATTCACTCTTGGGCGCATAGTAACGGGGGATGAATACTTTGTCCCCTTCATCCGGGTCGTCCGGCTCGTCGTATTCTTTTTTATTGGCGTACATGATTACGTACATGTCCTGGCCTGTGCGCTTGGAAATATCCCAAAGTGTTTCGTCATCCTTGGCCGTGGTGTTGTAACCACCTCGCGGGAAGCTGGCCACGATTTTCCAAGTGGGTTTCCCATCCACCTTGCCGCCGTCTTCTATCTTGAAGTCGCCTTCGCCTCGTTTTTTTGCCTTATCGATCTGTTTTTTTGCAACCACCATGGTCATTTCCAATCCAAAATGAAGGATGGGGTGGTGGTTGCCTTCCATGGCCATGTCGCCTTGAGGATCCAGGTTGACGGTGATGTCCGGGAAAGATCCTTTGTGCACCCTGACCTCGCCGTCGTTCCAGCCTCGCACGTAGAGAGCCTCTCGGCCCGTATGCACGGTCAGGAACTTGATGTAGACCTTGAATGGCCGGGAGAACTTGACGAACATCTTCTCTTTTGGACCCAACTCATCAACGAAGCGTTCCTGCTTGTGCATGATGGCCGTATAGTCCTTTACGCCCTTCATGGCGGCGATGCATTTGTCTAAGATTTCGTCGAAGCCTGGAGTCTGCTCCTGGGCCGTGGCCGTGTTGCTGTGCGTCAAGCACAAAGCCAATGCGAATCCCAATCCTATCAACAAAGGGGTCCTCTGCATGCTCTCCTCCTCGTCCACTGGTCGTCCAGGGAAAGAACTGATTGCTTGAAGCGGCCACCTTAGCACAGGCAAGTGTGCCAGGCCAAGCTGAACTCGTTCTCATATTCTAAAGACGTGCGACAGCCTGGAGACATTCAGGTGCTGGTCATGGCGCAAAGATGGTGGGCCGCCCTGCTGACCAAGGGGCTCGGATCCGTTTTAAGGCTGCGCAGGGCCTGCTCGACTTCTTCTCGCGTTTCGAGGGCTTCTATGGCGAAAGCCGCCGACTCTCGGACCAGCGGGTCTTCATGCTTGAGAAGAAGCTGCACATGGGCTGCCGCGGGTTTGATCTTCAACTCACGGATGGCCGATAGCGCACAGGCCACGGTCCAGGTATGTTCATCCACCAGCAACTCGTGCAGCCATCCCTCGCCGTTTCGGTGCATCAGGGGAAAGAGCTCATCTCCCATGCGGGCGAGCTGCTTTCGATCGCGGATTTCGAGAAGGGGAAGAAGACAGCGCCGTGTTTCTTCGTCCACCGAGTTTTCCAAGAGCTCCAAGGCATTGGCCCGGATAGAGGGCACCGAGTTGGCCAAATTGCGATGCACTATGTCCATGTGCCTTCCGCTGAAGAGCACCCGCAGCAATTTGAAGATGCGTTCGATGGTGCTGGTCAGGCGACACTCCAGCGCCTCGTTGAGCAAGGTCGCGGACAATGGACGGATGTCGTTCAAGGTGGCCAGGAACTGGTATGCCTGCTTCAGTTCCCGGTGAAGCACCCGCCTTAGCATCTCTTTGTCTAGCACCAGTTCCGGGTGCCGGCCATGCAGCATCACGATGGCCTCCAGGCCTCGAGTCCTAAGTGGCGTGATGTGGGTCTCGATGACGCTGGACAGGATGTCCATGCTGAGCTGCTCACCGATGTCGGCCAAAACGCGCGGGATGGCCAGGCGAATGTTCAGATCTTCTCGCTCGTTAAAGAGAATGGTGCGCATGGTCGTCAGCAGTTTTTCACCATGAGTGCTCAGCGCGGCCACCGCTGCTCGCCGTGTCTTGGGGTCGCGCAGGCGCTGGATTAGGCTCAGGATGAGTTCAGGTGAGCCCAGAGCGCCTGCCGACCGCACCGCCTCAACGCGTACCGAAGGATGACCGTCTTCAAGCAGCGGCAACAAGCTGCGGTAAAAGGTTCGGACGTGGACTCGGCCGATGACCCAGGCCCCCGCTCGGCGGTGGTCATGTTCCGGATGGGCCAACATCCCCTTAAGGGTATCGGCGGCCTGGATGATACCATCCAAGCCGCCATACTGAATCAAACCTGCGACGGCGGAGGCCTTGACCCGCACAGACGTATCGCCCAATTGAGGCTCTACCACCTGCATGGCCTTTTCTTTCAGGGTGGCGCAGTAAAGGTTGATGGCCTCGGCTCTCACCGAGTCGTCTTCATCATGAAACATCGCCAAGACTCGGACGATGGCTGCGCTGGGACCTTCTCGCCCCAGGAGCCGAATAGCCTGTACGCGAACCTGGGCCGAGCTGTGGTCCAGCAGCCGTTCGAGTTGACCTGACCAGTCGTGTTGCTGCACGAAAGGAATCATTTCCATGGCATGCAAAACGTTGTGCTCTTCCGAGTCATCCAAGGTTTGTTCCAAGGCGGCCACTGTTTGTGGGCCGGAGACGCTCATGCCTGCATCGCCGAAGTGAATACTGCGTTTTCGCAGGGTGGAGATCAAAGACTGAATATAGCCGGATTTCATGCCGAGGATAAGCACGACCCAGGCCAAGAGGAAGGCCAAGGAGCCAAAGCCCAGCCAATGCACCCGATGTCCCACCATGCTGGCTGTCCAGGCGATGGCCAGGCCGGTCAGGCCTTGGGCCACAGGCTTCAGAATGCCATCGATGACGGCCTTGGCTCGGCCCCGGATGCGACCTTGCACCGGCAAGTAGAGGACCTGGGTTGTGGCGTCGTTGATCGTGTAACGCAAGACGTTGTCCGCGCCTTTGAGAATTGTCACCGTGGCCAATCCCGGCAGGATGATCAGCAAGATCGAACCGCCAAACAGGAACAGGGGCACCAGCATGAGGCCCACGATGATGCCGTATCGCTGAAGCAGTCGACCGGTTAAGCCGATTTGGATAAAGAAACTCAGCACGCCTGCGATGCCATAGAACATGCCGAAGAAACCGGAGAGCTGATCCTCGCGGTTCAGAAAGGAGTACCGCGCGATAATTTTGAACTGATAGTCGACCACGGTCACAACGATGAAGGTCAGGATGGTTAGCCATGCGATGACCTTCAGGTGCCGGCTGGCAAAGACCTTGCCCAGATCCATGCCCAGGCTCATGCCCTTGCCTTTGACCCTGGGTGGCGCACCGGCCAAGCTTTGGGCCAGCTCTCGCCGACAGCGCGTCGATAGCCAAGAGACCAGAGCCAGGCAGGCGGTCAACAGGCCGGCCACCAGGAACAAGAGGTTGGCGGTGCCTACTTGACGGGCCAGCGCACTGATGGCGAAACCGGTTACAACGGTCGCCATCACGCCGCCGGCCCCCACGATGCCAAAGAGGCGTTTGGCCTGCCGCGTGGTGAAGACATCGTTGGCGAAGGTCCAAAATTGGATCATGAGCAGGGCGCCCATGGCTTCAATAAAGACATAGAGTACGGGGTAGAACCAGGCACCGGCTACGCTCAACATCAGCCTGGCCAGCAGAACCGATGCCAGCAAGGCGCTGGTGACGGCAAGAATCAATCGGTCTCGCCGGAAAGCATCGGCGAAGCGATAGTATGCATAGCTCAAGGCGCTCATGACCAAGGCCACCCAAACGTACATGTATGGCAGGTAGCTGACGTCGTAGCGGCTGAGGAAAAGGGTGTCTCTGGTGATGCGGCCGGTGATGAAGGCGCCGACCGCCGCCATCAGATACAAAAACATACCCGCGGTGCGGTCCCATTCCTCGGGCCGGATGGCCAAAGCGCGCATCACCCATCGCATATCAGGACCCCGCGTTGATGGCTTGCTTGACAAGCCACGCCGCGTAGCGGCTCACCCGGCTTGACCTGTCCCGCATGTGTCGCTCGGCTGTCTGCCGCATGCGGGCGGGTGGATCGAGATGCCAGAGAGAGTAAAGGGCGGTCTCGCGTACCAATTCATCGCCCGAGGCCGAGCAGGTCAAAACCTCGTCCCGCAGGCCAAGCTCCTTGCGTTGGCTCACCTCCATCAGGGCGCAGGCTTGCAGCCAGGTTTTGGGATGCGACAACAGGGCCAACAAGCGCTTGCTTTGATTTTGTTCTCTCAGACTAAAGAATTCACGACCTTCCTCCAGGCGCCGAATTTCGGCATTGGGCTCCAGCAAGGTCATCAGGGCTCGTTTGAAGTCCTCGTCCAGCAGGTTGTCGAGTAGCTCTAAGGCATTGGACCGCTGTCGTCGGTTGGGCGAGTTCAGATTGCTGTAGATGGCATCCACTGCCCGCACGGGCAGGATACAGCTCAGGATTCGGAAGAGACGCCGAAGACCCTGCTGATGCTGATCGGACAAAGCGTCAGCCAGCAAGCCACCGGTCAAGTCCAGGTCGTGGCGCACGAAGAACAATTCGTAAAGCGACCTCAATTCGTTTTTCGCCGCCTGGAGCAAGAGTTCGCGATCCAATTTGATGTGGGGATTGCGGATTCGCAGTCTGTGCAAAGTTTCCAGAATTTGCCCCCGCAGATCCGGATTTGGATCATTCATTCCGGCCAGCAATGCTTTGATGGCCGCATCGTCGGCGATGCGGCCCAGGATGGTGGGGACTGCCAAACGGCTGGCCAGATTCTCGTCGGGATTGGCCAGGACCCTGGTCAACAGGCGGGTGGCCTCAGAGCCAAAGGCGCTCAAGGCTTCGATGGCCACGGCTCGGGTCTCCCGGCGGGCCAGGCGGTAGACCAGGGGAGGCATCAATTCCTGGCAACGAATTTTTCCGGTGGCCTGGATGGCTGCCACCTGTACCTCTTGATCCTCATCGACTAAGAGTTGCAAGAGCGGGTGGTAAAAGTTTTTGACTTGAATGTCGCCCAGAATGCGGGCCCCGGTTGCTCGTTCGGATGCCTTGCTGCTGTCCAACAAGGCCTTGAGACGCTCGGCCGAGCTGAGTACGCCGTCCAGGCCGCCGTGCCGGATGAGTCCGACAATGGCCGCGGCGCGTACCCTGAGATCCTGGTGGTCTTGGAATGGGGCAATTGTGTGTACTGCACGAGCCTGGCCGATGCTGCAGTATGCGTCGATGGCGGCGGCCAAGACCAGGGGGTCGGGATCCGACAATTTGGCGTGGATAACCGGGCCGTGCCCAAGTGAACCCATTCCTCCCAGAAGGCGCAGGGCTCGAGCACGGATTTTGGTCGAGGCGTGGTCGCACAGACGCACCAGTGGCTCTACGCCGGCCTGCCAACGTTTTGCCGCCTGGGGCAACAAGTCCAAGGCATGGAGCACATAGTTTTCGTCCGGGTCATCCAATGCGTCGAAAAGCAGCCGGGTCGCGGCTTGATCAGGCACGAGGGCGCCCGATGCGCTGAAGTCCAGGCGCCGAGCCTTGAGGGTTCGCGTCAGGCTGGCCAAATACTGGCGGCGGACCCCGAATGCAACACCGATCCAGACGGTCACAAGGGCCAAGATGATCCAGCCCATGGACCCTTCGGGCAGGTGGGGAAAGATCCAGACCAAGGAGGCACCCGCCAGGCCGATGGCCAGAGGCCTGATGATGCCGTCAACGAAGGCCTTTGCTCGACCCCGGATGCGGGCAGGCACCGGCAGGTAAAGGAGTTGGACCGTGGCGTCGTTTATCGTGTAACGCAACACCGAATCGCTGCCTTTGAGCAAGGTAGCGCTCCAAAGGGCGGCATGGATCAACAAGCCCACGGCGCCCATGAGCAGAGCCGCCGGCAGCAGAAGCAATGAAGGCAGGATGCCGAAGCGTTCCAGAATGCGACTCGTTGCAAGGGTTTGTATCAACACACTCAGGATGCCGGTCAAGCCGTAAAACATGCCGAAGAAGCCAGCCAATTGGGCTTCCTGGTTCAAAAATGCATAGCGGGCAGCTATCTTGAATTGGAAATCCACAAGCGTCATGACCAAGCCCAGCAGCATGATCAAAGCCGCCACCATGTTCAGATGGCGATTGGACAAGATTCGACGCCAGTCAGCGAAGAGAGCGATTCGACTGCGCAGGTCGCCTCCGCTGCCGGCCATGCTCCCCAAAATTTCGTCCCGGCAACTTTTCGATAAGCGCCAGGACAAAAAGAACCCGAACCCCAATAGCGCAGCTGAAAGCAACAACAATTGTTCGGTGCCGATCAGGTTGACCACGCCACGTATACCAAAACCCAAGACAACCGAGCTGAACACGCCGCCGGCTCCCACCAGGCCGAAGAGGCGTTTGGCTTCTCGGGTGGTGAAGACTTCGTTGGCCAAGGTCCAGAACTGGATAATGAGAAGGCTGCCGAAGAGTTCGATAAGCACGTAGAGCACTGGGTAAAACCAGTCCCCAACCGCGGATAGCATGATCCATGACGCCAGATAGAGGATGAAGATGCCCGCCACGGAGAACATGAAAAGTCGGTCACGCCGAATGCGATCGGCGACATGGGAGTACAAGTAAGACTGCAGGCTGACTGCGCCTGCAACCCAGATGTACAGGTACGGCAGTGTGTCAACAGAGTATCGACTCAGGAACAAGCTGTCTCTGGCAACCCGGCCAATGATGAAGGAACCCACCACGGTAAAGAGGATACCGAACATGAGTGCGGTTTTGCTGCCCTCGCCAGGACCGATTCGAAGCAAGCCAGCCAGGCTCCGCCGGAATTGGCTTTGGGGGGGACTCACGGATTGCTTTCTCCTTCTGCTTCATCTTTTTCATCATCTTCTTCGATTGCAGGTGCCCGCCCCGCATGGCCGATGGGCAGCTGCACGACGAAGCAGGTTCCTTGTTCAGGTCGGCTTTCGCAGCGGATATTGCCTCCGTGCTCGTTGATGATCTGTTGGGTCAAGGAGAGGCCCAAACCTGTGCCCGCATCCCGGGTGGAGAAGAAGGGGTCAAAAATATGCTCCATGCTTTGGGCGTCGATGCCTCGACCTGTGTCATCAATGCGGACTTCAACTTGGCCCGATTGGCGTTGCGTGGAAATGGTCAAAACACCGCCATGTTCCATCATGGATTCGGTGGAGTTCTTGAAAAGGTTCATGAAGGCCTGTCGGAGTTGGTTGGCGTCCAGCGCCACCTCTCCGATCTGAGGATCGAATTTGCACACAAGCTCGATTTTGGCTTCGTCCAGCTCGCCCTGCATGAAATGCAAGAGGTTGTTCAGGATGTCATGGAGGGGCTCGGAAATTTTTTGCGGTTTGGGCAGACGGGCGAAGCGCAGGTATTCATCGGTGACTTCGGTCAGCCGCTCGACCTCCTTGGCGATGGCGGCCAGGATGGAACGCGCCTCCTCGGTGGAAATCTCGGGCAGGTCCCCCAGCTCATCCTCCAGGAGTTCAGTGTTCAGGCCGATGGAGCTTAAGGGATTGCGAATTTCGTGGGCCACCACCGCGCTCATGCGGCCGATCGTGGCCAGACGCTCGGACTGGAGCAGGGCTTGTTTGGTTCGCACCTTGTCGGTGACGTCTTCACCCACCAGCAATAGGCCCTGTCGTGTGCCGTCGGCGCTTGTCAGGGCCGAGACATAGAGATCCACCAGGACCTCGCTTTGCTTCGGTCGGCTGAAAGCGCAGGCCTCATAGAGCACGGGTTCGCTGCCGGTACGCAGACTGTTCAGGGGGCCCAGTACTTCGCGTAAGGTCGTGGCGATGGGCAGCTGATCCAGGCGCTTGCCTGTGTGCTTCTGCCTGTCCAAGTCCCAGATGGCCGCTGCCGCGGGGTTGATCGTGGTTACTTCACCCAGGCCATCCACGACCAGGATGGCGTTGTGCATGGAGCGGATGATGTGCTTGTTGTGTAGCGTGATCAGCTCCAGGTCGATGGTGCTCTGGCGGAGTCGTCTGTTGACCTCGGCACTTTCATCCTTGTGTCGTTCGGTTTCGGCATCCCGCTGACCCAAGGAGCGCGCCATGCGGTTGAACTCATCCGTGAGCAGGCCCAGTTCATCGCTGGAACTGCTTTCCACGCTGGCCGAGAAGTCACCTTCAGATATTCGGCGTGCGGCTTCGCTGAGGTGACGGATGGGCCGAATGGCCCAAAGACTGGCCACGGTGACCGCGATGCTGACCACAAGGGCCAGGACGATGAGCCACAAGCTGGATACCACCGCCGAACTTTCTTCTTGCTCGATCAAGAGAATTTGGGTGGTGATGGCGTTTTTTACTCGAAGTTTTAGAAGACGGATCTCACGCGACATGCCGCGCATGAGGCGTTTGAGATTGGGTACGTCGGGCAGTTCGCTGGCTGGCAGTCCCAGATCATCGAGGTTTTGGACCAACATACTCATGTCGTCCTGGAAGGCTTCTGAAAGTTCACGGATTCGTTGGAGACGCAGGCGTGCATCCTGCATAAAAATACGGTCGCGCTCTTCAATTGCCTGCTTACTCACTTTGTCCAGAATAGCGAAAGCCCGGTCCAGCCGAGCACCGACGTTGCGTTGGAAGGATCGCTCGTTGTTACTCAGCAGCTTGTGTTGTAGCTCAATGTTGTCAAATCGCAGGATGCTGTCGATGCTGCGCCGGGTGCTCTCCTGGAGCATTTCCAGCTCGGTCACCACACGGTTCAGCGGCAGGTGGCCTCGGTTGACCACGCCAAGTTGATCTCGGACCGTATTGAGCTGCACCACACCAAAAACGGTGACTGCACCAAAGACCATGAGTACGGCCGCGAAACCGGCAAATATCTTGGTGGCCAAGGAAAGTTTCAACCGGGCTCCTGTCGCGAAGCGGGCATAATGCCGAATCGGTTTAAAAATAAATCCGGTCTAAAAACAAATCATAGCACCGTGTCGCTTCGCGCCACGGCACAATAGCACCGTGTCGCTTCGCGCCACGGCACAATAGCACCGTGTCGCTTCGCGCCACGGCACAAGTGTTTCTTCTCAGGTGCTACATGTTTGTATCGTTGATTCAATTGACAAGATCATGCCTCCTTTAGAAACACTAGCAAGGAAAACCCTTTGTGACCACGGATTCCCCTTCGGCGTCTGTGCAGGGCGAAAAGCAAGGCCAAGAGCAGTCCGATCCAGCTTGGCTCCGCTGAGCCGCTTTGGCAGTCGCATGCCGGACTGCGACCGGTGCAGTCCGAATCTTGCATGTCGGAGGCACCGTCGCAATCGTCATCGACTTCGTTTTCGCAAAGTTCTTCGGCCCCTGGGTTCACGTCGGCATTCGAATCATCGCAGTCGGTGCCTCCGCATGCTTCATCCGCGAATCCATCAAAGTCAGCATCAACGCAGGGGGTATCGCAATCGGAATCATTCGCATCGATGGCTCCGTCGCAATCGTCGTCGGTGCCGTTGGCGCAATGTTCTTCGGCGCCTGGATTCACCAGGGCATCGTCGTCGTCACAGTCCGGGGCGAGGCATTCGCTGCCTCGACCATAACCGTCGCCGTCTGAGTCCTCGCAGTCTCTACAGTCCGGGTCCGTTTCATCCACCAGCCCATCACAGTCGTCGTCGATGTTGTTGGCGCAGTTTTCATGGGCCTCGGGGTGGATGGATGCGTTGAGGTCGTTGCAATCCGGTCCCAGGCAGTCGTCGCCCTCGCCATAGCCGTCGCCGTCAGCGTCATCGCAAAGGCGGCAGGAGGGGTCGTCGCCGTCGGTCAGCGAATCGCAATCGTCGTCGATGTGGTTTTCGCAGTTCTCGGCGGCACCCGGATGTACTTCGTCATCAGCGTCATCGCAATCGTTGCCACCGCAGATTGTGTTGAAATAGCCGTCGTCGTCGGCGTCGGGGCAATCGCAAGCCAGATCCATGCCGTTGCAGTCCTGATCCCGACCATCATCGCAGACCTCGACTGCGCCGGGGTAGGCGAAGGCATCGGTGTCATCACAATCCTGACCGCATCCCAGGCTGAATTCGTCTCCGTCCGCGTCCGTGGGGTTCGGATCGTCATGCGTTGCCGGGTCACAGTCGTCGTCGGCGTCATTGCAGAGTCGCTCGGACGCCCAGGGATGGATTGAGGCATCCCGATCGTTGCAATCGGTCCCGCCGCAAGCCATGTCTTCATGACCGTCTTCATCAATGTCCCAGCAACTGCTGCCGCAGACGGCGTTGGCCAGGCCCGGTGAGCCAAGATCGCCGCAACCTTTGGGCACTGTGGTCAGGCTGATGCACCAGTTGAACCCGGAGTCGTTGGCTTCATGATCCAGGCCTGCCGAGAGCTGCATGGAGGCACCGGTATGAGAGGGGAAGGCAGCATTCGTGTCGTAAACCAGGCCGTCGATGAGCATGCCGGCGCCGTCGTGAATGAGAATCTCGTCGGCGCTGTTGGTCAGTCCGAAGGGCAGAGAAGCGTCGCAATGCACACCCCCATTGAGGGCCGGGTCCGGGTTGCGGCAGATGACGAGGGTGGCGCCAACAGCCAGGTTAAGCTCAGGCAGCCTGTCCGCATCGTTGCCCTCGTCGGACACGGACCAGCCGCCCAATTCCAAGGGGCGATCCGAGGCGTTGATGATTTCGAACCACTCACCGGCCGTGTCGGCAACGCAGAAAGGATCGTAGAGCACTTCCGTGATGACCACTTCACCGGCCACGGCCAGATGACCGCAGAGGCTGGCACCGCCCCCTTCAGATTGTGCGCAGGCATAGCCGGTTTCGACCCCGCAAACAGAATCGCAGCCGTCGCCATCGTCCAAATCACCGTCGTCGCAGGCCTCGCCGCCGCCCAGGATGCCGTCGCCGCATTCGATGCAGGGCGGATTGGCCTGACCCGGCGTGCCCAGATCCGAAGGCATGCAGGTGGATTCCAGTGAGCGTTTTCCGGCGCACCAGTTTTCGGCCAGGTCATTGTCCGCGGCGTCAAGACCCGCGTCCAGGCTCAGGCTGGCTCCAGGGCTATCGGGAAATTCGCTTTCCGTGTAGATCACCTCATCGATGAGTCGGCCTGCGGGATCAAGCGCCACCAGGCTGTCGTCCCCGTTGCCCATGGATAAAGCGCCGTAACTGTAGTCCAGATCGCAGGGGACGCCCTCGGTGGCGGCTTGCTCGCTGTCGGCGCACAAGACGGCAAAAGCGCCGGGGGCGATGAGCAGGTTCTCAATCAAGACGGCCTCGGTATCCTCCGCATCGCCGAGGGTCCATCCGGCAAGTTGCAGGGAGACTTCACCCGGGTTGTGCAATTCGAACCACTCGCCAGCCGAATCGGCAAGGCAGCTCGGATCCTTCATGATTTCGGTGATGATCAGGCCGCCAGATCCAGGGGCCGAGCCGCAAAGATGCGGCGCCCCGGTCACGGCCCGGCATGCCCAGCCCCTTTCCACCCGGCAGACCGAGCTACATCCGTCATCGGGATCACGGTTGCCGTCGTCGCAGGACTCCAAGACCTCAAGCACCCCGTTGCCGCAGTTGAGACAGCTGGTCTGCTCTGCGTCGATGGCCCCGTCACAGTCGTTGTCGATACCATCCTTGCAGTTCTCTTCGGCGCCTGGGTGGACGGCGCTATTAAGAGGTTGGCAATCATCGCCATCCTCGCTGCCGTCGTCGTCATCGTCCGGATCCACGCAGTCGGCCAAGCCATCGCCGTCCGTGTTGTCGAAGCCTTCATCGATGTTTGTGTCGCAGTTGTCGTCGATGCCGTTGCAGAGTTCTTCGGCATCCGGGTTCACTTCGGCGGAATCGTCGGCACAGTCGCCGGGCGTGCAAAGCCCCTCGCCGCAATCATTCGGGCAGAAAGCGCCCTGTACCTGTCCAAAGATGTCGGCATCGCAGAAGCCGTCCTCGTCGAGGTCGCAGGGCACATCCCCATAGGCTGGGTCTTCCGGGGCGCAGTCGTCGGAATCAATCAAGCCATCGTCGTCCATGTCCGGCTGCATGAGGATCTCAGCGATTTGATAGCGGCTGAGACCCGCGAAGTCCACGCCATTGGGTCGGCCGAAGCCTGACTCAGTTTCTGAAGCAATCGCATCGAAAACGAATTCGGCATGTCCCGTCAAACCCGGCGTCGAGGCCCGCAGTCGGCGGCTGGCCAAGTCAAGGCGACTGCCATCCGGCAGGATGCGATATTCGGTGATCTCCATCCAGCTTCTGACGTCAGTCACTGAAAAGGCCGCATCCTCACCCCACAGTCCGTCGTCGCCCATGTTGATCATACGCAGCATGCCTTCGGGATCTTCGATCTGGATATCGGCGGAAGCAGGCGAGAGCACGTTGCCTGTTTCATCGACCAATTCCACGGCAGCGTACCAGCGCTGCTCGAACCAGGGGCCCGAATCATCGGGGTCGAAGACGTTGTCTGCAAGCAGGGTGTCTTGGTTTGCTGCCCGAATGTCCACGGCCAGGACACCGCCAAGCAGGTTGTCCTCAAATCGATTCTCTTGGCCCAGGCCGCCCACCCACGGTGCTTCAAGGGTGTCGTCGCCAGGCATGTCGCAGGCGGGATCGCCGAGATGCGGTCGAATTTCCAGACCCCAGGCGCTGTTGGCCACGAAGCGGTTGTCGTAGAAGCGGTTGAAGCATCCTTCGATCCTTGCGCCGCTTCCCTGGTTGAAGGCCAGGAGGTTTGCCTCGGCCGTATCGTTCGGGCCGGCATCACGACAGATGAAGCCGTGGCCGCCGTTGGGCATGGCGATGCTTCCGCTTGGATCGGTGCCGATGAGGTTGTTTCGAAGGCTGTTCCCCTGGCTTCCCAGGTCCTCCGAGGCCAGCACATAGACACCATGACCCGAGTTGCCGGCGATCACGTTACCCTCTGCGGCGAGCAGCCCACCGACCTGGGTGCCCATGCTGCCCCGATCGAGTCGAAGGCCATCGCCACCGTTCCCAAAGGCAAGCGCGCCACCCAGTCCATCGGTGGGGACCAGACCGATATGACTGGATTTGATTTTGTGCCCGCCGTTGATATCCAAGGATCCTTCCGGGCTGAAAAGCCATACGCCGTGGGATGCGTTGCCCGCGATAATGTTGGAGAGGAACTCGCAACTACTATAGGGTGCCTGGACGACCAGGCCGAAGATGTTGGGTGCGGGCACCGGCGCGTTCTGGTCCAAGAAGGCACCTATACCCATCACGCAGCCTTCTACTATGATGCTACCTGGGTTCCATCCCTCGGGGCCTTGAAGCAGGAGTCCGGCACCCTGGGCGATGCCAGCCTGATGATGGTGCCCAGAAAGGACGCAGTTTTGCACCGTATTGCCGCCACTCCTTTCTGTGATGGCCAGGGCGGCATGGACGGGTGCCAGATCGTCCTTGGGTGCCGTGGGGATGAAGAGGACGCGGGAGGGTCGGGCGTCGGCCAAACCCATGACACATGAGGAGATAAGATTGGCTCCTTGGGGGTTGCCCGCTTCACCGATCCGCATGTCGTGAAAGGGGCCGGAATGAACGATAAGACCCTGCATGACGCAGCTACTGGCTTGGACTTGAATGATCGCGTCGTGACTTTGTCCACGGGGGATGAGACTTCCGTCGATTTCGATCATCAAGGTCGCATCCGGGCTCCAGGTCAGGCCTGGCGGGTTGGAGTTGGCCACGGCGCCGCTCTGACTCAATCCGTCGATTGTGGTTGCGTGGCTGCTCAGCAAATATGGCGTCAAGGGTGTGAAGACGTAGGTGCCGTCGGGTCCTGGAGCCTCTTGCATGTCGAATACGATGTCGTTGGATGGAAAGTTGGCATTGACCTCGTCGATGGCGGCCCTGAGAGTGCATAGGCCTATGCCGTCGGCGCAGAGTCCGTCGCCGGGTAGGGCGTCGTTGGTGTCTGCCGTGTGGGTCACCGTGAAGGTGGCGGCTTGCAGGGTAGGGGGGAGGGTGAGGCAGGCACAAGATACAAGCAAGATCAGGATCGATGCGCGCATGATGGCTCCTGGATTGGACTCAAGGCTTGATTCTCGCAGGAAGAACCAGCGCCTTGCAAGTCCGGCTTGCTTGGTGGCAGGGATGCGCATAGGCTCTGGAGCACAACCCATAACGAGGAGGGCACATGCGATACTTGATAACCGTTGCGGCCATGCTGGGTCTCATTTTCAGCGCTAACGCGCAGGCGGGTGGCTCCAAAGTCTCGGTGGCCAAAACGCCGCCGGTGGTGACGAAGACCCTGCCCGTCGCGGGCGACACCCAGGTGGATCCGGCCACCAAAGAGATCCGTGTGACTTTTTCCAAGTCCATGAAGACCGAGAAAATGTGGTCCTTCGTGCAGGTGGACAAAGCGAGTTACCCCAAGACCACCGGCAAGCCCAAGTATGAGGCCGACGGCAAGACCATCGTTTTGCCGGTCAAACTGGAGCCGGGCAAGAGCTACGCCATCTGGCTGAACAAAGGTAAATTCAACGCCTTCAGATGCAAAGGCAACCTCCCCGCCGTGCCCTACCTCTTGGTCTTCGAAACGAAAGCCAAGTAGGGCCCAAGTACGCTTTATTTGCCCTCATAAAGGCAGGGACGGAGTAGGGCCCAAGTACGCTTTATTTGCCCTCATAAAGGCAGGGACGGAGGGTGGAGGGGACGGAAAGGCAGGGACGGAGGGTGGAGTGTCCGGAATCCGGACACCCAAATGACCCACCTCAGCGTCTGCAAATTTCTATCTAATTGATTTTACAAAGCTTGGTGACGAGCAGGGATTCTGGCATCGGTTCTGCATGTGTATTCAGGCATGCGCGTTGCTCGACACATGGTCCTCAAACCATACTCTTTCTTCCACATGATGTGGCGGGCTCACAACCGCGAGTACATCATGCAATCCCACAAAGAAAAGCTCTGCTACCTGCGAGCGGTCCGTGACGACTACATG
>JAFCZJ010000332.1 GCA_019314375.1 Deltaproteobacteria bacterium | reverse complement strand
CCGCCGAACACGGCCCCTCAGCCTGCGGCATGGGCTTCCGGGTCACCGATGCGGCCAAGGCCTACGATCTGGCCCTTGCCAAGGGCGCCCAGCCGGTGAACGTCGAAGCCGGCATGATGGAGTGGCGCCTGCCCGCGATCCGGGGCATCGGCGGCTCGACCGTCTATCTGATCGACCGCTTCGAAGAAGGCAATTCCATTTACGACATCGACTTCGAATATCTTGCCGGTGTCGACATCCATCCTGTCGGTGCCGGTTTCAACATCATCGATCACCTGACGCACAACGTCTACAAGGGCCGGATGGATTACTGGGCCGCCTACTACGAAAACCTCTTCAATTTCCGCGAAATTCGCTTCTTCGATATCAAGGGCGAGTACACGGGACTGCTGTCGCGGGCACTGACGGCACCCGATGGCCTGATCCGTATCCCGCTCAACGAGGAGAAGGGGGAACAAATCGGCCAGATCGAGGAGTACCTGCGCGAATACAAGGGCGAGGGCATTCAGCATGTCGCCTTCATCTGCGACAATCTGCTCGAGTGTTGGCAGAATTTGAAAGACCTGGGTGTGCCGTTCCTGACCGCGCCGCCGAACACGTACTACGAAATGCTGGAAGAGCGCCTGCCGGGACATGGCGAACCGACGGCGGAACTGCAGCAACGGGGCATTCTGCTGGATGGCACGACCGATGGCGAGGCACCGCGCCTGCTGTTGCAGATTTTCTCGCAAAAAATGATCGGCCCGATCTTTTTCGAGTTCATTGAACGCAAGGATGACGACGGCTTTGGTGAGGGCAATTTCAAGGCCCTGTTCAAGTCGATGGAACGTGACCAGATGCGCCGTGGCGTCATCGAATCCAAAGAGAATTAGGAGCGCCGCATGGCTGTTGAACTGCAACGCATTCATCACGTGGCCTACCGCTGCCGGGATGCCAAGGAGACGGTGGAATTTTACCAGCGAGTGCTGAACATGGATTTTGTGCTCGCGATCGCCGAAGACAAGGTGCCCTCGACCAAGGAACCGGATCCGTATATGCACTTGTTCATGGACGCGGGGAACGGCAGCATCCTGGCCTTTTTCGAACTGCCCAACTCACCGGAGATGGGACGGGACCAGAACACGCCCGAGTGGGTGCAGCACATTGCCTTTGAAGTGAAGGACATGGCGGCTCTGCTCGAAGCCAAGGAATTGGCCGAAGCCGAAGGTCTGGATGTCCTGGGGCCGACCAATCACGGCATATTCAAATCGATCTATTTCTTTGACCCCAATGGTCATCGGCTCGAACTGGTGGCCAATACCCGCACGCCCGAGCAGATGAAAGAATTGCATGATGTGGCGCCGGCCATGTTGGAGGAGTGGAGCCGGACGAAGAAGGCACCGCGGCACGCGGCGTGGTTGCATGAACTGGACTAATTGAGACTTCCGGACTAATTGCGACTTCCGGACTAGCGGTTCCCGGCTTCGAGGTGGTCGATATATGCCCCTTCAATCAAGTCGTCGGGCTCGATTTCCAGTTGGGCCATCAATTCGTGGGCCACGGCCATTCCTTGTTCCTCGGTCTCATTGTCGGCAAGTACCACTTCCAACTCCATGAAATTCCCCAGCCCTTCGACCTGGTCCAGATGAATCCTGGTGCGCCCGCTCAATAAAAGTGTGCGCTCCTTGGCCACCACTCCCCGCACGCCCAACGCCTGGGCCAAAGCGATGTGCAGACTTTCGGGATCACTGGTGGCACTGATGGCGTATTGCGAAGTCTTGGGCCCTTCCCGGTCCGGACGGTTGTAGGCGATCAATTCGCCGGTTCCGTCGCCGAACTCCCGCAATTTGAGGCGGCCCGTGGGGGCGTTGTAGAAGGTGTCCTTTTGCCGGATCAGTTGGCCGGGCCCGTCTCCCACCGCGAGAGCCAATTCGCGCAATCGGTCGGGATTGAGTACGCGTGCCTTGATCTCCACGTTGCGGGGCATGGACTCTCCTCATTCAGCAGGCGATTGGATTTGTTGAATTTCTCCATTGTCGTGTCCGAAGTTCTCATCAATAATGTCGCGGGTCAAGAATGGGACCCGACAACCGGTTCAATGACAGAATAATCAACAGATTTCCCGAGGGAACGGCAGGCAATATGCAGGGTCAGCAAGTGCGGATCATTTTGGGCCTCATGGTGATAACGGCGATTGGAAACGGATTTGGCGGGTTTACGGTCTGCGCGGCCGAGGACGTGGAACCGCCGGTTGAGAGTACGGCGGTCAGTGATTTTCCCGGTGACCTGTGGGGGGATATCATCGCTCTGCCCACCACTGAAAACGCCTGGTGGTTACTGGGTGGAACGACCCTCACGATCATTGTGCATCAATTCGAGGACCCCGAGGGCGCGGCCCGCGCCCTGAATAAGGGGGCCCTCGACGGTATTTCGGATTTTGGAAACATCTGGGGTGACATGAGGGTGGAGGTACCGCTGGCGCTG
>JAFCZJ010000214.1 GCA_019314375.1 Deltaproteobacteria bacterium | reverse complement strand
AAGCCGGACCCGGAAGCCCTGGCCCTGATGACGCCCCAATCCATCGAGCGGCTTGCCATCATCCCCTTCGTAAAAGAATCCAAACGATTGCAAGTGCTGATTGTGGATCCATCGGACCTTGCCGCCCTGGACGAATTGGCCTTCATCACCGGCCTCAAACCCAGCCCCATCGTCATCCCCGAGCTTCGCTTCTGGCAGCTTTTACGCGAACTCTTTGCCATCGACCGCCATCTGCGCGGCATCTCCGTGCCGCCTCCGCCGGACTACCTCTCTGCGTCCTACGTCGAGCCCAAAACAGAGAGAACCAAGAAACTCTCGGAAGACCTGATCAGCGAAGACCGCTTCGATCAACTCTACCAACGACGAGATGGCTTCCCTCAACTGGATCCGGCTTCTAGCGAGACCGTCAAGGAATCACTCGACCCGCACGAATCAACAGAACAACAAGAAGAGGATCTCCCCCTTCTGTCGATGGATGACCTGGAGGAATGGAACGAGGCCCTCCCTACGGAGGACCACGCCAGCGTTGAGGCCCCCACCGAAAAGCCGGCACCAGTACCTCAACGAATTGAGCGTCGCGTGTGGACCCCTTCAGAAGGCAACCTGAGTCGTCGGGTCGAAGATCGGCTTTTATCCGAGGAAGCCGGCGCGCCTCCTTCCCAGCCTCCTGCACCGATAGAAGACGGTGCTCTGGATTTCAAAGAAGCCCAAGCCCTGATTGCCGGGGCCAATGATCGACACGCCATCGCGCGCGGTGTCTTGCGCTATGCCCGCTCGACCTTCTCTCGCTGCATGATCTTCACAGTGCACAGAGCCAAACCGGGCGATCCAGCCAGCGGTGCCTTCGCTCCGCAGCGGGCCGTGGCTCTTGGCTGGGACGCGCTGGGGGGCGAAATCGATCGCTGGTCCTTCCGCTCTCTCATGGTGCCCCTGGATGGCCCATCGGTCTTCAAAACGGTCGTTGACAATCGGGCCCATTACCTGGGAGGGCTTCAAAAAACCAAAATCAACATCGAGTTCTTGCGTGTTATGGGCAAACGTGTGCCGCTGAGTGCTTTCGTCATGCCTGTCTTAGCTCGGGGGCGGGTGGTCAATGTCTTTTATGCGGACAATGGGCATCGCCAGCATTGCTCAACTCAGATCGCAGAGCTGCTCATCTTGGCCCAAAAAATCAGTCAAAGCTATGAGGGCCTGTTCCAGCAGCGACGAGAGACTTATCACAATCGCGATCAGGAGATCTAGCACATGGAACGCCGGGACTACCAACGCCTACCTGCGGAAACCGAAGTCGAGATCAAGCCGGTTGACGCCGAAAACGGCGAACAAGCCGCAAGCCGCGACATGTCCGGTGGCGGCATCCTGCTCGTCACCCAGACCCCATTTCCGATCGGCAGCCTGCTGGACATCGAGGTGCGATCAACCGTGCACCACAACTTCGCCCACGTCTTCCCCCCGTTGCGGGCCCGCGTACGAGTGGTGCGCAGCAAGGGCACTCAAGCCCCCTATGAAGTAGCTGCTGAGTTTATTGAAAAAGACTAGGCGGATTCAAGCTCACCGATCGATACGCAATTCCATGCCCTCTCGGGCACCAAAAACCACCAAATCCGAACCAAAACGCTCAACCCGCTGCCTGCATTCAAGGATTTTATTTTTGACCATATCATCGGAATGCAAAGGCTCGTGGTGGGTGATGGCCAACTGCTTAACCTTGCCGGCGATGGCCAGATCCACCATGGTGTTGGCCCGTGCGTGACCGAAGCCGACACGGGTGCTGTACTCTTCGTCCGTATACTGTCCATCGGCAATAAGCAGGTCCGCATCGCGGACAAACTCAATGTACTCTTCCGGAATCTCTCGCGGGATGCTCAAATCCTGCTCGACCGCTTCTGCGTTGAGCAAGACCTGGTCCACCTCGTGATCCGTGGCGTAGACCACCTTGCACCCATCCTTCTCGAAAGAATAGCCATAACTGGGGCCGTGATGAATCTGCGCCATACAGCGCACTTGCACGCCCTCGATTTTGCGCGCACCGTCTTCCAGGTCTTCAGACAGGACGCTAGCACCCAAATCCGAAAAACGAACCGGGAAATAGTCCGACTGCATCTGGCCGCTTAGCAACTTGAACAGTCTCGTATCCCCACGGGAGGTGCCGTACACATAGAAGGTATTCGCCGGATTGTAGACCGGCGGAAAAAAGGGAAACCCTTGGATGTGATCCCAATGCGCATGGCTCAGAAACATGTGCCCCACGATGGGCCCAGAGCCTCGCTTGACCAGATCCAGACCCAACTCCCTGAGTCCCGACCCGCCGTCGCAGATGAACAAAAGATCATCGATGCGCAGCTCCACACATGCGGTGTTGCCGCCGTAGATCTGAGTCAAGTAACCCGGGGTCGGAATCGAGCCACGGGTACCCCAAAACTTAACGAAGAACCCCATCAGCTTCCCTCGTGATAAATGAAGACCACATTGCCCATCTGCAAAGTATCTCCTTCTCGCAAGGTGGCCGAATGGATTTTAACCCCATTCAAATGGACGCCGTTGCGGCTCTCCATGTCCTCACAAACAAACTCCTTGCCCACCTTACGCAAAGCCGCGTGACTGCGGGAAACCTCGGAGGAGTCCAATCGAATATCGGCAGTCTGACCACGACCAAGCACCAGATAGACCTTCATCAAGGAAATACTGCGTGGAGCCCCAGCACCCTTGACCTGTTCCAACACACTGGGCGTCTCGTCCTGATTCAGAAACAAGACGCCCAAATCGGACTCAATGGTCACGCTGTCGTCCCAGTCATCGTAGTCGTCATCAAACAAAATCATGTCTCCGCCCAGCCGCCTTCACACGACAAGATTCTCGAATTTTCCCTCGCCGAGCCCTTCAGGTCAAGCTTCATTTGACCCACGGCGGCGCAACAGCCGATCCAAACCCCAACGCCCGTCATCCAGAATCAAAACAAAACCAGCCCCCGCCAACCAAGCAAAGTCCCGAAGTAAAGTCAGGCTGTTGATCTCCTCGCTGGCTTCCTGGGAGGCGAAGCAGCCACAGGACATCTCCAAGCCCTCGGCCAAGGCAAGGCTCAGGGCCACGATGAACATCACCATCATGCCGACAATGCACAAGGCGGAGGCCCGAGTCCACCACCCCAGAATCAAGGTCACCGCCACGAAAACCTCAATCCAGGGCAAGACAACAGCCATCAAGTTAATCAGGTACAAAGGCAAGAGGTCATAAGTCGCCACACTGAGTGCAAACTGGCGCGGATCGACGATCTTGAACCAAGCCGCCAAGAGAAACACCACCCCCAGATAGACTCGCAGTGACAGAGATATCACTAAGACACCTGTCTGCAGTCTTTGGCTCTGGAAATTCATGGCGCCACCCCCGCCTCAACAAAACCGGCGGCCACCAAAGCCGGCCAACCACCCTCCACGTAACGCACGCCCAGGCAGCCGGCTTCGGCGAATTCGGCAGCCAGCAGTCGTCCCGAGTTGATCTCTACGTCCCCCACAACCAGGATGGTGTTGGGCCCGGCCGCGATTAAATCATTGAGGATCTTGGCGGGCGGCGACTTGAGCGGGTGGTAGGGCAGATTGCGAGATCCTGGCAGATGGACTTCTCCAAAATCCTCGGCCGGTCGCGCGTCTACCAGCACCAGCCCGGAAAGATCCGCCGGCCAATCGGCCACCGCCACAGGGGTAGCCTCTTTGCGCATCATGGGGCAATCCGTGTAGATCATGTAGGGCTGCCCGGCCACCAGGGGCAGGCCGGCGGGCCTGAACGCATTGAACCCCAAGGCCACAACCGAGGACACCACCGCCAGGATGATAGCCTGAACTATAATCGTTCGAATCTGTTTCAACACGAAGCCCTTTCGAGTTTCAGCGCACCTTTTTTTTGGCGATGTTGGCCGCTACCAGGATTGGGTCCCAGACCGGCGCGAAAGGCGGCGCATAGCTCAAATCCAAACCGGCCAACTCATCAACGCTCCAACCAGCACTCAAGGCAGCCACCAGCACATCGATGCGTTTGGCCACCCCTTCGCCACCCGCCATCTGGGCACCAAGCAGTCGCCCCCCCATAGGCTCGAAAACCAAACGAACCAAGATTTCCTTGGCTCCAGGATAGCCATGGGCCCGTGTGCGCGCCTTGATGTGGATCGCCTGGGCCTCCAGGCCCAGCGCATTGGCCTCCTGCTCCATCAGGCCCGTATGCCCAACCTCAAGAGAAAAAATCTTCGTGATGGAGGTACCCATGATCCCGGGAAATCGTTCGCCGGCACCGAGCACATTGGCTCCTGCAATCTTACCTTGCTTGTTGGCCGTGGTACCCCGGGGCATGAAGACCCCTCGTTTGAGCAGGCGGTGGTAAGCCTCAGCACAATCACCGGCCGCATAGACCCCGGGCGCCGAGGTGGCCATGGTTTCGTCTACGGCGATGGCACCGCATGCGCCGATGCGAATCCCGGCCTGCTGAGCCAAGTCCACCTCGGGCTTGACCCCGGTCGCCAAAATGACAACATCCGCCGGGATGGGGCCCGCGGAGGTCTTCACTTGTTCAACCCGCACCGCACCCTCGAAACCCGAGATCTCGGTGCCGATCATCACCTTCACACCAAAACGATCCAACTCGCTTTGGACCAGCTGGCTGATGACCTCCGGATAGCCCGAGGGCAAATCCGACGAACGCTTTATCAAGGTCACGGCCAGCCCGCGTGAGGTCAACACATCCGCCATCTCCAAGCCGATGTGGCCTCCGCCCACCACAACCGCCCGACGTAAGGACCGATCCTGCAAATATCGCTTGATGCTCGCCGCCTGCTCCAAGGTGTGCAAAGCAAAAATTCCGGGCAAGTCTTTGCCCGGCCAGTTCGGCGTGACCGCGCGACAACCCGTGGCCAGGACCAAAGCATCGAAGGCAAACTCGCCTTCTCCCTGGCTTCGCTTGAAGCGAAGCCGACCCGCCTCAGGGTCGATCTCCGTCACCTCGTGCCCGGTGCGCATATCGATTCCGCGCTCCGACCGGAAACGTTCGGCGGAGATGACCACCAGATCATCGATGGCTCGATCAGAATCTTGGATGTTGTATGGCATCCCGCAGGCCCCATAAGACACATGGGGTCCCCTATCAAAAACCACAACCTCCAAATTCGGATTGCGTCGCTTGGCCTGAGAGGCGGCGCTCATGCCGGCTGCAACGGCCCCCACCACCGCCAGTCGCTCAATGTTCTTGCCCTGATTCACGTTTCCTCCTCTTCGGCCCCTTGCGGGTTCTTGGCGAAGTGATCGTACCCCCCCTGGGGGGCGGAAATCCAGAGTCCATCCTTGTGCAACTTCATCCCGGCATCGGCGACCAGGGCACCGATGCACACGGGATCTCGGCCCTCAAACTCAGCGCAGACTTGCTCCATCCGCTCAGTGGCCAAAGGCTCCACTGCAAAAAGAAGACGATAGTCCTCTCCGCCGCTCAATGCCCAATCCAGGGCATCCAAACCGCTTTCCTTGGCCAGCTGCAATCCAGCTGAGCTGATGGGCAAATGCTCTGCCTCGACAACCGCCCCCAGACCGCTGGCTCTTGCCATATGGCCCAAGTCCTGAAGCAATCCATCGCTCAAGTCGATCATGGCCGTGGCCAGCCCTTCACGGGCAAGGGCCTTACCCAAGGCCACTTGTGGTTCCGGCTCCAAGTGGGCCGCGATGAGAACAGCGCGATCGTCCTCCGACAAGGACTCGCCCCCGCCACTTGAAAGCAAATGCAGACCCGCCGCGCTATTCCCCAGAGGGCCAACGACGAAGAGTTTGTCGCCGGCTTTGCCTCCACTTCGCTCCACCGCCTTGCCATCCGCGATCTTGCCCAACACGGTCAGGCTCAGGCACATGGGCCCCGGGCTCTTGACCGTGTCCCCACCCACCAGAACGCAGTCGAAACGTTTGGCGCAGGCGGCGAGTCCATCCCGGAATTCCTCGATCCATGCCGGCTTGATTTCAACCGGCCATGCGACCGCCAGCAGACAAGCTGTGGGTGATGCCCCCATGGCCGCCAGATCGCTCAAATTCACCGCCAAAGATTTCCACCCCAAGCGCCAGGCCGAGGTCGTCTCAAGCCGAAAGTGCACGCCCTCCATCAGCATGTCGGTGGAGACACAGACGCGCTCGGGTCCCCCAAGATTAAGAATCGCGCAGTCATCCCCAAGACCCCGTCCAACTTGAGCGAAAATTTCGATCAGACCAAACTCGCCGATCTGCGACAAGTCCCGCGGCGACTCAAGGCACATGGACCAGGCCTTCGACTCGCTCCGCCTCTTCAAGGGAGATGTCCACCAACTCCTCTATGTCCATGTCGCCCACGTACTTGCGGCCATTGATGTAAAAAGCGGGCGTGGCATCCACCTTGTTACGCAGTCCCTCTTTCTTGCTCTCGACCAAAAGCTTTCGAGTAGCCGGGTCCTTGAGCAGGCGCTCAAAGCCCTCAACGTCCAAACCCACCGCCTTGGCCCAGGCTGTCTGTTGCTTGATGCAGAAGTTATCGAAATGGGCATAAGAATGAAGGGCGAAAGCCCAAAAACGCCCCATGGTGATGGCAGCCATAAAGCCCAGGCCTGTCTCCTTGGAGAACTCGTGGCTGCGTATGGGGAAAACTTTAAGATAAAAGCGCACCTTATCCTTCAGGCGTCCATCCAGCACCTCTTTGTGGAGAAGCGGAGTCACCTTGGAGCAAAAAGGGCAACGAGCGCAGGCGTATTCGACCAGCACAACCTTGGCCGCATCAGAGCCCACCCTGGCCGCCACTTCCGGTTTGAGATCGATCTCGTATTTCTTGCCACGGCTCATGCTGCGAGCCCGCTTGGCCAAACCACGCACGATGGTGGCCTCATCCTGCTTGTCCGCCACCCGTCGACAAATATTGTTCGCCAGTCTCACCGCCAGCCGACAGGTCGGCTTGGCCTTCAGGCATTCGCCGATGGCCTGATCGCAGCAGTCATACATGTACTGAGAAGCCAGCAACTTCTGCGCCAGGGCCTTGGCCTCTCCCTCAAGCTTGTCACAGGTTGCAGTCTGCGCCACAGCCCACGGGCCCATACCAAGCAACAAGAGCATCACCGGCAATCCGCATTTACACATTGGACTCTCTCCTTCGGGCCAACCAGGCATCCACACCCAAGGGCCGCCTATCAAACACAAACACATACATACTTTCGGCCAGCCAGCCCAAATCACGCAGCACGGTCCAACCGGAAATGGGATCTTCTTCCATCCCCTGAGAAGCGAAGCAACCGCAAGACATATCCAGGCCTTTGTCCATGGCCATCAGCAGCGCAACGATGAATACGACCATCATGCCCGCCACCAACAGAGAACCGGCCCTGGCCTTGAAGCCCACGATAAGCATGACGCCAGCCGCCAACTCCACCCATGGCAACGTAATGGCCATGAAATTGACGAGCATCAGGGGCAAGACATCATAGGTGGCCACATCCAGGGCAAAGGAGGCTGGATGCAAAATCTTGTGCCAGCAAGCCATCAGGAAAACAAGGCCCAAGTACCACCGAAGAGGCAAAGCCAACCAGGCATGGCCGCGCCAGGTGAGCAAACCCTTCATGGCTGGGCCTCCATTTTCTTCCCGGCAGCCTTGACTACATCTTGCCGCAACAAGGGCGCGCCGCCCTTCAAGAAAAACACGTTCTTGATGCCCTTGCCGCTGATCTCCTTGCCCAGTTGTTCGCCCGTATCCGGATCATCACCATCGCCGTACACCAGCACCTGCTGCGAGAGTGAACGGGCTATCGCTCGGGCCAAAGCCTCGATGGAGGCTTCCGGTGTTGGATCCAGGTAGTCATAGGTCAAATTCAAAGCCTCGCGAAAATGCCAAGTCCCGTAATCCGATGCACCACGGGCATCCACGATAAAAGTCCGTG
>JAFCZJ010000331.1 GCA_019314375.1 Deltaproteobacteria bacterium | reverse complement strand
AAGATTACGGGGACGCCCGAACACACCGCAAGCCGATGAGTACGGTCCAGCTCGACGGATTGCCCGCGGCGCGGTACGACGCACGAAAGGCCACCTTACCGTTGTTCCACCAGGAGCCCCCGCGCAAAACGTGAGCTTTTTGTGTATTGTCTTCCCAAGAAGAGACCCACTCCCAGACATTGCCCGACATGTCGCAAAGTCCGCTTGCGCTATTGCCTCCCTCCTTCGCACACACAGGCCAGGTCGAGTCACGTCCACAACCGTGCCCTCCTTGGTCCCACGCCGCCCGATCACAGTTCACCTCTTCCTCGCCCCAGGGGTACTTCCGGCTCCCCTTGTTTGACGCCTCGGCTTCCCACTCCTGCTCGGTCGGCAGCCTTCCGCCAGCCCATTCGCAAAAAGCCGTCGCTTGATTCCAATCAACGCAGTTTATTGGATGCTGGTCTCGGTCCGTATTACCCCAGTTGCAGTATTTGTCGTCGCTCTTGGTCTTCGGTTCGCTGCACTTGCCCGCCTTCACGCAAGCCCGGTACTGGGCCACCGTCACCTCGCTCTTCGTGAAATCGATGCCCGCCGGGCTGCTGTGAACCCACTCGATGCCTGCTGGCCCTGACTTGCTCGCTGGCGTCTTACTTACCACCGGACTCATGGCGACTCCGAAGAGCTTGTTCAGCGCCTTGTCGATTGAATCGATCACATTGTCCTCACCACACTTCCCGTGTTGCGAGGCCGCTGCTTCAGTAGTTGATTTCTTCAGGTCGTAAAGAGTCAGGCTCACGGTGCATCGTTTGCCTAACTTGGCAATCCTGGCTGAAAGGGTCTTTTCGGCTGCCAACTCCTTGCCGATTTCGATCTGGCACGATTGGTCGTAACACTCCTTGAAAGATTTCTTCTTCTGGCCTAAGAGGCGCTTCTTGAGCTGGTCCCGAGGGATGACCTGGTACTTGCCTGACTCGGTCAAGCGGGTGGCCAGGTAGTTGGCCAAACTGTTCTGGAATTGCTTTGACAGTTTGACTCCTTCGAGTTCCACGCCGAATACCGCCACGATAGGCCTTTGCTCTGCGGCTCTCGGCGCCGGCAAAAACAGAAAAGACCCAACCAGACCCATCAGAAGAACTCGCGCAGACGTCCTCGGTGCCATCCGTGTCTCCAGATTGTGTTGTGAAGCTGGAAGAATCGTAGCGCAGCCAACAAACCCTTGCAAGCGTCTGAGCCCCTCCACCTTCTTTTGAAAGTGGCACCCGGCGATAGCAATACAGGGATGGGGATGGGGACGTATTACCACCGCCGGGCACCTACCGTGATTTACTGAAGTACTCCCGATCCGATTTCGATCTTGCACCATGCGGAGAGATGGAGTCAAGGGACATGGTGTTTACGACTTGGGCGAGAAATCGGAGAAATCGGAGACGGAGGTAAGGATTATGCCCGGGTTTCAGGATCTTGGCCATCCTCCGTCCCCAAGGTTTCTCCCAGGGCAGGGCAGAACGGCGATGATTTCTTCAGCGGGGCACGGCTTTGTTGTTGAGCAGGATGTTGGTTTTGCTTGCGGCGACGAAGATGCCCAGTTTTTCCATGGTGGCCGAGAAGTTTTCCTGGCAGATGGTGTCGACGAAGCCGTCCTTGCCGATACCGAACTTTTGGGCCAGGCGGACGTAACGGGTGCCGGGAAGGGAGCTACAGTAGCGCCCCGTACAATTGGGTGTGGTGCAAGCATGGATGATTTCAGAACTGGTATTCGAATCGTCTTCGTATTCGATGGTGGTCGTGCTCAGATCGTTCAGGTCTCTTACACCCACAATGGCGGCAAATTTCACCATGCCGGCCCTGTTGTCTTTTATTCCCATCAGGAAGTCGTAATACTCGTCAACAGGGGTGAGACGATAAGGTTTGGTGGTGACATCATCCGGGTGACTGAAGGTGTTGTTGGGGCCAACTTCCTTGGCTGCGTAGTAGCACAGCCTGCCACCGGCACCGGCGATGCCCTCGGTGATGTCACCCACCTCGCCGCAGTCGTCTTCGTCGCTGACCACGACCACGACCAGGGTGGCATTTTCGCGCAAAAATCCATTGTTGGCCGAGTTGAGCAGGTCGCCCAGGGCCAGGCGGATGGGGGCCAGGCCACGCTCATAACCGCAACCGTTCACACCGACCAGGGCTGTCCCCGACTGAGTGGCGCTATTGTAGAAGCAATCTTTTTCCGAGCTTGTTTCGATCACCCGACACTCCGGCGCA
The DNA here is from genome assembly GCA_019314375.1 of Deltaproteobacteria bacterium. Taxonomy (GTDB): domain Bacteria; phylum Myxococcota; class B64-G9; order B64-G9; family B64-G9; genus JAFCZJ01. Next base: position 252 of record JAFCZJ010000331.1, on the reverse strand, counting down.
TCGGTGAAAGTGAACTCGTAAGTGTCCTCGGCCACCATAACGGAACTGCCCCGACGATCCTGGAATATGCCGGATTCGCCCGTCTCGTTCATACAGCTGTATGGTTCGTCAACCATGCAGGCACCGCATCCTGGGGAGGTGACACCTGTGGTGACCAGAGCGATGTTGTACTTGTCGATGCCGAAGCGCTCGTCAAGCACGTCGACAAAGGTGGAAAAAGATTCAGCCAGGGCTCTTTGTTCAGCCACCATA
>JAFCZJ010000330.1 GCA_019314375.1 Deltaproteobacteria bacterium | reverse complement strand
GTGCAACCAGTCATATAAGCTCTCTCCACTTGTCAGCCTCATCCGAATTTCCCAATTCCTCGTGGATCAGTGTCAACTGCTCGGCCGTGTCGCTGGCGCGCAGATCCTCCACTCCGTAGATCAGGGTGAAGATGCGGTGGCACTCAGCAAAGTCGACAGCCGCTTCGACGTTTCTTCCTAATTCGCGCAGGCAGGAAGCCCGGTTGCGAAGGGCGTATCCGCAACCAATGAAGTCGTCCCCAACCCCCTTGTGGAAGCCCTCGAGAGCAGCGTCGGCTACTTCGATCGATTCTTTGCATCTTCCGTTGCGGCGCATGAATGTGGAGAAATTCACCACGCCGGCCAAGTGCTCCGGATGCAAAGGACCCATAGTCCGTTCGCTGATCTCCAGCATTTGGCGGTAAAGTGCCTCGGCCTTTTCTGGCTGTTCCATACGGTTGTAAGTGATGGCCAGATTGTTCATGGCAGTCTGGGTCTGAGGGTGCTCGTTACCCACCACGCGACGCAGGTCGGCCATGGTTGCCAACGTGATGCGTTCAGCTTCTTCGAGCCTTCCAGCGTAGGTCAGTGTCAAACCGTGGGAAACTCGGGCCGACATGGTGTTTGGATGGTCGGGACCCAGCTCGGCGATGAGCATGGGAATCACCAGGGTATGGAGACTGTCAGCCTCGACGTAACGCTGCTGCTCGGCCCTGATCTGGGCCAGGAGGTACAGGGTCATGTGTGTGACGTCGTCCCCCCAAAGCTCCGTGCCGTCCTTCAATTCCAGAATATCATCGGCCAAATTGGAGGCCAGATCCAGTTGACCTGCGAAAGACAGGTTTTCAATTCGCCAGGTACGAATTTCAAGGGCCTTCAGGGATCCGGATCCCAGTTGTTCGCTGACTTGGGCGTCGGCCCAGCTTAGCAGCGAGTCGGATCTGGCGAAGTCGCCCTGGAACATCGTGATCTTGCCGACGAGGGCCACGGCCGTCGCGGTCCGGTGATCGGTGGGACCGAAGAGACTTCGGTTCAGCTCGATATTCTGACGGGCCTGCAGCAGGGAGGTCTCGTATTGGCCAAGGTCCATGGAAGTCGTAGCCAGCACCTCGCGCAGTGCCGCTTCGACTTCAGGCTGGTCCCCCAGTTCTCGGCTTAAGCGTGTTTCGGTTTCGGCAAGGATCTCTTGCAGCATAGCTGTGTCTCTGCCACGGGCGGCCGCTGGGCCAACCCCGGCCAGCATCTCTTTGAGAAATCCGGATACTTCGGCGGATTTAGCCGCCTCAGTTCTGGCCCGTGCGGATTCACGCTCGGCGCGGAAATACATGGAAAGGCTGACCACCGTGGCCATTGTCAGGATAGCCATAAACGAAATCAGGGACACAACAACGCCGCGGTTACGCCGCACCAGTTTGCCCAGGCGATAAGTGGGGCTGGGAGGCGAGGCCAGCACCGGTTCGTTGTTCAGGAAGCGCCGCATGTCCATGGCCAGGCCATTGGCCGTATCGTAACGGCGGTCGCGCTCCTTGGCCAAGGCCTTCATAGTGATCCAGTCCAGATCACCGCGCAGACTCTGGGCAAGCTGGCGAGGTGCCTGATGGCGATGTTCTGCCACTGCCGTCGCCTCATCACCCAGGGAGGTGAAGCGGGTGCTGGGTCGGGGAGGTTCCTCCTCGCAGATGATGCGCTGGATTTCGGCCAAGCCGGCCTTGCGAAGCTCGGCCCCCGAGAAAGGCAGGGCTCCCGACAGCAGCTCGTACATCACGACGCCCAACGCATAGACATCCGTGCGTGTGTCGATGTCGGTGCCCGTGGCTGCTGCCTGTTCGGGACTCATGTACTCGGGGGTGCCGACCAGCTGGCCCAGAACCGTGTGCATTGTGCTATCAGTCAAGGGCTGTTCGACGGCTTTTGCCACGCCGAAATCGATGATTTTGGGAACAGGTCGGCCGTCGACCTCCGTGACCAGAATGTTCGACGGCTTCAAATCACGGTGGATTACGGCTTTCTGGTGGGCGTGCTGGACGCCCTCACAGACCTGAATCATCAATTCGAGCCGCTGCTTCATGTCCAGGCGGTGTTGGTCGCAGTATTTGGTAATGGGAATGCCGTTCACGTACTCCATCACAAAGAAGGGCCGGCCGCGTTTTGTAGCGCCGGCCTCAATGACCCGTGCGATGCACGGGTGGTCCATCAGGGCCAGGGCTTGGCGCTCGGCTTCGAAACGGGCAACCACCGCGCGGGAATCCATACCCGGCTTGATGACCTTCAGAGCAACACGTCGCTTGATGGGTTCGGTCTGGTCGGCAGCGAATACTTCACCCATGCCGCCTTCGCCCAGGCGAGAGACTAGGCGGTAGGGACCGATGGTTACACCGATCTCGGCGTCGGTTCCGATCTCTCCTGCCTTTGGGCCGAAATCCGTCAGGGTCTTGTCGTCGTCTTCTGGATCCGTGGGCAGGGTTTTATCGTCGGTCATCATGGGCCTCCGAGGCAAACGGGTGCATCTTC